>JAJZBG010000004.1 GCA_021799035.1 Actinomycetes bacterium | reverse complement strand
CAGTAAATCAGCTGAAGGCTGAAGGTGCGGTCACCAATGACGGGTCGATGCCCCTCGAGCCATACCAGCTGGTCTCTCAGTACACTTTGGAGCCCCTGCTCAAAGGGGTGGCAGAGAGGACTGAAGGCGTCACCGTGAGATTTGGACACGAGCTCGAGTCTTTTACTGAAGATGACGATGGAGTCACTGCCATTGTGCGCGACCTAGAGGGCAACGAGGTCTCGATACGTTCTAAGTATTTGGCCGGCTGTGACGGTGGGACTTCAACAGTGCGCAGCCAGCTCGAAATTGAATTGCGAGGAGAATCGCTTCTCGAGATGCACCAAGCGCTTTACTACGCACCTGGCGTCTATGAGAATATTCCAATGGGAAAGGGTCGCCATTACCATGTGGCGGACGACAAGTCCACCTTCCTGATCGTCCAGGATGACACCAAGCATCTGACGCTGCATGCAGTTGTAGAAGATGCATCTGAGATGGTGGAACTGTTTCGCAAGACGGTTGGGACACCTGTGGAGTTTGAGCTGCTGTATGTAGGTAAATGGAGACAGCGCCTCATGCTCGCGGATCAATATTCAACCAAGAGGGTATTCATAGCTGGTGACGCTGCTCATCTGGTAATACCGACCGGCGGCTTGGGAATGAACACAGGGGTCGGCGATGCCATAGACCTTTCGTGGAAGCTCGCGGCAACATTGGCGGGCTGGGGAGGTCCTGAGCTCATGAGCTCATATGATACCGAGCGCCGCTATGTGGGCGCGCGGAATGTCAATGCATCCCGCCAGGCCGCTGTCGGTCGGAGGACCTGGCGCAGCATATGCGGGCCGCTTGCTTTTGATGACTCGCCAGAGGGAGAGGCGCATCGGGAGAAGATCCGCCAGCTTGTCGACAAGGAGCAAAGGAAGAGTAACGAGTTGCTGGGAATCGAGCTAGGTTATCGCTACATAGGATCGCCGCTCATCATCGAAGAGGAAGGAGAGGCTCCCGACTCGGACTCGTTCGACTACGCTCCGACAACCTGGCCGGGCAGCCGCCTTCCGCACATATGGATCGAAAATGGTGTGCCAATTCAAGACATGATCGACCCAAATGGGTATACATTGGTGAATCTAAGTGGTGATCCGAATGCTGGAGAAGGCTTTAGAAAAGCATTCGAAAAACTTTCGGTGCCATTTAGGACTCTCTCGGTGTCCTCTCCAGCCGCCAGGAAGGTTTATGAACGAGATTTGTTGTTGCTTCGTCCCGACATGCACGTTTCATGGAGAGGCGATGCTGCGCCGGAGAACGCAAACGAAATTGCGGCTCGGGTAAGCGGGTATGCCGCCTTGGCTGGATAGGCGATCAGCCAGAAAGTGCCTTTGGTGTTTTGGGGGACCGATGGAGCAGTACGGAAAAATTCTACTTGACCTGCATCTGCCAGCGGTGGGTGCGTTCGATGGACCGAAAGAGACGTTATGAAGATCGATTCTTTTTGCCATATCATGCCTCGCAAGTATTACGACCGCTTCTTTGAGCTTGGAGAGACCAAGGAGGCGGCAAATCTTAGAAAAAGGGTGTCAAACATTCCGTCTATGGTCGACCTAAACGTTAGGTTCAAGCAGATGGATGAATTCGGTGAATACCGCCAGATCGTCAATCTGGCGGCTCCGCCCGTGGAAGACCTAGGCTCGCCGGCAGTATCGAGAGAGATGGCGAGGCTTGCCAACGAGACTCTCGCCGAAATGGTGGCCGATCACCCAGACAGGTTTGCGGGCTTCTTTGCGGCTGCCCCTCTCGATGATCCAGAGGCTGGTATTGAAGAGTACAACTATGCGATGACTCAGCTGGGTGCACTCGGTGCCCAGATCTACACGCACGTGCACGGCAAGCCGATGGATCTTGATGAGTTCGAGCCGTTCTGGGAGAATGCGGCCAAAAGTGGTGGCATAATCCAGGTGCACCCTGCAAGGAATTCCAGCTGGCCGGACTACCCAACTGAAACTCGGTCCCTTTATGAAATCTGGTGGACACTTGGCTGGGAGTACGATCTTTCCGCATTTCAGGCAAGACTTGTTTTCAGTGGTGTGCTCGAGCGTTACCCCGATCTTAAGCTTCTCATTCACCACGGTGGTTCAATGATTCCTCACTTTGCTGGCCGAGTTGGGCCAGGATGGGATCAGCTTGGCGCACGCACGCCGGAGGATCAGAAGGCCGATATAGAGCACTACCCGCTGTCAAAGCGCCCGATAGAGTACTTCAAGATGATGTATGCCGACACAGCAATGTTTGGTGCAGCACACGCTCTGAGGTGCAGCATCGACTTCTACGGTGCCGACCATGTTCTCTTTGCGTCGGACTCTCCATTTGACCCGGAAAAGGGGCCTGGGTATATCAGGGCGACTATCAAGAACATGGAGGAGATCGGCCTTTCGGCATCTGAGAAGGAGGCCATTTACGAGGGTAACGTGTCTCGCCTTCTCGGATTGAAGGTTGGCTGATTTGGCATGACTTGTGGGCTGGCCTTCTGACCCACTTCTGATTTCAGGCGCATTCTCTTTACGGAGTCCTGGCTGTGGCACGGTGCGGGCGTTCCTGGGTTGCTGGATAGCCCGTTTCCCCCATTTATTGCGGAATTGTGAGACGAACGAAAATCGGGAGATTTTGTGGAACCCATCCAGTTGACGGTAGCTATGACACATTACGACCAGATGACCGATCTTGTGACCGGCAAAGTCCAGCCAGAGGGAATCAGGCTGCGTTGCCTAGATTTCAAGGTCGAAGAGATCTTTTACCGTTTTGAGCTTTTCCGTGAGTGGGAAGTGTCTGAGATGTCGATGGCTACCTATATCTCACTTGTTTCACGAGGTGACACTTCAATGGTCGGTATCCCGGTATTTCCCTCGCGGGTCTTTCGGCACTCCTCTTTCTACGTCAGATCGGGCGAGATAAACGCCCCTCAAGAGTTGGAAGGCAAGAAGATAGGGGTCCCCGAATGGGCCATGACCGCGGCAATCTATGCGAGGGCGCTGATGAATCATGAGTGGGGAGTTCCGCTCGAGTCCGTCGAGTGGTTTCAGGCCGGAGTAAATCAGGCGGGCAGGACGGAGAAAGTCCCGCTCGCATTGCGAAACGGCCTCAGGCTGACTCCAGTGGCAGGCCGCAACCTAGATGAGATGCTGCTATCCGGAGACATAGACGCCATCATAAGCGCCCATGCGCCTACGAGTTTTGAGAGGAACGACCCTCGTATCGCAAGGCTCTTGCCAAATACCCTTGACATCGAGATGGAGTATGCAACGCGGACTGGGATCGTCCCGATCATGCACCTTATGGTCATCAAGCGCGAAACTGTGGAAACCTACCCTTGGGTGCTGAGGAACCTTTTCACTGCATTCGACGAAGCCAGAGCTCGCAGTGTGGCCCGTCTTGCAGTCGCACCAGCCGGACCTGCCAGCAGAGTCCCGCTTCTATGGATAGATGAAGCTCTCAGAAGAACTAAAGAGGCTTTCGGGGGAAATGCGTTCCCGTACGGTGTTGAAGAGAATAGGGCCACGCTTGAGGCATTCGCGGAGTGGTCGTTCGAGCAAGGGGTTGCTCATCGTTTGGTGAAGCTAGATGAGCTTTTCCCTCCAGAAGTTGGTGCTGCATTTAAGATCTGAGGCAGGCGCCTCTTGGTATTCCCGCTTTCAGAGGGGCAGACGTTCGTGGCAAAGGGGCATCACACAATTTCCCCGGGTTCGGGTGCATGCGCGGCGCAGAGGCTCGCCTCAGGGTTGGAAGACAGCACCTCTAGGTCTATTTCAGCCTGGCAGGCCTCGCATTTTCCATAGGCATCTGAATCTATCTTTCTCACAATCGTCTGCAAACGTGCCAGTCGCGACTCGATTTCGGTGACCTTCACGCTTAGGTTTTCGAGATCCGAAGCTGAGAGAGAAATCTCCTCGTTTTCCATCCGTTGAAGTCTAACGATTTGGAGAGGTTTGTGGTTCAGCGCAACTTCAGGTGATGGCTTAGTAAGGTGCTCCACGGAACGCTCATATGCCATTCGACGATGCCGATAATTATCCCTACTACAAGAGACGCCGCAACCAGTGCTATTCGAAGCGTTCTTCCTGGGATTCGGATGGAGTGTGCTCCGGGTTTCCGATTCAGTTCAGGAAGTGCCAGCGAACTCGCCTTGAGGAAGTAGGCCAGAACATGTATTGTCATGAATCCAAACCAGAAGACAAACGTGGCCCTGTGAATGGCTCCCCACAGCAAAGCGTTCGGGCCATGTGGTCCAACGAGGACTAGTTCGATTCCCGACCACAATAAGAGTGTGGTGGAAACTATGACCAACGGTCCGAGAATTCTCAAGAGTGGTTTTGGCGGTCCGGCTTTCACATATCGCGGATTGCCTGTGTAATACATCACGAACCGGTAAGAGGTGCTGACGATCTTAAGAAGGATTGGCGGCAACAAAACCCAGCCGATAAAGACATGTAAGGCGACCAGCTTGCCGATGAAGGGAATCGTGACCCCTTCTGCGGCCAAGAGGACGAATATCATTAGGCCTGTCAGGGCAGTGAGCTTGGTGTTGAAGTGGGTCTTCGCCTTATGCGATCCAGGTGGTGGATCGTCCGGGGCTACAAATCTTCTTGCAATTTCCCAGTTTGAGACTGCCAATACTTGCTCCGCCATTTGTTGAACATCAGAATGCTTCCATTAAAGACCTGGCCACTGAAAATTTACTGAATGGGGAGTGTCTTTTCAGCAAACATGGCAAATCTGCAACGGCTGAGCGGTTGTTCAGATTATTCGGCATAGCTGCCACAGTGCTTGTTGAAAGCAAGCATGGACCCAAGCATCCAGTTCTTGGGCTACAGAGGTTTGGGTTTAATTTGTTATGATCTAGTCTTGTCTTCAACTTCAGGGCCGCTAGCTCATCGGGCAGAGCAGGAGACTTTTAATCTCAAGGTGCAGGGATCGAGACCCTGGCGGCCCACCACTCTAAGCGGTAGTTCCGTTCAGTCGCGGGCGGTGAAGAGCCACTGATAAGTCATGATGTCAAGAACGTGAGCGTAGTCTCGCAACTGAATAGATACCGTGCTAAAGGATATGGAGCTTCCATTATTGCGAACTTCTTCCGGAATCTGATTGAAAATGGGGTGGAGTACAGGCTCGGCTCGAATTACTGCGAATCCTGCGTTGCTTAGGGCCTCATTGAATGTCTGTCTTGTAAAGAATCTCAGGTGCGTTCTATCTAAAATACCCGCATCGTCGTAGTCAAAACGACCGTTTGCAAGCTGCTCAAGGACCTGAGGGAATGACGCATTTGGGATGCTGACCACGAGCGTGCCACCATCGCTCAAGACGAGTTTTATTCTTCTGAGCATCTCTCATGGGTCGAGCAGATGTTCCAGCACATCGCCTGCGACGACACAGTCAAACGAGTGATCTTCCCACTGAAACTCGAATGTATTGAGTTCGGCTTGGTGAATCTCGTCTACCAGGCTGTTATTGCGGTGTTCTGGTCGTATTCAATTCCAACGACTTTCGCTTGCTGTCTGACCTTCACTGCTTCGCCGAGCTTTCCTGCTCCGCAGCCAAGTTCGAGCACTCTTTGTGCGCTTGTAGGGATGCGTTCTAATAGTTCAGGACGTGCGAGCGTGAAATAGCCTTCCGGGATCTGAGTATTCTCTTGACTTGTGCCGTCGGGCATTGACGTTCTCCAATGCACTAGCTGGGCGGGCGACTGAACAAGATAACCGCTCACTCCTCATCTGTCTAGAACCGGGCGCCGGATGGGAACCGACCTAAAGGCTGTTATAGGGGGCACTGGAAGATCCTTGGATCAACTTCCATCTAGAGCCTCTGCCAAGTCTTCGTTTTGACACAGTTTGGCTGGGGGAGGACCACTATTTTTGCGATCTCTGCTGTAATCTGATTAGAAACGCGCGATAATACCCTGGCTATGGTTTTTTACCACACGAGTGTCGCTTCAATTCAACAAAGAGAACGTAGATTGTCGGCGGCACCTTGCCACCTTTGGTTCTGCTCAGCGCAGGCCATGTCAGGGATCGATCTGAAGGCACGGATGCGTATTTTGTCGAAAATTCGCACGTTGTCCTTTACTCTCTTTTGCGAGTTGACAACTAGAAATGTAGTCTCTTTCGAAGACCGTATACAGGAGGGAAGAATGCCCGGTCATGACGACAGGCTTACCACACGCGAGGCTCTGGCCCTCGGGCTCCATATTGTTGAGCCAGCAGGCGGAACTGGGCAAAGCTTCGCTCACGTACCGGGCTCGGCTATCGCAACTTCTGAGAGGCTAAGTGAATATTTCAGGAATCACGAAAGCGAGCTCGTGGGCGAAGAGCGCGGAGGCGTACAGTTCTACCTGTTTCCACTAGCTGATTAGGAGAGCTTTCCCCATGGCGAGGTCACTGTCAAACAGTGGCACGGGTTTGCAGTTTGCAAAAACTGTCAACATCCAGGCGCGTTAGTCGCATTTTTGGTTCAGTGATGCTCGGGTTGAATGGAGTGACATCTCCCGTACCGCCCATTGCCATTTAGGTCAGCCCTCTCACCTCAGAGTTGTCAATCTGCTCAAGTCTTAGTATTGTCAATCGGCCGCAAGTGCGAATCGTGTTGGACGGGCGGGATGGAATGTGATCGAATGCTCAATATCAGCCAAGAGATCAGACCTACTCATCAAACAGCCTCTAGCTACGCAGTGCCCCGCGAAAGCGACTTCAGGAACTGCTGCAACTCATTGGCGTTCACGTCGATCTGACTCTTTCTTGTCGCAAATTAGACCTTTGAGTTTGCAAGAAGTGCGTCCCTTATGCAACGCCGTTCTCTATTCAGCGGCCTGTGGCATTTTGGCTTGCTGTTTCGAGGTCCTTGCTTGGGCCGACCCGGGCTCGCTTTGCGAATCGCCAGAAGAACCTGGTTTTTGTAGCTCGGCAGCACGCTTGCTCAGGAGTCTGACCACCTCCCCATCGCTTGTTTGCGTGAAGTCGGCATAGTACTGGCCCACAGCGTAAAAAGGAGTCGGCCTTTCCAGGCAGACCACTTCGTCGGCAACCCCTTCGAGTTTTTCGGCTGCCTCCACTGAGCATACTGGCACAGCGAGTGTGATCTTGGCGGCTCCCCTGTCACGCACTACTTGGCAGGCAACCGCAGCAGTTGCGCCAGTCGCCAAACCATCGTCGACGATGACCACGTGACGTGCTGCGACGTCTAATCTCTGGCGCGTGCCGCGAAAGCGGCGAACTCGCGCTTCGACCTCGGCTCGCTGCTCCACCTCTATCGCGTGAAGCTGTTCTTTGCTTACGCCAGAACTCTGCACCAGGCCGTAGTCGATGACAAGAGCTCCTTCTTCGCTGACCGCCCCCATTGCAAGTTCGGGCTGGAAAGGCATGCCGAGCTTTCTGACGACAATTACATCCAGCGGGGCTTCGAGCCCTTTCGCCACTTCAAACGCCACTGGCACTCCGCCACGAGGAAGACCGAGAACAACCACGCCAGTGTTCTTGAGATGCGCAAGTGCATGGGCAAGGCGTTTCCCAGCATCTGTCCGATCGGTGAATACCATTTGAATCAGAGCCCCATGGGGAAGGTCTCGGGAGCCTCTCCCTCTTCCCAAACGGATGTCGTTTCAAGGGGCTTTACCGCCGTCGTCTGATCAATGTGTATCACAGCGTCGAATTGGGACGGAAGGTCCGCGTGAAACCAATGGCTGCCAAGCTCGGTTTCCGGCTGGTAGATGACTCCTATGGCACGTTCAAATTTGCGTCCTTTCAGTTCCAAGGCGTTCTTCTCGGTCAAGATGAGTGAGCGGTCCAGCCCTAAGTCATGGAACTGCTTTTCGTAGCTTCCGGCAAGCGCGGGCCTGACTCGTTTTCGCTCTGTATGGCCACCCCAGCGTGATGCAGCAGTCACCCATCCGTGATGAGTGGTGAAGCCGATGAGAATGGAGTCATCAGGCCATGAGCGTCTCACGAGCTGCCCGACATTGAGTTCGCCCGAATCGGAAAAGGATGTGGCTCGGGCATCACCAATGTGTGAGTTGTGCTCCCATACGACGATCTTGGAGCGTTCCAGATAGCGATCGAGATGAGTCGCCAAAGAGTTGAGTGTCCCAGCCATGTGCTCGTCACGCAGGTTCCATGAGGAGACGTCACTTCGATACATCATGCGGTAGTACTGCTCTGCGTCGAGCACGAGCCTGGCGTTCTGTTCAGCAAAAAAGAACTCGTCTTCTGCCACTGAACCGTCTCTAGAAAGGATTCCAACGGCCCTGCTGTGAAGATCCTTTAGCTGAGCTATGACCTCCTCCTCGCATGGCGTCAGTATCTTCAGTGCCACTCGGTAGCCGTACGCAGCCCCGGCGCCCTCTGTTTCGTCCAATTTTTCAAAGCAGCGATATCGTAGCCTCGCTGCATCAGCGGCCTCTGGATCCACACGGTCCAGATAGGCGACGACCTCGTTTATAGAGGAATGCAGACTGTAAAGATCTAATCCATAGAACCGGACTTTCGGCTGGTTTTCTTTGCGCGACGCATTATGAGTCTTGAGCCATTCGACGAATTCTGCCACGTCCTCGTTGCGCCACATCCAAGATGGAAAGCGCTGAAAGTCACTCAAAGACTCTTGCGCGGTTTTGTCGGCAGTTATGCCTAGCACGTATCGGTTGACTCTATAGGCGTCGGGCCAGTCTGCTTCAACTGCGACGGCCGCGAATCCCTTCTCCTGTATGAGGCGTTTGGTTATCCGGGCACGTTCCTTATAGAACTCGTGTGTTCCGTGGGTGGCTTCACCTATGAGAACGAACCTTTTGTCACCAATGAGCTCGACAAGGCTATCGTAGTCTGAATCGGAATCTTGAAGCTTTTCGAATTCCAACATAGCGCTCCTCTCGGAAAGAGGATCTCCCACATTGCTCCTGTGAGAGCGCCGCTAATCAGAAGCTTAACCAGTGTGCAACTGCCTGATAAGGCTCCAACGATTTTCTCGATCTGTAATTTCCTGGTAAGCGGGAAACCAGTTCATGGCCGCAGTGGTCGGGATCTTTCGAGGCCGGAAAGTACTCTTCAGTTGGTGGGAGTTGGTCGGGCAGACATGGTGATGAAGTCCCTCGCCCACCATGATTCGAAGAAGGTCTGGGGGCCCTGCTCCGTTGCGGCCAGCAGCTTGGTTCCGTTAGCTGGTGCTGCCAGTCCACCCGGGCTGGGAGGATCGTACGTCACTAGCACTGTCCAGTATGGGTTGATGTCGAGCTGCATTCCGCGAATGGCCCCTGCCCGCACGAGAAGCTGAGCGAGCTGCAGCGGGTCCAGTGAAGGGCCCGTTACGTAGACAAGGGCTCCATCCGCCGTGATCCCCAGGCCGGAGCGCCATTGGTGCTCAATTCCCGGGCCAGTGCACGTGTTCACCCCGCATGTTGCACCCCAGGACATCCAGTTGCTGGTAGCTGCTTGGGTGGTAGGCTGGCCGTTTGCGACCAGGGGTACCAGGTTCTGACGGACACTTACAACGCTCGGCGTCATTGTGACGTCAGTTCCCCATGCGCCAATGTTGACACTGCCGTCAGAGTAGATCACCAGTGAAGCTGCTCCTGTCACCAGGGGAACGACGATTCGCCCCTGTGTGTAGTACCCTCCATGAGCTACATTCATGATGAAGCCGCCATTGAAGGCAGCGACCACCGAGGCCGCCTGTGACGGCTGGATCGGCGCAGTGAACTTGTACGGTCCACCTCCAGGACTTATAGATCCGGAATATAGGCGTGCCGAGAGAAGACCGGTATCCATCCAGGCTACTCCAGCTGGCTGAGTTCCCCCTGGCGGAACGAGTTTGGTCTCATATACCGCCGGGATGCCATTCACCAGCCGTCCCGCGGGTGTCCAAACGCCTTGGTTAGGTACTGTGGGACTGCCAAACGGCGTCAAGGGGCCTGGTGTGGCAAGTTGCCGTTCAAGTGCGCCAGATATGAGATGTGGTGGCTGCGTTGTGGTTGTAGTTGAAGAGGTTGTAGTTGTGGGCGCAATGGTTGTGGATGGCTTAACGGTTGGGTCAGTGTTTTTGGAGTTTGCTCCGAGAGCATGCGGGCTAGCGCCGCCGCAACTAGAAAGCGTTACGGCTGATAATGCGGAGAAGTAAAGTACCCACCGCCTGGTTGACCTGCGCATGATCGCGACTCCTAGATGTGCCTGAAACTACTATCAGCGCTAGATGACCCACTGAGCGGCTGCATTCGACTTACGCTGTGAGATCAGATGGTAGTGGATCGGATCCACTATGGGGATCCTCCCTCTTTAATTCTCGCCTTAGCCAAGCTTGCCCGATGCTCATTGATGAAAGTTCGAGGTGAGATCGGGAACTTGGTTCGTCGGGCTAGATTGCTGAATAGCCTTGTTCGGTCTAAGGAGCCTTTTCGGATGGTTGTGGTCAAGTTCTTTGCCGGTGCACGCGAAGCTGCTGGAGTGTCGAGTACCGAGGTGGAGGCAGGCTCGGTCAAGGAAGCTCTTGACTTAGTGATCTCCCTCTATGGAAACGAATTGAAAGCCATCATCGGGATATCCAAGGTCTGGCTGAATGGGGAACAGGCAAACCTAGCTGCAATGGTTTCAGACGGTGACGAGATAGCCATTCTTCCGCCCGTTTCGGGAGGGGTATGAAAAAGAGAGAGGCAAGCCTCTCTCTCAGTGTCTCCCTTTGAAATCGATTACCTACTTCTTGGTTTCCCAGAAGATCTTGTCGATTTCGGCAATCTGGTTGAGGAGGTTTTGCGCAACTGCAGTGTCGTTTGTCTTTTTGCTTTCGCCGGCAGCCTTTGTGGCGTTCCAGAACAGCGTATGAAGCTGAGGGTACTTCTCGAGATGCTCCGGCTTGAAGTAGTCGGTCCAGAGTACCCAAAGATGGTGCTTGACCAGCTCAGCCCTCTCTTCTTTGATTGTGACGGCACGCGCCTTGAAGACCTCGTCATTTGAGCCGTTGTACTTCTCCATGCAGGCTTTGACGGAGTCTGCTTCTATGCGAGCTTGAGCAGGATCGTAGACACCGCAAGGGAGATCGCAGTGAGCAGAGACAGTGACGGGCGCAGTGATTCCTTCTAATGACTTGATGACCTTGGCGAGTAGCTTCATGGTCGCTCTCCTTATCTCTATTCGGTTGCAGTTGCCTTATTATGAGAACAGTTACAGACATTAGTCTGAAACGCAGAAAAGTCCAGAGATATCTGGTTTTGACTGATCTTACTTCAGATTAGGAATTATATCCCCTTGTTTTTTTTAGCGGTTGTCAGAGGTGTTTCCATGGCTCCAGCGCTGACGCCAGGCGATAGGCTGCTCGTGCGCAAACTCAAGCGTCCAAGCAAACGCCTAGTGGGCCGGATTGTAGTTGCGCTCGATCCGCGGAATGAGGCCACTCTCGTCATCAAGAGGCTTGTAAGCATCGATGGCGACTCATTTGAACTTCTAGGTGACAATCCCGATGCTTCGACGGATTCGCGTACAATCGGCCGATTTCCCAACGCACTTCTGGCAGGCGAAGTGGTCTATAGATATCATCCCTTGGGCTCTGCTGGGCGAGTCCGATGAGATGCCCGATGGCCTTCAGCTAGGCAGAACAGTGCAGGTGTGAAAGCTCCTGCCCGGCTGAGCCTAAGCCTCAGAGCATTGCCTGAGGAAGGCATTCTCGCCGATGGGCCCTGCTTCATGGATAGGGAACGGATTTTGAGCGCCAGTGCCTTCAAGCCCGTTGGCGGCATTCGCTAGTTTTCAGACCCAACTAATATTGTCGGAGATAGTCTTTGTGAATGCAGCTGGGTCAACGGAGGGACTCCACATTTCATGGATCTCTGCGTGCGTTTCGGGACTGCGTTTTAAGATTTCGTGGAATGGTCAGGAATATCGGACTGGGGCTCAAAGTTAAAGCAACTGTTCCCGCGGGTGCGCTGTCGGCCTCAGATGAAAGCGATCTTCATGCAGCGATTGGCGATAATTTCATACCACACCTCTCCTCTGGTCCAGCCAGGCACTGGCGATGGCGGGGGCATGAACGTATACGTTCGGCAGCTCGCAGGAGCTCTTGCCAGGCTCGGCATCCGATGCGACGTCTATACCAGGGCCTACTGCTCGTCGCTCCCCGCCACTGTGAGCGTTGAACCAGGGTTCGTACTGCATCATATCCCCGCGGGCCCTCTTGGCCAGGTTTCGAAGTCAGAACGCCTAGACCATGTCGACGAGTTCACGCAGAACGTGCTCGAGAGGATTCGGATGAACCCTGCGAGCAGCCCGGATGTCATCCATGCGAACTACTGGCTATCGGGATTGGCCGGACATGCCTTAAAGCATGCTCTCGAGATCCCGCTGGTCACCACTTTCCACACTCTCGAAAAGGTGAAGGCCAAAGACAGGGCGGTTCCTGACGACGATATCTCCGAAAAGCTCAGAATCGAGGAAGAATCAAAGATCATCTTCTGCTCTGACCAGGTGCTGGCTTCGTGCGAAGTCGAGGCAGAAGAGATATGCACTCTCTACGATTTGGACCCTTCCCGCATTTCAATCGTGCCGCTGGGTGTCGACCATGCTTTTTTCAGTCCTGGGGATCGCGACATGGCTAGGACTGCAGTGGGATTGCCGACAAAAGGGAAGATGGTCCTCTTCGTAGGAAGGATTCAGCCGCTCAAGGGGGCCGACATAGCGGTGGAGTCCTTCGTGAAAATTGCCAAGAGGGTCCCCAGTGCTTTCCTGGTAATGGTCGGAGGTCCTTCAGGGCCCCGTGGTTCTGAAGAGGTATCTAAGATCAAGCGGGTTGTTGAGAGGGAAAGATTGACTAACAGAGTGCATTTCTTTGATCCTCAACCTCATGAGGTTCTATCTAGTTTCTACAGGGCTTCAGATGTTGCGCTGGTTCCATCGCGTACCGAGTCTTTTGGACTGGTTGCGCTTGAGGCGGCTGCTTGCGGGGTGCCGGTTGTGGCATCTGATGTCGGGGGCCTGAAGACGCTTGTTGAGCACGGTGCCAGCGGCTATCTGGTTTCAAGGCGGACTTCGGAGGAGTTCTCGAAGTTTCTTGTCAAAGTGCTCGAGGATCCTGCCCTTGCTGAGCTTCTAAAAAAGACTGCCAACTCACTGTCTGCAAGCTATCGGTGGCGCGATGCAGGCCTTCGCTTGCAGTCAGTGTTGATGGAACTGACGGCCAAAGAGCTCCTGGAGTGTGGCTAGAAATCCGTTGCTGCATCTTGGCTGGAAAGGGATGGCTGCTGCTTTCACGGATATTAGGCAATTCTCAAAAAAAATTGGAAAATTCCTGCTTTTCCACTTGACGGCCATAGCCAGGTTGGCGTAGCTTTTCTGTGTTGGTTCTGGTCGATTCTAGAAATTTCGGGTCGGGGAAGCAGAAACATTCTAGAACGCCAGAGCCAATATCTCTTATACCTCCAGCCCTGGCAATGGTGAATCTTGGCAACCGTTCGGGTACTATTTATCACGTGCTCGATCTGATGATAATTGGTGGCGGAAAGATGGGCCAGGCTTTGGCTCAAGGGATTCTCTCGGCAAACGTAGTCAAAGCGGATTCTCTGGGAATCGTGGAGGCATCCGAGTCTCTAAGGGCTGAACTGGGTGAGCGATTTCCAAACTCGGTTATTTCGGACCAGCCAATGCCAGCTACGTCGACCGTCATCGCTGTGAAGCCGGGAGACGTCGAAAAGTTGGCCACCTCTCTGAGGAGCGAGAGCAAGCAAAGAGTTCTTTCCATCGCTGCGGGTATTTCCACTGCAGCAATTGAGGTGTGGCTGGGGGGTAGGCCCCCGGTCATCCGAGCAATGCCGAACACGCCAGCGATGCTTGGTCTTGGAATGACGGCTCTGTGCGCAGGGCGTTACGTAGGTTCATCCGACATGGAGTGGGCGGATTTGCTTATGTCAGCGGTCGGAAAAGCTGTAGTGGTAAAAGAATCGCAGATCGACGCGATTACAGCGGTCTCAGGCTCGGGCCCAGCATACGTCTTTCTTGTCGCAGAGGCAATGATCGACGCAGCTGTAAAGGAAGGTTTGGCATGGGACTTGGCAAGGGAGTTGGTGACACAGACGATCTACGGATCGGGCGCAATGCTTTCTGGCAGTACCCAATCACCGACCCAATTGCGGCAAAATGTCACCTCGCCTGGGGGTACGACTGCTGCGGCTGTCGCAGCGCTTGAAGAAGCTGCCGTCAGAGCTGCGTTTGCGGCTGCTGTGCTTCGGGCAAAGGAACGCTCGATGGAGATAACCGCAGAACTTTTCAAGCACTGATTTAGAGATAATTTTTACCCAGGTCCCGTCCTTTTCGAGCGCTCTCTGCTGATTTCGCCCGGTAGTGGAACATGCCTGAAGGCAAGGTAGTAGGCAATGGTGTTTGCTGCCATGAAGAATGCAGCGCCCACGATAGGAACGTCGACAAATACGTTCATCAACGCGCCTCCAACAACAGGGCTGATGCTTGATGTCGCCATGGCGGGAAGTGAACTGAAGGCAGCAACCGTTCCACGGCGTCTCTCATCGGCAACCCCCATAGTGTAAGCCTGGCGCGCGGGCATGCCCAGGTTTGTGCACACAGTTCGAAGGCCCAATAACACGGATGCGATTATGAACGTTGGTGCAGGGGCCATGGCAAGGAGGAGCAAGACTGATATCATCCTGGTTCCGACAACAGTTCTGACAGCTCCAAGCCGATTGGAGATTCTGTGGGCCCCGAGATATGGCAGCGCTCCGACAAGGTTGATGACGGTGTAGAGAAGGCCAACCTCGGCTGTTCCTACCCCGAAACGCACGTAGAACCAGTAGATCAGAAGTGGTCCGAGGAACCCGAATCCAAAACCGTTGAGCCCGTTTGTGAATGCCATGCGGCTTACGAGCTGTTTCGTGGTTACATTTTCACTTCCCGTCTCTGGGGTTCTGCCGGCCACCTCATTCTCTTCGGAACTTGACCCATCTGTTCCCGTGATTTCGCCGTTGCTTGCTGGAGACCGTGCATGTCGCCGCGATGGGCGCTGTTCGCGAAGCGGCATGCAGAAAATAGCGACGGCTAGCGAAGCGATTGCGCCAAATGCGAACATCAACCGATAGGCGTCGTCGGCAGAGAAGCCTAGATGGCGGATGAGATCAAGGGAGCTGGCTGCAAGCGAACCGGCAGCTGCTGCCAGCACGCCGATGAATCCAAGGACTCCGTAGGCGCGGGTGCGCATTTGTGGTGGAACGGACGTCGCGATCATTGGTTGTTCAGCGGGAAAGAAGGGGCCGTAGGTTCCGCCGCTTCCGGCACCTCCTCCTCGCCCTATTCCACCTAGTCCGAATGCAAGCACAACAACTATTGCATCTGCTGAAAATGCGAGAGCCAGTGATCCCGCAGCCCCGAGTATTCCAAGCGCGATGAGCACCGGTCTGCGGCCGATTGCATCGCTGACTAAGCCGACTGCTGCCCCCAAGACCCCTCCGAGGATGCTGCCTAGGGTAACCATAGCCCCGATTGCAGTTGATGAGTGGTAGTTGAGGGCTAGATAGAGGGGGAAGATGACGGTGAGGAATGCGGTGGCGAAGCTTCTTAGCGCCCTTCCTGCGTAAAGCCAAGGAAGATTGTTTGGAGCGTCGTCGTTTGCAGTGCTCCTCTTGTTATCTCTCAAAGAGGTTTGGCCGTCTGCTGCCAGCTCGCCGTCTGCATTTTCTCTGGAACGTCGCTGCAATCTCACCCTCGTCTGGCAATATCCCGCTCCCTCCCGAACGCGCAAAGCGCTGGCGCCATAGCTTCGTCGACATGTCAAGTTCGCGTTGCCGAGCAGACCAGGAGCTAGAACTGCGCGGCAGCGACCATCTTAGCTTTCCTGGAGTTGGATGCGAGTGATCGGATACGCTCTCGAAGAGCTTTCTCGCATTGTTATCGACGATCCGACGCGAATGGAGAGGTCTGTCCGTGAAGCCGAACTGCTGACACAAACTTTCGAAGCCCCTTTAGGGGTTGTGACAGCTCAAACTCGCGATATCGGCCCCCAGCAACCGATGTGGCAACGATTAAAGGATCGTGAGCAGGTCTTAGCATGATCGCTGAAGTGTGAAGGAATAATTCGCCTCAGGATCGTTAGGATTACTTAGTGAAAGTCACTTGGCAGGTGAATATGGGCAGTGCTTACCTAGTTTCATTGAGTCTTCGGCATCTCGACATCTTGGTGGTGGGCGGGGGAGAGGTGGCTCTTCGCAAGGTTGTAGGCCTGACTGAAGCTCCCGGGAGTCTCACTGTGGTGGCGCCTGAAGTACGTAGAGAGCTTGCTGAGTTTGTGGAAGAGCTGGGCAGCAAAGCGAGCATCCAGATGAGAAGCTTCGACCCATCTGATCTAGCAGGGCGTCAAGCGGTCTTTGCAGCCACCTCGGACGCGAAGTTGAATTCGGAGATCTCAAAGTTATGCCGGGCTGGCGGGCTTCTGGTCAATAACGTTTCGGACCCAGCGGAGAGTACGTTTACAAATGTTGCCGTGGCAAAGAAGGGGGAGCTGAGCATCGGTGTTTCCACTGGCTCCAGGGCTCCTGGATTCTCCAAGGCGATAAGTAGACTTATAGAGGAAATGTTGCCAGCGGAGATCGGCAGTCTGCTGGTTCTAGCGGCAGAGGTAAGGTCACAAGCTGTGAATTCTGGTCGTTCGGCGGGTGCCTTGAACTGGGAAAGGGTTCTGGATTCTGAGGTGTTGGAGTTCATCCGCGCGGGCAAAATGCTCGAAGCACAGGAGAGTCTGTCCGAATGCCTCTCGTAGCCATTGGAATTGATAGAGAGAGTCTCGCGGGAAAGGATTTTGGGCGCTACTTTGTCTCCGAGGAGGAGATGCTTTCGAGACTAAAGGTCTTTTCTTCGGCGCAAGGGGTGGAAGAGACGGTCCTGCTATGCACTTGTGCTCGAACAGAAGTATTTGCAGAGATCACCAAGTTCCACGGCGGCATCGAGGAGATGTGGGCCAACTTGGCCCACACGCTGGATGTCGATCGTGACGAGTTGATCTCAGTGGCCAAGGTCTACTACGAGCGCGGTGCCGTCGCTCACCTTTTGCGGGTGGCGTCAGGTCTCGAGTCCGAGCTGATTGGCGAGACTGAAATTTTAGGCCAGGTTAGACGGGCGTTCGTTCGTTCGCATGACTCAGGCTTTTGCGGACCCGGCTTGTACGGGTTGTTCAGGAAGGCGCTTGAAGTAGGCAAGAAGGCGAGAAGCGAAACGGGAATTGCGAGGGGAATCACGTCCTCAGCGCATGCTGCAGTTGAGCTGTTCTCAGAGACCTGTGCGCTTGGCGGCGAGGGAATCGTGATGGTAGTCGGCGTTGGTGAGATAGGCTCCAAACTCGCGGAAGCATTGTCGCAAGGCGGTTATACCGTGTATGTGACATCTAGGACCTTTGACAAGGCTGCCAAGGTCGCGAGTTCCGTCGGTGCCAAAGCAGTTCCTCTCCGTGACTTCAAGCTGTACATTCCCGAGCTAAATGGCTTGTTCTTTGCCACATCTACCAAGGAGCATCTCTTGGATCTTGAAGACGCGAAACTCTTTGACGAGGATCGAGATCCTAAGACGTTCATTGCAGATATGGGGGTTCCAAGAAACGTTGATCCCCTTCTCGACTCGGTTGATTGGCTGACCGTATTCGACCTCGACGGCGTCAACGCTTTTGTTAAAGAAGCGATCGAGTCTCGCCAGCAGGAGGCAGGTCTTGTCGAAGCGATAATTGAGGCTGAGACAGGCAAGTTTGTCGATATGAAGAACTCCGGAGAAGCTAATGCAACTCTCGCATCTCTTTACGCGTATGCAGAGGAGATTCGCCTCTTGGAGTTGGCGAGGTTCTCCGGTCGGCTTGATGGCCTGACGGAGTCTCAAAAGAAGGCCGTCGAGTCGTTGACGTATGGGATCGTCCAGAAGATGCTGCACAGGCCTGTAGTCAAGGTCAAGGAGCATTCCGGTTCGAAGCGAGGAGAGCGCCTGGTGGAAGATCTCTCCTTCCTATTTGATCTATGACCTGTCTTAAGATTGCCACACGGGGCTCCGAGCTGGCCTTGTGGCAGGCAAACTACGTGGCCTCAATGCTCGATTGCGAGTCTGAGCTGGTTGTCCTGAGCACCAGAGGTGACCGAGAAAAGGCGTCCTTGCTCAGTGAAATTGGTGGCCAGGGAGTGTTTACAAAGGAGATTCAGTCTGCTCTGCTCGACGGTCGAGCGGATATCGCTGTCCACTCCGCGAAGGATCTGCCTACCATCGCTGTCGAAGGGCTTGTCGTTGCGGCATTCCCAGAGAGAGGGGATCCGCGTGATGTGCTCGTCGGGCATGCTTTGGGTGAGCTTCAGGCAGGTGACATAGTAGCTACCGGGTCGCAAAGACGACAGGCTCAGCTCAAAGCGATGCGGCCAGACTTGGAGTTTGCCCCCCTGAGGGGCAACATCGCAACTCGACTGTCTTTGGCCAGCCATTATGGAGCCGTCGTTGTGGCCTATGCGGCACTTGAGCGCCTGGGGCGACTGGATGCTGTTGCCCAGGCGTTTGATGTGACTGAGTTGATACCGCAAGTGGGTCAAGGCGCACTTGCGGTGGAATGCCGATCTGACGACGAGGCCGTTATTGCCCGGTTGAAGCCAATTGATGATCCGCACACCAGGCTTGCGGTAGAGGCCGAGAGGTGCCTTCTGGCAGAGCTTGGAAGTGGCTGCTCTTTGCCGGTGGGCGCATACGGGTCCATAGATCGCCTCAGCGGAGCAGTCAACCTTGTCGGGTTCATAGGTTCTCTCGATGCCAGGATTTCTCTTCGACTCAGTGGCAGCGGTGTCAACCCATTTGAGCTGGGATCCAGGCTTGGGCGGGAGCTGCTTTCCGGAGGTGGCTCAGAGATTCTGAGCGCGTTTGGTCAGGGCGGCGATCATGGCTGACACCTCCCATGGAACCGTTTATCTGGTGGGGGCTGGTCCTGGCGATCGCGGACTGCTCACAGTCCGGGGAATGGAGCTCCTCGCCCAAGCCGATGTTGTCGTGTATGACTACCTCTCGGATAGCTCTTTGCTCGAGATGTGCAAAGATGGCGCACGCCTCGTTGATGTCGGGAAAAGGCCAGGTCGTCCCGTGCCCCAGAACGAGATCAACGAGGTGCTCATAAAGAGCGCGGCGACCGCTAAGGCAGTTGTGAGACTCAAAGGCGGTGACCCCTTCGTCTTCGGTCGCGGTGGTGAAGAGGCGATGGCTCTCACGGAGCGCGGAATTCCATTCGAGGTTGTTCCTGGGGTCTCGTCGGCTATTGCAGTTCCCGCCTATGCGGGCATTCCAGTCACTCACCGGGGCTTATCGACATCCTTCACGGTCGTTACAGGGCACAGGCACGGCAACGCCGTAGACCAAGTTGACTGGGCAGCTCTTGCCAGGCTTGGAGGGACCATCGTGGTGCTTATGGGCGTGGCACACCGCAAGGAGATCGCCGAAAAGCTTATTTCGGGTGGCCTAGGTCCGGATACCCCTGTAGCTGCAGTGAGATGGGGGACTAGAAGTGATCAGAATACCGTAAGGACTACGCTCGCAAGGCTTGGCAAGACCGAGATACAGTCGCCGTCAACCATCGTGATCGGTGCTGTGGCCGCCCTTGCGCTCAACTGGTTTGAAAGACGCCCTCTTCTAGGAAAGAGAATCGTTGTGACGCGGGCGAAAAGCCAATCGGAGGCTTTGACTAAGGCGATCAGGGAGCTTGGGGGCCAGCCTTTCGAGGTGCCGACTATCGAGATATTGCCACCGGATGACAATTTTGCCGGTCTGGAGTCAGCGGCAAAGAACCTGGGCAGCTACCAGTGGGTTGTCTTCACATCGTCGAATGCAGTGCCGCAGTTCTTTCGGTTCTTGAGGGATGCGCGTGATCTCGCAGGGGTCAAAGTGGCTGCAATTGGAAATGGCACTGCCAGCGAACTCGCGAAGTACAACGTGGTCCCAGACCTGGTCCCGTCCAGATTTGTCGCGGAGTCTCTTGTCGAAGTGTTTCCAGAAGGCACCGGAAGAGTGTTACTCCCCAGAGCCAAAGTGGCGAGAGATGCGCTACCGGTAGGGCTTATAGGCAAAGGCTGGCAAGTGGACGTTGTGGAGGCCTACAAGACTGAAGCCCCTGACTTCGATCCGCAGGCGGCGGCCGAGATTGCCTCCAGTGATGCGATTGTATTTACCGCATCGTCGACGGTGGCTAACTTCATGGCTGGCTACGGCAGAAATTCGCTGCCCCAGGTAGTTGTCTCCATAGGCCCAATCACTACAGGCACGCTATTGGCTCACGGCGTCGAGGAGGTAATAACCTCAGTCGTCCACGACATTTCAGGTGTGGTTGGGGCATTGGCAAGCCACTTTTCCCGGGACATTCACAACTGACATGGTTGTGACGGCTTGCGTAGGTGCCTGATTCTCAGACGCATGCCAGTAATTTGAGCCCGTTCCCACGGGATGTTCCTCAGTATTCATCAAGATTTCCTTACCTGTTAATTCAGCGTTAATTGGTGATTTACGCCGCTGTCGTACGCTCTGGCGTAGTGATGCAAATGAATTTTCAGGAAAGGATGAAATTGCCGAAATCTCCAATGAGAGGACTTCACGAACAATTGCGGGTTGCTGCCCCAGATGGAGGGGATCTAGGCGAGTCGCCGATTTTTTCAAGAGTTAGATCGATGATCAAAAGAGCACCTAGCATTACTCGGCTGGCAGCAGTGGGCGTCATAGGCGGCGGATTGCTGGCCGCATGCAGTTCGTCGAGTTCCAACGCAAGCGCTTCAGTCACTACGGCTCCCCTAGCATCTACGTCAACGAGCGCCTCCAAGACGGTGCCATTGATTGTCTATGCCGCTGAAGGCTATGACTCCGCAGAAGTCAAGGCATTTCAGGCCGCGACCGGTATACCTACCAAGCTGGTGGACCACAGTACCGGAACGCTTTTGGCCAAGATTCAAGCAGAGGGAAATCACCCCCAGTGGGGCCTCTTGTGGACAGATGGAGATGCAGCATATGCTGCATTAGATCAACAGGGGATGCTGGTGAAGGGCTTTGAACCGACATCAGGGAAGCTGACTTCTCTTGGCAAGAAGCTGGTGCCGGCAGACAAGAGTTACATACCGACAGGACTCACCGTTGCGGGTGCCATCGTTTACAACAGCCAAACAGTCACTCAGCCGCCCAAAAGCTGGACTGAATTGACGAGCCCCCAATGGAAAGGCGCCGTAGGGATGAACAATCCTGCAGTATCGGGGCCGACGTACAACGTGGTGGCCGGCATCATGCACCAACTCGGAGGGGTATCGCAAGGGGAGCAGTTCTTCAGGCAGCTGGCAGCTAATGGTCTTCACGTCTTTACGACCAACAAAGTCACCCTGACCTCTCTTCTGCAGGGTCAGATCAAGCTGGCCATTGTCCAAAACTCCGCTGGGATCGGGTTCGAGTATAAATATCCACAGCTCAGAGTGGCCTATCCGCAAAATGTCACGGATCTCCCCAGCGTGATAGGAATCGATGCAAAAGTATCCAAGGTCGAGCAGGCTGAAGCGGAGAAGTTTGCCAACTTTGTCTACTCTTCGCAAGGCCAAAAAGTGATGCTCGCAGGCGATCCTCACGGCGACTCATTGTTTTTCCCGATTATCAAAGGAACTTCTCAGCACAAGCTTGTTCCACCGCTCAGTTCGATCCCAGTTCAGTTCATCAATCCTTACAAGTGGGGGCCAAGGGAAACTGCTGTCAATCAGTGGTTTACCGCCAATGTGGTGAACGGGTGATCTTGCGAGCAAATGTTGGGGATCCACTCTCTAGACAGGTGATTCGGGCACTCGTGTCTGGAACCCTCTCATGATTAGAGCGGACAGGGAGTCCCTAAGAGCATTTCAGTCGTTCGCGATACGGGTGAGGGTTGCCCGTATCGCGGCCTTTGTTCTTGTGCTGGCGCTCTTGATCCTGCCTTCCCTGAGCTTTCTGATACAGGCTCTGTCACCGCGCCTCTTTGGCCAAGGAGATTCTTGGTTAACCTTGGGCAACATCCGTAGTGCCTTGTCTTTTGGAATGGGGAAGGCCTTTTTCGATTCGCTCTGGGTGTCTGTCGTTGCAGGTGTAATAGGAACACTGTTGGCAGCAGTGCTGGCCTTCATAGCCGAACGCACGACAGCGAGAGGCAGAAGCCTCTATGTCCTTGGTCTCTGGGCGGTATTGCTTTGCCCCTCGTATCTCATTGCCGTGGGGTGGGAGGAGATCGTTTTGCGCTCTGGACTGCTGGGTGCGGCAGGGCTGTGGAGTGCCGGAGTTCAGAATTTCATAATGGGACCGCTGGGTGTGGCGTTAGTCCTCGCTTTCAAGGGAATGCCTTTCGCTTACTTTGCTTTGGCCCCTTCGCTTTCAGTCCTGGGAGGAGACTTAGAGAGCGCGGCTCGTGTGCACGGAGGGGGGAAGCTTGCGGTGATTCGCACAGTGGGCCCCGTTCTCCTGCCTGCTGTAATGTCTGGCTTCATAATCGTCTTTGCCGAGTCGATCGGAGATTTTGGAGTTGCCACCACTATCGCTGCCAGTGCACATTTCCCCGTGGCCACCTACTTTCTCTATGAAGCGATCGGCTCGTACCCTGCCAATTTTGGCGAAGCAGCGGTTGTCGGCTGGACACTGGTTCTGGCAGTCGCAGGGGCGCTGTTGATTCAGTCTGCTCTTCTGCGCGGCCGCAGCTTCGCCGTACTCTCAGGAAGGTCCAAGCCATCGCAGCCTCGGACCCTGAGCTGGCGTGGGGATGCCTTGGCTCTTGGTGTCGTCTCGGTCATTTTCCTGCTCGCGCTCGGGGTTCCCCTGGTTGGCGTCATTTCGTCTTCTCTTCTGATTCCGTTCAGAGGATTGCACTGGTCGTCGTTCACGCTTTCGAACTACAGCGGCTTGCTCGGTGTGCAAGGACTCGCGGGTCCGGTTGAATTCTCGGGAGAGATGGCGGTGATCTGTGCCTTGGCGATCGTTGTGCTTGGCGGCATTTTTGCTCGGCTACTTGCGACGGGAGAGAAAAAGGCCACCGTGAAGCTCTTGGACCTGACCTTGATGGCTGCGGTTGCACTTCCAGGGGTGGTATTCGCTGCAGGGTATATTTTTGCCTACGATCTCCCCGTCATGACCAACATTGGGATAGTGCTCTATGGCACGGTTCCTTTGCTTGGCATGGCGTATATTGCCAATGCCGTTCCGCAGTCGACCCGGATTCTGTTGGGTCCCTTTGCCCAGGTTCAGGAAAGCCTGCTCTCAGCAGCTCGAGTCCACGGGGCTAGCTCGTCAAAGGCGTGGGCAAAGGGTGTGCTTCCGCTTCTAGCAAGGCCGCTGGTGTGGGCCGCTCTTCTTGCCTTCTCATCAGTGTTTCTCGAGCTGCCAATCTCAGAGCTTTTATCCCCACCAGGCGTCGTGCCCGTATCGGTTGCGATACTTCGCGTTTTAGGAAAGGCCGATATTGGCCTTGGAACGGCCCTCTCGGTTGTAGCGGTCGTATTCACTCTGGCTGTTGTGGGTGTTGTTCTTGCCGCATTCCGGCTCCTGGCCCCCATCGGTTGGAGGAAGTGGCATCAGCAGGACAAGTCAGATGCTCGTGTAGAGAGACCGAGTGAGACACGCGAACTCATCTCCGTGTCCGGAAGTGACTGACGGCACCATGTCGACAGGTCTTGAGATCTTTCGACCGTTGGACAAGCCAATGCGATTTAACAGGAGATTATGTTGCTGAAGAAGTTGACGAACGGCTCTGGTGATGGGGCAAGTCATTCATCTCTGACTCGTTTTAGTGGCGTGCGACGTGTGCCGCAAATCGAGATTTCTGGTTTGACAAAAAGATTTGGTTCTAAGTTGGCGGTAAACAACGTCAATTTGACTGTGGAGCCTGGACAGTTCGTAGTTTTACTTGGACCTTCTGGGAGTGGCAAATCTACCCTGCTGCGATGCATTGCCGGAATTGAAAGGTTAACGCACGGAACCATAAGGTTTGACAATCTGTTAGTTGACGGGCCAGCAAACCATGTGGCGCCGGAGCGCCGCAACCTTGCGGTGGTGTTTCAGGACTACGCACTCTGGCCGCATCTCAATGCTGAGCAGAATGTTGCATTTGCACTAGAGAGACTCAAGATATCGTCCGAGGAGCGCAAGCGCAGGTCGAGGGCGATGTTGGAGCAAGTCGGGCTTGGCGGCATGGTTGACCGCTATCCGAGCCAGCTTTCGGGCGGGGAGCAGCAGCGGGTCGGTTTGGCCAGGGCGCTTGTGGCAGATCCAGGAATACTGCTTTTTGACGAGCCGCTTTCCAATCTTGATGCCGACAGGCGCGAGAAGCTGCGCGTGGACATCGGGTCCATGGTCAGGCGTGACGGTGCCACGGCTGTTTATATAACCCACGACCAGTCGGAGGCGTTTGCGCTTGCGGATGTTGTTGGGGTTCTGGATGCTGGGCGCTTGATTCAATTCGGCAGTCCTGAGCAGATTTACCGAGCGCCTGCAAACGCATTTGTAGCAAGGTTCACGGGTCTTGCCGGCGAGTTATCCGGAAGGTTGATCGGTGAGATTGACTCGGCAGGTGAAGTCTCTATAGAAGTCAAAGGTTTTGTCATAAAGGGAAGGCCTATCGACTCTTCGCTCAGGCGGCATCAGAGAGTAAGAGTTCTAGTGCGGCCATTTGCGGTAAGGCTTTCTGAACTGGGTTCGGACCGCAGCAACCAAAGCGGTGGCTCTTCAGCTATCCATGTGACGGTTCTTGATTCCGCATTTAGAGGTTCAGGATACGATCATGTCGTGTCACTGGATGGAGATGATCGCCTCGCGGGAGTTCCAGCAGACAAGCGCCTTCCATTTATGAGCCAGGCTGTCCTTGAACTTGCTCCCGAAGGATGCCTGGTTATCTCCGAATCGATTAGCTCCGGTTCTCAAGAGGATGAAGATGCTGAGCGGGAGTGCGAAGCCGCAAAGGGGCTCGATTACATGGCGTTGGGAAGTGATTTCTGATCGGGGAAAAGATCAGGATGAGGCGTTTGCGAGCAATGTGCCACGCAAGGCACCTAGGGCTCTCTAAAGGGGGATGGCAGTTGGGATGAGCGCAACATGCCTGGAAAAATCAGTCGCGAGGGCTGTGACAAATCAGGCTCAAAGCGTTGAGACAGATATTCGGGAGGACATGAGTGGGAAGTGAAGCGGTTCTCGTTGCAGCAGTATTTCTGGCGTCAGCTGTGGAAATGGTTGAGGCTTTAACGATTGTTTTAGCAGTGGGCAGCTCCAGGGGGTGGCGTTCTTCGCTTGAAGGCGTAGTGGCAGCTCTGATTGTCCTTGCAGCGCTAGTGATAGTCCTTGGCCCAGCGCTGGTCGGATACATACCGCTAAATCTGTTGAGATCCGTTGTGGGAGGCGTGCTTCTGATCTTCGGCCTCCAGTGGCTCAGAAAGGCGGTTCTCAGGGCTGCCGGACTCAAAGCGAAGAGAGACGAGGATCTCGTATACAGATCGACAATTGCCACACTCTCTTCGGCGAACGCATCTGGCGGTAGTGATTTACAGGGATTTGTTGTCGCATTCAAAGGTGTTTTCATAGAAGGTCTTGAGGTTGTAATTATTGTCCTGACGATGGGATCTTCGACCCACGAGTTGGCTTTGGCTTCGGTTTCAGCAGTTGCGGCAGCGGTCGTAGTTGCGGTTGTCGGTTTGGCTGTTGCCCGGCAGCTTTCGGGAGTTCCCGAGAATGCCATGAAACTGATTGTGGGTGTCATGCTGATTAGTTTTGGCACCTTCTGGGGTGGAGAGGGTTTGGGCATTCGGTGGCCAGGATCGGATCTTGCTATTCCTGCCCTTGTCCTCGTTTACGGGGCGCTGACATTTCTTGTCGTCAAGGCTATTGAAAGTCTCCAAGGTGTCAGATTGGTTGGTGCCAAAGTTGAAGCAGAAGCAAGCATCGATTTTTCCTCGCCTTCGGAAAACTTGGTCGACGTGCGGCCTCGCAAAGCAATGCCGGTTCGGCTCGCTGGAGGCTTTTTCGGTTTCTGGTGGGAATTTCTTGTCGGAGACACGCCAGAGCTATTCGCAGGGACATTGGCTATCTTCGGGGCGACTGAATTTCTACTGCACTCTCAAGCTCCGGCTCTCGTACTTGTTCTGAGCGCTCCTTCCCTCGTCGTGGTGCTATTGGGAGTGACTGTTGCGACCGCGTACCGTAGCAGCACCAGGAGATAGGGCGCTTCTCAGCCAGCGCCGAGCTGGACATTTTGACTACTTGAATCCACCTCCCATGTGCTCCGGGCAGGCAACTAATCTCCGTCAATGAATTCGTAAAGGCTACGCAATGCGTGGTCGAGGATTTCCTGCTGTTCGGATTGGCGGGATGAATTAAGGTGGAATGGTGAGCTTTCCAACGCATCGCCATCGTCGAATGAGGAGGACGTCTGCGATCCGCCGGCTGGCGGCAGAGACAACCCTCACCGTCGACGACCTAATAACCCCAATAATTGTTCGAGAAGGCATTGACTCGCCCGTCGAGATCCCATCTCTGCCTGGGGTATACCAGCACTCTGTCACCTCGGTAACGCAGTTTTGCAGGAGTCTGGTCGATCTGGGCGTCCCCGGGGTGATGATCTTCGGCGTTCCGAAGTCTAAAGATGAGACCGGTTCTTCAGCATGGGATCCAGACGGAATTGCCCAAGTGGCCATATCTGAGGTCAAGTCAGCAGTTGGAGAGGACCTTGTTGTCATGGCTGATCTTTGCCTTGACGAGTATACCCTGAGCGGTCATTGCGGAGTCTTAAGGCCGGACGGTGATGTAGGCAACGACGAGACTCTGGAGCTCTATGCGAGGGTCGCGTTGGCCCAAGCTTCTGCAGGCGTGGATTTTGTCGGGCCTTCGGGAATGATGGATGGCCAGGTTGGAGCCATCAGGCAGGCGCTGGATTCGGGAGGATTCAGTGAAGTTGGGATAATTGCATACTCGGCAAAGTATGCCTCTGCCCTCTATGGCCCCTTTCGCGATGCAGTGGATGTCAGCATCGCCAACGGAGGCAACCGGAAGACCTATCAGCAAGATTTTCGCAATTCAAAAGAGTCGCTTTCCGAGATTCTTTCGGACATCGAGCAAGGGGCTGACATAGTCATGGTCAAGCCTGCCATGGCATATCTCGACATAGTTGCAATGGCATCCCAGACCGTCACGGCTCCAGTGGCCGCCTACCATGTCTCGGGCGAGTATGCAATGATAAAGGCTGCAAACGCTAACGGCTGGATAGATGGCGAAGCAACGGCCTTGGAGCAGCTCACTGCGATCAAACGTGCGGGAGCTTCGATGATCCTTACGTACTTTGCTCCGTTCATTTCGGAGCTACTGGCCTAGCTGCGCATTTGCAGTCTGCGGACCGGCATCGAAAATCAAGTCGAGATTGAGGGAGGCACATGTCTGCGCAAAGGAGATCACGAATCACGAACGAGGAGCTTTTCGAGCGAGCACGCAGGGTCATCCCGGGAGGAGTGAACTCACCGGTGAGAGCCTTCAAGTCTGTTGGAGGCACTCCGTTCTTTGTGGCAAAGGGGAAGGGCGCCTACCTTTATGACGAAGAGGGCAGGAGTTATGTGGACTTCATACAGTCTTACGGAGCTGTCATTCTAGGCCACGCTGATAGCCGGGTCACCGCTGCGATCAACCATGCCGCGTTGTATGGCTCTACCTTCGGCGCTCCGACAGCTGGCGAAGTCACCCTGGCTGAGATGATTGTGGAGCGTGTCAGGGGCTGCGACATGGTGCGTTTGACCTCTTCAGGCACAGAAGCGGCTATGAGCGCCATACGGCTCGCACGAGGTTTCACCAAGCGTGACAAGATTCTCAAGTTTGACGGTTGCTACCATGGGCACTCCGATGCGCTTCTGGTTGCCGGTGGCTCAGGCATAGCGTCGCTGGGGATTCCTGACTCGGTCGGAATACCTAAAGGGGCGGTGGAGGACACAATCGTAGCCCCTTACAACGAAGTTCCTCCTTTGGACGACAGTTATGCAGCAGTCATCGTCGAGCCGGTCGCTGCAAACATGGGTGTAGTGCCTCCAAAGCATGGTTTTCTGGAGGAGTTGAGGAAAAAGTGCACAGAGAATGGAATAGTCCTGATATTTGATGAGGTGATCACCGGATTCCGTTTAGGTCCGGGTGCCGCATCCGATTATTTCGGGGTTGTCCCTGACATTTGGTGCTTTGGCAAAGTGATCGGCGGTGGAATGCCCATCGGTGCCTTCGGTGGCAAGAGAGAGATCATGGAGCAGCTGGCGCCAGTTGGGCCTGTCTACCAAGCCGGCACCTTGTCGGGGAATCCGATTGCAACCGCAACTGGAGCCATTGTTCTCAACCTTTTGGACGCGGGAAGCTATCAAATTTTGGCGATCAGGGCAGAGCGGCTTGCTCGCGGCCTCTCCGACGCGTTTGCGTCAGCTGGAATAGAGGCACAGGTCCAAAGGCTGGCAACGCTGGTGGGGGTCTTTTTTGGCAGCGAACCCGTGACGAACTATGCGGAAGCGAAACGTTCTGTCGCTCTGGGGCTCTATCCTCAATTCTTCAACGAGATGCTTGGCAGGGGAGTCGCATTTGCGCCCGGTCCCTTTGAGGCGATCTTTGTGGGCCTCAAGCACACCGAAAAAGAGATAGACAGGACTGTCGAGCTGGCAAGTGAAGCCGCGAAGCGAATGATCTCGTAACGAGAGACCGCAAGCAGGCCTTGCCCTTCTCTCGCCATGTGTGGCCTGTGACATTTTGGTAAGGTCTTAACAGGTCATATTTTCTGAATTTACAGAGAATTAACAGAAAATGACCGTGAATGCCCCTTCTCGTTTGGCGCTGACGGGTATTTAAATGCTAAGAAAAGTAGTGAAAAAATTGTTGGGTTTCGGATCTAGCGCTTGACGGGGTCATACTAAGGTGATCGGGGCGACGGTCTCGGGTTCTTCTACATCATGCGAGAGGATGTGAGGTTTTGATACAGTATCTGCCGATTCTGGTTTTAATCGTATTGGCAACACTGTTCGCGGTACTTTCGATCATTGCTTCAGCGCTAATGGCACCAAGAAAGCCAAATCCCGCGAAGAGCGCGCCATATGAGTGCGGGATCATTCCCAGCCACGAGCCGCCAGAACGTTTTCCTGTGCGGTTCTTTCTCGTTGCCATGATCTTTGTGGTATTCGACATCGAAATTATTTTCATCTATCCCTACGCAGTGATATCTCGATCTTTAGGGACGTTTGGTGTTGTAGAGATGCTTGTCTTCGGGGTGACGATGTTCATCGCATTCTTGTATCTCGTCTCCAATGGCGCGCTCAACTGGGGTCGCATCAGGAGGACCGATCAGGCTTATGCGGACAGGACCTCTTCGTCGACCATTCGTAGAGTCGGTTCAAACGAGCAAACTGCAGCATGAACTCGAAATCTGTAAATGGGGCGTGTCAATAAATGGGCTTAGAAGACTTAAATCACAATTTCTTTACCGGAAATATTGAAAACCTGGTGAAGTGGGCAAGGCGAAACTCTGTCTGGCCCGCCACGTTCGGTCTTGCCTGCTGCGCCATTGAGATGATGGCTTCGGCTGCCGCAGACTTTGACATCAGCCGGTTTGGCATGGAGGTGTTCAGAGCCTCTCCCAGGCAGGCCGACCTGATGATCGTCGCTGGAAGGGTTTCACAGAAGATGGCTCCGGTTCTCAGGCAGGTGTACGACCAGATGCCCGATCCCAAGTGGGTCATCTCGATGGGAGTGTGCGCATCGACAGGCGGAATCTTCAACAACTACGCCATAGTTCAAGGTGTTGATGAGATTGTCCCCGTCGATGTCTACGTTCCGGGCTGCCCACCTGGTCCAGAGACTCTTTTGCACGGTATCCTAACCCTGCACGAGATGATCAGGACCGGTGAAATAACCAAGAGGCGTGCTCGGACCAAGGCAGGAGCGCAGATTCAGCTGGCTGAAGAGCCTGTTAGATCTAATCCTCTGCACATCCGAGGAGCCGCTAAAAAGAAGGTATTAGGCGTATGAGCATGTCCGAAGTTCTCCACGTCGAGCGCTCGAACTACCTAGCCACCATCGCAGATCTCAAGAGCCAAGGTTTCGAGATGTGCGTCGATGTAACCGGAGTTGACTACCTGACAAACATGGACCGGCCGCTGCCTGACGGGGTGATTGCTGAGCGGTTCGAGGTAGTTGTCAATCTCCTTTCCCTGTCTACGAAGTCAAGGCAGAGGATACGGGTGCAGGTGCCTGAGGATGATCCGACCATTGAGACGCTGTTCTTTCTCTATCCCGGAAGCGAGGCCATGGAGCGCGAGATCTACGACCTTCTTGGAATTCGATTTCTGAATCATCCTGATTTGACCAGAATTCTGATGCCTGAAGGCTGGGAGGGACATCCTTTGAGGAAGGACTACGCCGTAGGCGCAGTGCCAGTTCAGTTCAAATCAGTAAATGGGGCCGGCTAATGGCTGAGAATGTGAACAATCATGGAGATGCCGACCGCGTAGCGGAAGAAGAGATTCCAGAAAGTTACGCCTTCATCTCCGAGACCAGCGAAGGGGCGCAGGAGCTTCACGAGCAGACGGAAACCAGCCGTTATGAGCTCGCCACCGAGTACGGTTCGACTCTCCGCTTGCCCGAAGGGGCGGGAGTAGATCCGGGCGACATCGACATAGAGTTCGCCGATGAAAAGATGATCATCAATCTCGGACCTCAGCACCCGTCAACTCATGGCGTTTTGCGTGTCATGATGGAGCTTGACGGAGAGGTCATCCTGCGGACCAAGCCCGTGATCGGCTACCTCCACACCGGCATGGAAAAGACCGGAGAGAACCTCACGTATCTGCAGGGACCGACGAACGTCACCCGGATGGACTATCTTTCCCCATTCTCTAATGAACTGGTATTCTCACTGGCTACCGAGAAGCTTCTGGGGATTGAGATTCCTGATCGTGCGACCTGGATCCGAATGTTGATGGCTGAGCTGAACCGGTGTTCTTCGCACCTGATGTGGATGGCAACAAACGGCATGGATCTGGGCTCGAGTTCGATGATGATATACGGCTTCAGAGAGCGTGAGATGGTTCTCTCGTTCTTCGAGAAGGTCACAGGGTTGAGGATGAATCACAACTACATCCGGCCGGGCGGCGTGGCGGCGGATCTCCCAGACGGATGGGAAGACGATGTGATGTCCATTCTCGAAACCATTCCCGGACGGCTGGATGAATACGACGAACTGCTCACCGGCCAGCCGATCTTTCGGGAAAGGGTTGACAACGTTGGAATCATCACGGCTGAGCAGGCTATTGCGCTTTCTGCGACCGGACCGATTCTTAGGTCGACCGGAGTCGCGTGGGACCTGCGCCGCGACATGCCTTATTTGAATTATGACAAGGTCGAGTTCGACGTGATTGTGGGCTCAATAGGCGACTGTTTCGATCGGTACTCTGTGAGACTGAACGAGATTCGCGAGTCTCTTAGGATAATTGCCCAAATAGTCGAGAAGATGCCAGCCGGTGATTACAAGACGCAGGATAGGAAAGTCACTCCGCCCCCCAGGGTCAGGATCGATGAATCGATGGAGGCCTTGATTCACCACTTCAAGATCTACACCGAGGGCTTCAAGGTGCCAGAGGGTGAGGTCTACGTGGGGATTGAATCAGCTCGCGGAGAGATTGGCTGCTACATGGTGTCGGACGGTTCGGCAAAGCCCTACAGGATGCATATTCGAGGACCGTCTTTTGTGAACCTCCAAACGCTTCCGACAATGCTTCGCGGTGGCATAATCGCCGATGCCATAGCTTCTATTTCTTCAGTTGATCCGGTATTGGGAGAGGTTGATCGCTAGAAATGTCCTTCTTTACCCCCGAGAATTTGGAAAAAGCTCAGGTTCTTGTTGGCCTTTATCCAGACAAGCGCTCAGCTCTCATACCGCTCTGCCATTTGGCCCAAAGCCAGCACGGCCACTTGTCGAAAGAGGCAATGGAAGAGATTGCAGAGCTTCTAGGAATTCAGCCTGCTGAGGTAATGGGCACGGCCTCGTTCTACGACATGCTGCACACCGAGGAGGTTGGTAAGTACTTGGTTGGCGTATGCACCAACGTTGCGTGCTTGCTTGGAGGCGGCCAGGAGTTGCTGGACCATGCGAGCGATGTGCTTGGCGTGCCTCCGGGTGGAACTACCGAGGACGGGATGTTCACTCTTGAGGAGGTCGAGTGCGTTGCCCACTGTGATAAGGCTCCTTGTGCCCAGGTGAATTACAGGTACTTTGGTCCTCTCGCGAACGATGACTTCGACAACCTTGTTGACGATTTGAAAAGCGGCAGGCTCTCTGACTCGGTACCTCACCATGGAGTTCTGTCGCGAGTTTTCCGAGACGCCCCTCCCATGGTTTCTCTTGAGATAATCCACGAGGAGCGTCGAGTGATGGATGAGGCCAAGAAGGCCAGGTTGGCTGCTCAGAGCCAAGAGGCAGGGGGCAAGCAATGAGCGACAAGATTGTCACTGCCAGGGTAGGAATTCCGAACTCTTACACAATCGCCAGTTATCTTGAGCACGGTGGCTATCAGTCCCTTCGGAAGGCGCTGCTTGAGATGACGCCGGAAGAGGTCCAGGCCGAGGTGACCGCATCGGGGATGTTGGGCCGTGGCGGCGCCGGCTTCGAGACGGGGCGCAAGTGGTCCATGCTGAAACAAGATCCGATCAGATATCTTGTTGTCAACGGGGACGAGTCGGAGCCTTCTACATTCAAAGACCATTTGCTGGTTGAGAATGATCCGCATCAACTGGTTGAAGGCACACTCATCACGGCGTATGCCATCGGGGCTACCAGGGCATTCATCTATCTTCGAGGTGAATTTGCCCTAGGCCTTGAAAGAGTACAGACGGCTATCAACGAAGCCTATGCTCATGGCGCCATTGGCAGGAACATTTTCGGTTCCGGCTTCTCCATAGACTTGGTGTTGCAGCCAGGTGCCGGCGCTTACATCTGCGGTGAAGAGACGGCTTTGATCGAGTCATTGGAGGGGAAAAGAGGCTATCCGAGGATCAAGCCGCCTTACTTTCCCGCAGTGATAGGGCTCTATGGGGCGCCGACGATCGTCAACAACGTAGAGACGATGTCGAACGTTCCTTGGATTGTTGCAAACGGCGGAAAGGCTTTTGCGGCACTCGGCAAGGGACGTTCCACTGGAACCAGGCTCTTCGCGCTTTCAGGAGATGTCCTGAGGCCGGGAAGTTACGAGCTCGAGATGACTTCGAAGACTTTTAGGGAACTCATCTACGATCCTGATCTTGGAGGCGGTCTCAAAGAGGGGAGGACAGTCAAGGCTGTGATTCCCGGCGGGGTGTCCGCACCGTGGATCGGACCCGACAACCTTGATCTTCCTCTTGGACAGGATGAGGTAGCCCAAGCAGGCTCGATGCTCGGATCTGGATCGATCATAGTTTTGGATGACCATTCCTGTGCAGTTCGCGCCGCCTGGCGCATCACAAAGTTCTTCAATAGAGAGTCCTGCGGCCAGTGCACACCTTGCCGAGAGGGGTCTGGTTGGATCGAGAAGATCATGCACAGAATTGAGATGGGTTCTGGAACGGAGAGCGACCTGGACCTAGTTCTTGATGCATGCGACAATATTGCACCCGGTCTCACCTGGCCTCCTCAGCAGACAACGATATGTGTCCTGGGTCCGTCGATTCCGTCATCGGTGGTTAGTGCCATCAAGATGTTTAGGGACGAGTTCATGATCCACATCAAGGAAGAAGGGTGTCCCTTTGTCCACTGACGTTTCTCAGAATCTGATTACCATTTCCGTAGACGGCAAGGAGATACAGGCCAAGAGCGGAGAGCTACTGATTGAGGCGGCGGAGAAGGCTGGAATCTTCATCCCCCGATTCTGCTTCCACAACAGGCTACCCCAGGTCGGAATGTGCCGGATGTGCCTTGTCGAAGTGAAGGGCCCAAGAGGGTTCACCCTTCAGCCTTCGTGCTACCTGCCCGTGACTGAGGGCATGGAGGTAATTACCGAATCCGAAAAGGTGCAGAAGGCTCAAGACGGTGTGCTCGAGTTTCTGCTGATAAACCACCCGCTTGACTGTCCAACCTGTGACAAGGGCGGCGAGTGCCCACTGCAGGATCAAACCCTGACCTATGGCCCAGGGGAAAGCCGGTTCATCGAAGAGAAGCGACACTGGGAGAAGCCAATAGCCATCTCAGAGCTTGTTTACCTAGATCGTGAGCGCTGCATTCAATGCGACCGGTGCACAAGATTTGCGGACGTGGTTGCCGGAGATGCCTTGATCGAATTCTTCGGGCGAGGCGATCATACAGAGGTGAACGTATTTCCAGAGAGGCCGTTCTCTTCCTATTTCTCGGGCAACACGGTTCAGATCTGTCCAGTCGGAGCGCTAACAGCATCCCCTTACAGGTTCAAGGCACGCCCTTGGGATCTTTCGCAGATCGAATCGAGCTGCAATACCTGTTCGATGGGGTGCCGCATTATGGTCCAATCGTCGCAGAACGAGCTGACCAGGTATTTGGGTCTCGACTCAGACGCAGTCAATCATGGCTGGCTCTGTGATAAAGGCCGGTTCGGATTCGAAGCCATCAACTCGGACGAGAGGGTTACGGTACCTCTGCTGCGCAAAGGTGACGAATTTGTTGAAACAACTTGGGCAAGCGCGCTGGCACTGATTGCCTCGAAAGTCTCTGGAGCGAAGGCAGGCGGAGATGCCAACCGAATCGGCTTCATCCTGGGCTCCAGACTGACCAACGAAGACATCTACGCCTGGGTCAAACTGGCAAAAGGCGTCATAGGCACAGACAACGTCGACTCTCAACTGGGAGACGGATTGAGGGGCGAGGTAATTGCAGGCCTGCCCCGTGCGACCATAAGCGAGGCTGTTACTGCGAAGGCCGTGCTCGCATTCACCGGAGACATTAAAGAGGAGATTCCGGTTCTGTTTCTCAGGATGCGAGAGGCGGTGCGATCGGGCAAGACGAAGCTTGTAACCATCGGCACGAGATCCAGCTCCCTTGATGAGCTCAGCGAAGTCAAGGCCAACGTCGGCATTGACCAGCTTCAACTACTTGCGAGAGAGTTGGTCAGCTCTAACTCGAAGTTTGCTGAGATAGCTTCCGTCTTCTCCCGGCAGGGGGTCAGCTCAGACGGAGAAGGTCTCGTGGTGCTGCTGGGTCGCGAGAATCTGGCCGTTGATCAATCTGTCGTTGAGGCGTTTGCAGTCGAACTCTCCAGAGCCTTGCCGAAGGCGAGGTTCCTGGTGACTCTGCGGGCAACCAACTTTGCCGGCAGTGTGGATCTGGGCGCAGCGCCACGGCTGCTACCCGGCAGAAGTCTGCTCGAGAACGCGTCGGCTGCTTTAGGCCAAAAGTGGACTCGTCTTCCCTCGCAGGTTGGTCGTGGGGTCAAAGAGATGTTCAAGGGCGCGCTTCAGGGCGAGCTAGATGTGGTTTTCCTTGTGGGGTCTGATCCAAGGGCCGACTATGTCGACTCAGAGTTGGCCGACTCCGCTCTGGACAGGGTGGGGTTCGTTGTTAGCGTGGATACGTACCTGAGTGGGTCAACTTTGAAGGCCGATCTAGTGCTGCCGGCGGCCGCATTTGCAGAGAAGTCCGGAACCACTACGAATCTTGAGGGTAGGGTCTTCACCCTTAACCAGAAGGTGACCCCCCCGGGAGTGTGCCGGACAGACTGGACAATTGCCAGCGAAATCGCTCTGGAATTGGGTGATGATCTCGGATTCAGCTCAGTTTCGGAAATACTCGATGAGATAGCAGATGTTTCGCCGCTTCACTGGGGGCTTTCATGGGCTCGGTTGTCGAAGATGGCTACCGTTGAAGGGGTTTTGGTGCCTGTTTCAGGTACAGCCCTTTCGATCAGGCCTCGAGCAATGCTGGACCAAGTCTCTACGCCAGGTATAGCCTCGGTTTGGAACCAGGGTCTTGCATCCTCCAAGACGGCATACGTCGAAGGCGAAGAAGAAGTCGGGGAAGTCAGCCCTGTCGGAACGCCGCCCAATGCGGTCAGCGGAATGGGTCTTATGGAACCGATCTGGCCACTCCCGTCTATACAGCCGACTGGTTATTTGAATCTTGCCTATGTGCAGAAGCTCTACTCTCGCGGCGAGCATTTGAAGAACAGCCCGCACCTTTCCCGCTTGATCGTGGAGGCAAAGTGCCGAATATCCAGCCACACCGCAAAGCAGCTGGATTTGGAGTCGGGGGACATGGTCCGGATAATCGACAAGGTTGGAGGCGAGGCCTCGTTCGAAGTTGAGATTGACGACGCGGTGAGCCGCGGAACCGTCGAGCTGACTCGTGGATCGTTTGCTGTTTCAGGGTTTTCGCCGGTTCGAACGGATGAGACTGTCAACTATGTCAAGTTGGAGCGTGCATAATGGGATCTGACCCGCTGTTTTTACATGGAATTACCTTGGCGGTAATCCTGATCGTCATCGTCAAAGTGGTGGTCGCCTTTGCGGTTCTGCTCGTGAGCGTCCTTCTGATGATTTGGTTCGAACGCAAGGTCTTGTCCGACATGCAGAACAGAATCGGGCCAAACAGGGCTGGGCCGTTTGGCATTCTCCAGACACTTGCCGATGGAACAAAGCTGTTCTTCAAAGAGGATCTGGTTCCTGAGTCCGCTGACAGGGCAGTGTTCAAGTTGGCGCCGTATCTGTCGGTTATTCCCGCATTTTTGGTCTTTGCAATCGTGCCTGTTGGAGGCGTCGTGCACATCTTCGGCCACACGACCGAGCTCCAGGTGGCCGATCCTCCAATGGGAATTCTATTTCTGCTGGTGATGTCGTCCATTTCGGTCTACGGCGTAACTCTCGCGGGCTGGAGTTCGGGTTCCAAGTACCCGCTACTCGGTGGGGTGCGCGCAACGGCTCAGATGATCTCCTATGAGGCCGCCATGGGGCTCTCAATTGCCGCAGTTGTTCTGATATCGGGGTCGCTCTCGACCAGGGACATCATAATTTCCCAGATGGGGACCTATCTGGGATTTATTCCGAAGTGGAACTTGATACGTCTTGGAGTGGTGCCATTTCTGATCTTTCTGGTGGCTATAACCGCCGAAATGAACCGGCCGCCATTTGACCTCGTCGAGGCGGAGTCCGAGCTCGTAGGCGGATTCCATACCGAGTATTCTTCGCTGAGGTTTGCACTCTTCTTCCTTGCAGAGTTCATGAATACCGTTACGATGTCGGCGGTGATAGTCACCCTGTTTTTCGGGGGCGCGTCCGGCCCGGACATCATAGGGCCAAGTTGGATTTGGCCGATCATCTGGTTCTTGGTCAAGACCGGAGTGTTCCTCTACTTTTACGTATGGGTCCGGGCTGCGCTTCCTCGTCTCCGTTATGACCAGCTCATGACTATGGGTTGGAAGGTCCTGATACCGGCCTCCCTCGCGTGGTTCTTGATCGTTGCTGGCATGCAAGTATCGAGCTACTTGGGATTTGCAGTCTTCGTCATAGTTTTGATTCTGGCAGCATTTCTTTCTCGAGCCAGCGGAATTGGGAATCTTGGTGAGCAATTCCGCTTGGGCAGAAGCCGTTCTGTGGGAAAGGGGGTGGAGTAGATGGCTGTATTTGATGGTCTGAAGGGTTTCAAAGTCACGATAGAGCAGGTCGTTCAGCCTCGAGTCACCAAGCAGTACCCGGAGGAGAAGAGGAAGAAGCCTCCACGCTTTCATGGTCGCCACGTTCTCAACCGTTACGAGGACGGGAGCGAGAAGTGCATCGGATGTGAACTGTGCGCTGGTGTGTGCCCTGTCGGATGCATCTACGTGAGAGGAAAGGACAATCCTCCGGACGCGCCAGTCTCTCCTGGAGAGAGGTACGGCTACGTCTATGAAATCAACTTCCTCCGTTGCATACACTGCGACCTTTGCGTAGAGGCGTGCCCTACCGAAGCGATCACCGAGTCAAAGATCCTGGAGTTCTCTTTCACGTCACGGCGCGAAGCGATCTACACCAAGAAGGAGCTCGTGGTGAACAACGATGGCACGCCGAAGCGACTTCCATGGGAAGACTGGCGCGTCGGAGATGACGAGCAGACGTCAGGCTGGATGAGGGCTACTTCTCCTCAGGGTTCCAAGGAGTTCGAAGGCATGGTGCACTGGTCTGGTGAACTGGGAGAAGGGGTGCGCAAACCGGAGGCTGGACAGTCCGGAATAAGCCCCGAGGAAGCTGCTCCGAGATACATGGTCCGCAAGATTGATGCAGACCGGATATCCAAGCGTCACGGGGGTAAGGCTAGATGATCGACTTGCTGGCGACACAGATAGCGCTGCCCGACCTCATCACATTTTTGATAGCTGGCTGTGCGGTGGTCTTGGGAGCTCTTGGTGTCGTGTTCATGAGGAACCCGGTGCACTCTGCGCTTTCAATGATCATGACCCTGTTTGCAATCGCGATCCTGTTCATCGAGCAAGATGCTCAGTTCCTTGCAGCTGTTCAGGTGATTGTATATGCAGGTGCAATAGTGGTTCTGTTCCTGTTTGTCATAATGCTCTTGGGCGTAGACAAGAAGGAATACTTGGGCAAGGATCGGCTGCGCGGTCAGAGGCCGCTGGCGTTTTTGGCGGTCTTGATTATCTTTGTCGAGATTCTCACTCTTTCGCGAGGGAACTGGGCTACGGGGGCAAAGGCAACTGTGCTCTCGACAACTTCTCCAATCACAAATGTTGAGCAGATTGCCCGGACAATATTCACCACCTATCTTCTTCCGTTCGAAGCCACTTCAGTGCTTCTGATAATTGCGGTTGTAGGGGCCGTAGTGCTGGTTAGGCGCTCTGAGGAGAGGACAGTTGGGGAAGGACAGGCAATTGAGCTTGAGGCCGAAAGTGAGATGAAATGACGGTACCTGGAAGCTGGTATTTGATTCTGTCCGCACTTCTATTTTCTCTGGGTGCACTCGGGTTCTTCACGCGAAGAAACGTCCTCATCATGTTCATGAGCTTGGAACTGATGCTGAATGCGGTCAATTTGACTTTTGTGACGTTTTCCCGAATGCTGGGTGACATTGGCGGTCAGACGATGGTCTTTTTCGTCTTGGTTGTAGCGGCTGCCGAGGTTGTGGTTGGCCTTGGAATCATAATGGCCATCTTCCGACGCAGGAGTTCTGCTACCGCAGACGATCTCTCGATATTTAGGGGCTGAGATTGAATAGCACGGTGGTTTTCACATTGATGTTGTTGCCCTTGGCGGGCGCTGTCTTCAATATGGCCTTTGGGAAGAAGTTGAAACGGCCCTTGGCGGGTGTAATTGCCAGTCTTTTCGTAGCTGCCTCATTCGTCTTGGCCGTTATCACCTGGTTAGGGCTTTTAAGCAAAGCATCCAATCAGAGAGTGTTCAACTATACGCTCTTCAACTGGATTTCAGCGGGAAACCTTCACCTGAACTTCGGCGCCTACGTGGACCCGCTATCTGTGACGATGGTTCTTTTTGTCACAGGAATATCTGCATTGATTCACTTCTACTCCATTGGCTACATGGGTCACGATGAGAGGTTCAGCACCTTCTTCATATATCTCAACCTCTTCGTCTTTGCAATGCTGGTGCTGGTTCTTTCCGGCAACTTCGTCTTTACGTTCCTCGGATGGGAGGGTGTGGGTGCCACCTCCTACTGGCTGATCGCGTTCTGGTTCGAAAGGCCCACAGCTGCTGCGGCAGGCAAAAAGGCTTTCATAGTCAACAGGATCGGCGATTTCGGTTACTTGATGGCAGTGTTTCTGCTCTTCAACTACCTAGGCACACTCTCCTACAGCCAAGTATTTAGCGGAGTGGGTAACTTGAGCCACGGAACGGTTGTGGCGATTGCGCTCTTGTTTTTTGTTGGTGCCATTGGAAAGTCAGCCCAGCTCCCACTGTTCGTGTGGCTCGTTGATGCCATGGAAGGTCCGACGCCGGTTTCAGCGCTTATCCATGCCGCAACAATGGTTACCGCGGGTGTCTACCTAATGGCCAGGATCGCTCCGATCCTACATCTAACAGCGGGAGTCGGCACGATTGTCGCGTATGTAGGTGCGATCACAGCTTTTGTAGCCGCAATGGCGGCTACGTCCCAGACCGACATCAAGAAGGTTCTGGCATATTCCACCGTTTCGCAGCTCGGCTACATGTTCTTGGGTATCGGCACCGGGCAGTATATTGCGGCCATCTTCTTGATGGTAACCCACGCCTTTTACAAGGCCCTTCTTTTCCTTGGCGCCGGTTCGGTCATACATGGCATGCACGACGAACAGAACATAAAGAGGATGGGTGCGCTGAGGAAGTTCATGCCGGTGACTGCGGTTACTTTCATTGTCGCCTGGCTTTCTATCGCCGGTTTTCCTCCTTTTTCGGGGTTCTTTTCAAAGGGGGATGTCCTCGCCGGAGCTTACGAGAAGTCCGTGATCCTTTGGGTGATAGGCGCGGTGTCGGCCATACTTACGGCCTACTACATGGGTCGCGAGGTCTACCTGGTCTTCTTTGGGAAGCAGCGCTTTGATCCGGCGGTCAAAGTGCATGAGTCGCCCAAGGTTATGACGGTTCCCCTTTATATCCTTGCCATTCTGTCTGCTTTCGGAGGTGCCCTCGATCTGCCTATCTCGCACCTCAGATTCCTCGAGGACTGGCTAACGCCGGTGTTTGCACACTCGCTTGCTCCTTCAACGATTTCGAGCGCCACCAGGTTTGTGCTCGGTGCCACCGACGGAGTCCTTGCAGCTATTGGTATTGCCATAGCGAGCTCCCTGTGGATCAAGAGTGCATCTCGTCCTGCGGCCGAGCCGGCCTTTCTCGCTGCCGGGTGGGGCATAGACCGCTTTTACGATCGCGCGATTTCCCGATCGTCAACGCGATTGTCTCAGTTCTTTAGCACTGTCATAGAGGTGAAGGTTGTAGATGGGGCAACTATGTCAGTGGCATCGCTGGTCGGCCTAGTTGGAAAATATGTTCGAAAGGTTCAGAGCGGGTATATCCGCAACTACGCCCTCTATATAAGCGTCGGTGCCCTGTTGATCCTTGGTTACTTCCTGACAAGGGTGGGTGCCTAAATGAAACAAGGGGTCGTGAAGGGGTCTATTTCTGGGAAGGCATTGATTTGAGTACACTTTTGAACCTTCTGGTCTTTGTTCCGGTCGTGGGCGCAATAGTCGCAGCGTTGATCGGTTCGAAAAAGGCAGCGCTCACGGCTGCCAAGGTGGCGGCCTTGGTGACCTTCGTGCTCGCAGTCATTGTGCTGGTCCAATTCAACACGGCCATCACCGGCTTTCAAGGAGTCTCGAGCCTTACATGGGTGCCGTCTTTCGGAATATCTTGGAAACTGGGTGTCGACGGCATCTCGCTCTTCCTTGTGCTTCTCACGGCGATCCTGTTTCCGATCGCATTGTACGGTTCCAAAGAGTCACGCTCGCTTGGCTCGTACGGAGCTTGGATGCTTCTTCTTGAAGCCTCCCTCATCGGCAGCTTTCTCTCCCTGGATCTGTTCGGATTCTTTCTGATGTTTGAGCTGACATTGATCCCGGCTTACTTCTTGATTGCAAGGTGGGGGTACAGCAGGTCCGGCTTTGCCGCGGTGAAATTTTTCGTATACACATTCTTCGGTTCGGCATTTCTTCTGGTGGGCATACTTGCCTTGGTCTTCATTCATGAAGCGCAGACGGGGCACACGACATTTGACCTTGTAACCCTTGCGAATTCTACGCATCTTTCCAATACTGCGCAGGAGTGGCTGCTGATTGCTTTCACAATCGCCTTCGCCATCAAGGCTCCCCTTTTCCCGCTGCATACTTGGTCGCCCGATACCTATGGAGAGTCGCCTTTGGGTCCGGTTGTGATCATCGCATCGGTAATGGCGAAGCTTGGGATATACGGCATGATCCGCTTCGATCTGGAACTCTTCCCGCGGGCGGCACACATCCTCGCTCCGGTACTTTTGACCTTGGGTGTCGCTGGAATCATTTATGGCGCGATTGTCGCTGCAACCGCTTCGCACATGCGGCGGTTCGTGGCCTTCTCATCAATTTCCCACGTCGGCTTTATCGTGCTCGGCTTGTTCGCCCTTACTCCTCAAGGGGTCAGTGGAGCGGTGGTCCAGATGTTCAACCACGGTATCTACACCGCTGCCCTTCTACTTGTCATAGGTTTCATCTACGAGAGGCGCAAGAAAATGGGGTTCGAAGGGCTGGGGGGACTCCAGAAGACGGCTCCGCTCATGGCAGGGATTGCAACAATTGTGGTAATGGCGTCCGTGGGTCTACCAGGTCTGAGCGGCTTCGTAGGAGAGTTCCTCATTCTGGTTGGAACCTTTGTAACTCATAGATGGTGGGCAGTGGTTGGCGCTAGCGGAGTTGTGCTGAGCGCAATCTACATGCTGTGGGCTTACCAGAGGATGTTCCACGGAAAGCAATCAGAGGAGGTCTCCAAGGAGGGCTTCAAAGAGATCACCAAGGGTGAGCTGGCACTGGTGATTCCGCTAGTTGCACTGATCATCTTCTTGGGGATATACCCCAAGCCAATGCTGGACCGAGTCAATCCCACTGTGAATGCACTCGTCACAAAGGTGGCACACGCCCCAACTTATCCTTCTTCCGCCAACTACAGCGCTCAGTCAAAGGGTTAGGTCGATGTCGTTTCTCATTGCTCAGGTAGCATCTTCAACACCAATCAAGCTGCCGCCGATCGAGTATTCGGCGATTGCGCCGGAGCTGATCATGATCGTTGGAGCCGTGGTCGTCCTGCTGGTCAGCTCGCTGGTCACAAAGCACCTTTCAAAGGCGACGTCGGTAGCGCTCGGCTCTGTCGTGGCGATTGTCAGCCTCGTGGATTCAATCTACTTGGCGTTCAGATCAGGAGGCCAGAACGCCAACAAGGCGGTGCTTGCTGGTGCAGTGGCGCTGGACAAGTTCGCAATCTTTTTCTTCGTGCTGTTCTCCATAGTTGCGCTTCTGACCATTCTCCTGGGCCAAGATCTGATGGATCTGAACAAGGGAAGAATTCCAGAGTTTGTGGTTCTTGTGCTGCTATCGACTTCCGGCGCCATGCTGATGGCTTCTGCCCTGGATTTGATCGTGCTGTTCTTGGGTCTGGAGATCCTTTCAATCTCCCTTTATGTTCTTGTCGCCATCGAATCTGGAAGCGACAGGGGACGGGAGTCGTCGATCAAGTACTTCATGCTTGGAGGATTTTCGTCTGCAGTATTCCTGTATGGCGTTGCATTGATATACGGAGCAACTGGAACCACGAATATCGGGCAGATCTTCACATTCCTCGCCAACAACTTGATCAAATCCAACGGCGTCTTGCTGGCTGGCATGGGGATGCTGCTCGTTGGCCTTGGTTTCAAAATCTCTGCGGTGCCGTTTCACTTCTGGGCGCCTGACGTTTATCAAGGCGCGCCAAGTCCTGTCACTGGTTATATGGCGGCCACGGCCAAGGCGGCGGGCTTTGCTGCACTGCTGAGGGTCTTTTTTTCCGGGCTCATCACCAACCAGAGCGACTGGGTCCCAGTTGTAGGGACTCTCGCGGTGCTTACAATGCTTGTTGGTGCGATACTGGCAGTCGTCCAGCGGGACATCAAACGGACGCTGGCCTATTCTTCCATTAACCAGGCGGGCTTCATCCTTCTTGGGCTTTACGCTGCGAGCAACAGGGGCATTGGAGCTTCGCTTTACTTCTTGATCACATACTCGGTCGTTATCGTTGGCGCATTTGCCACTATCGGAGCAATGGAGAGGCTTTTAGGCAAGAGGGGACTCCAGCTTGACGATCTTCGCGGCCTCGCCAAGAAGTCGCCATTCCTGACCTTTTCCTTTGTTGCGCTTATCCTTGCCCAGGCTGGCGCTCCCTTCACAACGGGCTTCCTCGCCAAGTTCAACGTGGTACTCGCCGCGGTCAGTTCGCGACACTACCCAGTCGCGCTTGTGGCAATGATCTCGGCAGCCATAGCGGTGTTCTTCTATCTTCGAATGGCGTTGCTTCCATTCAGGGCCGCAGGGTCTGAGGATGAGGCTCAGGCCGGCCTGGAGGAAGGGGAATACGGCGGTGGCACGGCTGTCCTGGTGAAAGAGGACGTGAAGGTCAAGACGAAGGTGGATGCGGCTGCAGTCGTGATTGCCGTTGCAGTGGTAATAACGGTCGGTCTTGGCATCTGGGCCGGGCCACTTGTCAGCGTGGCCAACCGAGCGGTATTGCTGTTCTAGTCAGAGCTCTTCGGGTCAGGACTTAACGTCGGCGTCACCAGGGTTGAGAAACCTTCCAATTATCGGCAATTCCCAGAGCGCTTCTGCCCGCGCTATTGCCAGAGCAATGGCAGGCGCGTGCTCTGCGTTATCGTAAATGACGTAGCGCGGATGCCAGATTGGATCGAACTTGGCATTGAATCGCCAGAGGCTTTCGATCTGCATGGAATCGCTCATCCGCTTGAGGAACCACTTTTCCATCCGCTGTGTCATCGAGTCCATGTCGCCTGAAAGAACGGCTCTCATCGTGGCGAAGTTGAGGCTCAGATGTTCGTAGCGATGTTCAAGAAGATGTTCGATCGTAGAGACGATCATGAAGTCAGTGAGACCGTTGGGATGGTTTCCCAGATCTCTCCTCATTAGGTCGAGCGAGTAGCCGTTGATCTCCGGTGATGGGACCCACTGGCAGAAGCCGACGACCCTGCCAGTGCTATCTTTGCAAACCGTGAGCAGAAGGTTCTTGTCTGACGCATCGAAGACCCGGCCGAGGGTCATTGAAAATCCCCTCTCCGCTTCTCCCTTGCGGCTTTGGGTCATCACGGACATCACTCCGCTCCGGATTTGGGAATCGACACTTGACGGATCGTAAAACTCTGCCGTGTAGCCATATTTGCGGATCCGGCCAACCGCCTGGCGAAGACCTTTGTTCTTTTTGCCAGCCAGGTTGAAGCTCTTTAGAGCGACTATCGCCTCATCACCCACATAGATGGAGTGCATGCCCGTGTCATGGTAGGTATCCAGCCAGCTTTCGTCTGCGCCTAGAACCCCGACGATCCATCCTTTCCCATTGGCGAAGCTGAGAAACTCCTTCCAGGCCTGGTCCTTGGTGGTTGCCGGGCCGATGGGATCCGGTGATACGAGTGCGACAGACCCGTAGTTGGCGTAAGCGATGACGCAGCCGTGGGCAAAGAAGTAGCGCTTGTCGTCCCTGAGAGCGAAGTAGTCAAGGGTGCCACTCGAGAAGCTGTGCACTATGGCTCGTGCGCGCTCGCGGTCTGAATGGCTGCCCAGTCGTGTGGCGAAGCTCCTGGAGCGGTCGACAACAGGGCGAAACGCCAGAAAGAGCGCGATTGCAGCGAGACAGATTCCGGAAAATGCGAGAGCCGGAGTGGCGAATTCGTTTATGGTGGCGCCTGGCAGGGGGTGCGTCGAGAATCCCGCCATGCGCTCGCCGACTGCGGTTAGCACCGTAAAAAAGGAGAGATGATAGTCATGGCGAAAAAGTTTGATATAGCTGAAGATGATGGCAGTGCTGAAGAAGATGATCGCCGCAGAACCAAAGATCAGGGCGCGAATCCCTCTATTGAGCGAGGGGCGGTCTGAGGGGGCCCTGAAGCTGTCCCTTTTGCTCACAAGATAGAGAACGAGGATGATCAAGGTGAGCGCCTCTTCGAAGTCGCCTCCCTTGATCAAGTTGAGGCTTGCCGCGCCAACCGAAATGGCAAGAGCAAATGCCCATGCTTGGCGTTGGCCCCTGCGTATTCCGCCGGCAAGGAACATCAGGCCTATCGACGCCATCGCCACAAGGGCGTCTGCCGTGGTAGAGACTGTCACGGGCAGGAATTCGCGGATGAAGTGCAGGCGAGCTCGTATTGGCGGAGTAAGGGCTGATGCAAGGTTGAGGGCACCCACAACGAAGATTGCTGCAGCTGCTATCCTTCTGGAACGCACTTGCCTCATCATTGGAAGCTGGTTTTCGCGATAGTCATTACCGCCCGGGAAGGAAGCCAGCTGTCCCATTCCAGCTTCTTTGTCTCGGAGCTTGATCGTCAGCACCTGTTCGAGAAACGAGTCAGCTTTGGCGAAGGCGGTCCTACTCAGAAGCCTGACGTGCGTCTTGGCACCCGCCTCTATCTCGAGCCAGGTTGCCTGCTGTTTCGGTCTGAAAATCGGGGGCAGTCCCAAGGCTGCCTCAGCTTCAACATAGATCCTAGATACCGATCCCGTGCAGGCAAAGAAGCCCGAGCCAACCTGGGAGAGCTCAGGCGTCAAAAAGTGGCCCACTATTACGCCTGAGAAGCCTTCGTCGATCTTCTTTGCTGCTCCGATCCTGGCATCGACGTTGTTGTCGAAGGTTCTGGGCGCTATTTGATCTTCAGAGAAAAGCCTCGAATACGAGATCCTGAGGATGATGAGGATTGCCAGGAGTATCAGCGTCGCGTCTATGAGAGTGGTTATTCCTATAAAGAGGACTCGGGAGCCGACATTGATGGCATGATGCCTGAAGTTTCTTACAACCGGCAGCGATATCGCCAGCGGCAGCTTTATGAGAAACGACACTACTATGGCGAGCACCACCCATGGGGTAATGCGAGCCACTCTTCTGTAGGTCATTCTCGAAATAAGGAACCGGATAGCGGAAGACGGCTCCCTTAATCGGTCCACGCCTGCCAGCAATCCCGCCCTCTTCTTGTGTCGCCTTGAGGACTGGGGAGCAGCACCTTGATATGAAGCTGCCACGGTGGAAAACGGGCTTGCAAGCGTCGAGGGCGCGAATCCTTCTCCAGAGCTTACGCTTATCTTTTCCCAGCCCTGGAGGCTTTGGACATGGAGCTCTATCTCTAGGGCAAGCTCGAAGGAAAACAGCTCACCTAGACTTTTCACAAGTCGGGCATCAGATGCAAGCCTCGAGTCCCTCGAGCCCGGAATGAGATAGATCCTCACCGCTGCTCGGTTGGACAGTGAGCTCAAAGCTTCGAAAAGAGGCGAGTCCCATTGCTCGCTGTTTCCGGCGTTGGGCAAATCCAGCAAGTTGCCTGCGATTATCAACACTCCCGGCCCATCCCAACCGTTCACAGCTGCGATGAAGCGCTCAAGTGACGGCTTATCCGAATTGGAAGCCTTTATCTGAACGCCAGGTTGGATGAAAAAGTCCGATGCCACAACGACTTTTTCGCCAATGTGGACCTCGACTTCTCGAACCGCTGGGCAGGTTGCGGAGTTTTCGTTATCATCGCAGCCGTAAAGGCCGCCTTGGGTATTGCTCATGCTTCTCTATATTCTTAGCGCCTTCAACCAGCCACGCTGTTCAATTGTAATTTAACTGAACCTGATCACCGTTACCATGGATACATGGCTTCATTTACTCCCCTTCCAAGTCACTGGATCTTTCCTCCCGAAGAGAGCCGAGACGCATCTAAACTATTCGGGCCTGCCGTCGTCTGCGATCTAGACGGGGTTCTTTCAGATGCCGCCTGGAGACAGCCTCTGATTGGCAGAGGAGAGGACAAGGACTGGGATGGCTTCTTTGCCAAGTGCGGCGATGATCCTTACATCGATGAGGTTGCAACGCTGCTCAAATTGCTGGACAAAGAGCTGCTCGTGGTCCTTCTCACTGGACGTCCAGCATCAGTCCAGTCACAGACGATCAGATGGTTGAAGGACTACCCAATGCGTTGGGATCTGCTGATCATGCGCAACTACGGCGACTATTCAGCGGCCAAGGACTTCAAAGCTCAAAGCCTGGAAGAGATCAGGCAACAGGGCATTGATCCCATACTTGCCTTCGAAGACGACCGGAGAAACGTGGACATGTTCAGATCCAACGGTGTTCCTTGCGTGTACATCCACTCAGGCTACTACGACCACCTCAATCTCTGAAGTTATTGAACTGCAAAGGGATGTTGAAATCATGTTCTTTGAGCTTGGAGATAACCTCCTGCAGGTCATCCCTCTTCTTCCCGGATACCCTGAGCGCGTCACCCTGTATAGAGCCGCTTACACCTTTTAACCCAAGGTCTTTGATGTACTTGTTTATCTCCTTGGCCTTGTCAGAGGAGATGCCAGCAACGATTCTAATGGTTCGACGCGCAGTGCCCTTTGAGCCCTCGGTGACTTCTCCACGGTCAAGGCACTTAAGGGAAACCTGTCTCTTGACAAGCTTCTCTTCGAGAACTTGCTCTAGGGCCTTCAGACGGTCAGCGCTGGATGAGCTCAGGGTCATATCCTGGCCTGAAATCTCGATGGTCGAGTTGGTGTCCTTGAAGTCAAAGCGGGTTCCGGCTTCACGGTTTGCCTGATCCAAGGCATTTTTCACTTCTTGCATATTTACTTCTGAAACAACATCGAAGGTAGGCATTGGCTAACAGGCTATCCTGTTTGTTGCGGGTCGGTGTCCGAGTGGCCAAAGGAAGCAGACTGTAAATCTGCCGGCTCTGCCTACGGGGGTTCGAATCCCTCCCGGCCCACGCATAATGTTGAAGCGCTTGATTGCCAGCAGGATTCCCAGGTAATTCTCAGGAGCAATTGAGCTAATTTCTCTGGTTTTTCTTATTTAGTTTCTATAGCTTATTATTACGAGATCCAGAGTCACTTGTGCCTGGCATTGCTGTGTAGATCGTCGAATATTTTGTCTCGTAAGGACCAGGACCATTGCTGTTACGACCGGATTCTAGGAATATGACCGGTGAGTTGGACCGCTACTCCGCACTAGCTTCGAAGCGGTCTTTCTCAAACACATTCAGAGCTTTCGGAAAACACATGGTGCTTGGGTTCGTCTCTTCGCTTATGGTCGCGTTGGGAAGCCTTCAGCAGCTCTCGCCGTTCACTTCGAAAGTAGCCGGTTCCTGGTGGCTGGGAATAGCGGCTCCCGGGGCTCTGCCATCCTCCAGGTTTGAGTTTCCCGCCAAAGTCATAGTTGTGGTTGGGCTTGTACTTGGAATCGCGGTCTGGCTCGATTTGCTGAGAAGGGTGAGATCGCACCCGAGTATCCCCGTGGCTGCCCTATGGTATCTAGGTGCTGCGTGGGTTCTGCCGCTTGCGATTGCCGGGCCGTTGTTCTCACGGGACATCTACAGCTATGCTGCACTCGGAGAGATGGTCACTCACCATATCTCGCCGTACCAGTACGGGCCGAATGTCCTTGGAGGCACTTCATATCTGACAACGGTCGACCCGTTCTGGGGAAATGCCAAAAGTCCGTACGGCCCTGTCTTTCTTGGTTTGTCTGCACTGATCACCACCGTTACATTACATCACGCCTTTGCGACAATGGTCGGCCTGCGGATTCTGGCTCTAGCGAGTGCTGTCGGGATTGGGATTTATGTACCCCGTCTCGCAGGAGCGCACGGCTTCGACAAGAGCCTTGCTTTCACACTTGCTGTTCTCAACCCGCTGACTATCTACCACTTGATCTCAGCCGGTCACAACGACGTTCTGATGCTGGCGTTCCTTCTGGCTGGTCTATATTATGCCAAGATATCCAGGCCTGTACTGGGTGTCATCCTGGTAACGCTGGGCGCAATGGTTAAAGTTCCTGCTGAGATAGGAGTGCTGTACATAGGTTGGCGCTGGCTCGGTGATGGCAAGCCCTTTAAGGAACGCATACGTCCAGTAGTCACGGCATTTCTCGTCTCCGGCATCGTTATGGAGGTGGTCGCCAAGGTTACCGGGCTGGGATGGGGCTGGATATTCGCTCTTTCCACGCCGGGAAAGGTCCGTTCCCCTGCTGATCCAACAACCGCGCTCGCATACTGGCTTCACTCCGTTTCACATCTGGTAGGGGTCGCTGCAGGTGTGGGCGCCTTCCTTACGCTTACCAGACTGATCGGTTTCGCGATCTCCGGGATAGGCGGACTCTATTTCTTGACGCATTCCAGCTACTACGGCTCGCTGAAGGCGATAGGCTACACGTTTTTGATAGTAACCCTCTTTGCGCCGGTGATACAGCCGTGGTATATAGCATGGGGCATCATCATTTTGGCGGTGGTTCCAAGCAATAGGGTCACCTGGGGAATAGTCATCGTGTCAATCTCGGCAATGGTGCTGGGCCTTCCAGGTGGGCCGCCCATTATCGCCGTCGCGTTCTACGTGGTTGTGGCTGCTGCCGTCTTCATTGCGGTTTCCCTGCGTTTCAACATCCTTCCCAGGGAAAAGGTAATGCCTTTGGTGAAGAAATATTTTGGCCAGATTCAACCGGCGTAGTGCAGGACTTGCGAGTTGGCCGGAGTGATTCCCAATAATGCGTCAGCTGAAATAAGTGCGGCTGTGGCCGTCCTCTCCGAGGCTGATCCAGTGATTGCGCGCCTGGCGAGCCTGCATGGCCTCCCGATCCTGGAAAAGAGATCCCTTGTTGATTTCACTGTGGAGGGTTGGGAGGATCCTGCTTACTCTAGGGCGGACCTTCTCTTTTCTGAGCTGGTCGAAGTGGTCATTCATCAACAGCTGGCTGGAAAGGCCGCGGTGGCTATAACTTCCAGGGTGCGGCAAGCGTTCGACGGCCAAATAACAGCGGAGAGGGTTCAGGGCTGCTCCCCTGAAGTACTCAGAACAGCAGGCCTTTCGGGGGCAAAGATTGCTGCTATTGCCGGCTTGGCGAATGCGGTTGTTCAAGGAGAGCTCTCCCTCGAGTCGTTAGTCGATCTTGGTGACGATGCGGTCACATGGGAGCTATCCAAGCTGAGGGGTTTCGGCCCGTGGTCGGCGCAGATGTTTCTCATGTTCTCGCTGGGACGGATCGACGTTTGGCCGGTAGGGGATTTGGGAGTCCGGAAGGGCTACCGCGCGAGCTATGGCCTTGAGGAGATACCCAGCCCAAGAGAGCTTCTCCAACTCGGCGAGAGGTTCAGGCCGTACCGCTCGCTGGTGGCATGGTACCTGTGGCGCTCACTCTCGAGCTGATCTGCGGCTGAGCTAGAGCAGCTTCTGGAGCAGAGCAACATCGAGCCACTTACCGAACTTCCTGCCCACTTCGCGCTCGATCCCCACCAATACGAAGCCGCATGACTCATGAAGGGTCAAAGACGCCTGGTGGTCGGCCATCACTCGGGCCATGCAGGCATGAAAGCCGTGCTGATTGGCGAGGTTGAGAATTCCGTTGAGAAGGGCGGTACCTATGCCTTGCTTCCTATAGCCCGAATCTACATAGATGGAGTCCTCCACGGTCGTGGAGTATCCGGCTCGCGCGCGGTAGGGGGAAAGGCTGGCGTAGCCGCAAACCTTGCCATCTATTACGGCCACTATCGCTGGGTAGACTCCTGAGTGCTCGGCGATCCAGTGCCGTTGTTCCGCCTCGGACCGGGGAATTAGGTCAAGTGTGACCAGCGAGTTGAGCACCTCTTGGTTGTAGATGGACCTAATGGCCTCAGCGTCTTCTGAGATCGCTCTTCTTATCTCCACGCCACTAAGCATACGCTCCTTCTTTCGCGCCCACCCACTGGTGACAGCGCGAGGACTAAATATTGCGGAAAAAGCGTTATTGATGCTGTCTTAGGGGCTTCAGGCTCCTAGAATCGTTACGCTAGAACTAGAAGTACTGCCCCCTTAGCTCAGACGGCAGAGCACAGCCATGGTAAGGCTGGGGTCGTCGGTTCGATTCCGACAGGGGGCTCGATGGCGGCGTAGCTCAGATGGTTAGAGCGCACGGCTCATAATCGTGAGGTCGTCGGTTCGATCCCGACCGCCGCTACCAGCAGAGGATTAGTAAAATCTCCTGTGTCGGAATGGTGGACCAGAGAAGCTAGGCTGTTGGACTGGCTTCAAGCTTGGCTTGAAGACCATGGCCCAGAAGGATCTAAAGATGGCGAAGAATGAAAAGCGCGTAAAGGTGACTCTCGCTTGCGAGCAGTGCAAGCGGAGAAACTACATCACAACCAAGAATCGTCAGAACGACCGTGAGAGGATCGAGATGCAGAAGTACTGCAAATGGGACCGATCTCACACGCTTCACAAAGAAACGCGATAGTTTAGCGTTTGATAATCTTTAGATGCGGTCTGCAACTGACCGTGAAAGGTACTGCAGACGAATATGGGTTGGGACATCTCAAAGCTTGTAGAGCGGGCCAAGGCAGGTGACGTCTCTGCCTTTGATGAGCTTGTGCGTCGAACTTACAAGTCGACATATCAGCTCGCGCTGAAGCTCACGGGAAATGTTGACGACGCCTTTGATGTCCTTCAAGAGTCCTATTTCAGGGCCTACGGATCGTTGAAGAAGTTCAGGGCAGACTCCTCATTTCCAACGTGGCTGTACCGGATAACTTCCAACTGCGCAAGCACCCTAATAGCTTCGGGAAAAGCCAGGAGTCATGAGATTTTGGATAGGGCTGCCCAGGTGGCGGACACCTCGAGAGAGTCGGACATCGAAGAGATGGCCAGCCAATCAATCGATCGCGATCGGATAAGGACTGCATTGATGAGCCTTCCAAAGAGGCTCCAGATTGTAGTGCTCCTGAGGGATGTGTACGGTTTTGCCCACAAAGAGATTGCGGACCGTCTGGGAATATCGGAATCCGCAGCTAAAGTCCGGCTTCATCGCGGCCGAGTCAAGCTGAAAGAAGAGCTTGGAAAGATCGCCAAGAGCCGGATCCGCGGTGCAGAATCAGATGTGGAGCTGCCAAGGGCGGTTTAGAAATTGCGGTTCTTGTATCGCGGCTAATAGTCTTGAACCTAAGGAGGCCTTCTACCTACTATGCTCGTAAGTCTCTTTAGGGTAGTAGCTCAATTGGTAGAGCACCGGTCTCCAAAACCGGCGGTTGGGGGTTCGAGTCCCTCCTGCCCTGCTCAGTTCAATATCTGCGAGGGAATTTCGTGGTAAATCGTCAGACCAAGAGAATGATGGAGCGACGCCAAGGCGGGGTCGATACTGGAGCCGCAGCGACGGCTGCGCGCCGCCAGGCTTCTGCCAGAAGTGCTGGAGTCGAGAAGAGGTCCACAATCAAGGGCTACTTTAGCGAGGTCAGATCGGAACTGCGCAAAGTGATCTGGCCCAAGCGGGCACAGGTAGTGAATTACTCGACTGTAGTTTTCTTCACCCTGGTAATCTTGGTAGTCGTTATTTTTGTTTTGAACCTTGCCTTTTCCAAGGCCGTACTGTTCCTGTACAAGTAGATGCCTGAAATCGAACCAGAAGAGACGGAAAACCAGAATCTTGAGAGCGAAGCCGGGTCGGGCGACGACCCGGAGTCTCGTGACGAGGTAGAGCAGCTGCTCGAAGAAGAGCCGCCTGCTCGTGCTCAGAGCCCCTACGATCGCCCGGGCGCCTGGTACGTTATCCACTCGTATGCCGGTTACGAAAACAAGGTGAAGTCCAATCTTGAGAGCAGAATTTCGTCCATGAATATCGAGGATCAGATCTTCGAAGTGGTGATACCTCTTGAGGATGTGGTCGAGGTCAAAAATGGCAGGAAAGTCACCGTTTCGAAAAAGGTCTTTCCTGGTTACCTGTTGGTGAGATGCTACCTGACTGACGAATCTTGGTCGGTTATCCGAAATACTCCCGGTGTGACCGGTTTTGTCGGCCTCGGCACCAAGCCGACTCCTCTTTCACGCAAGGAAGTGGAGAGCATACTGGCCGTGCCCGAAGAGAGCACAAAAGAGGTCAAGAAGGCCAAGCCGCTGCTTGAGTTTGAGATTGGAGAGACTGTGCGGGTCAAGGAGGGTCCTTTCGCGGACTTCTCGGGCCAGATTGCAGAGATCAACGAGGACCACCTCAAGCTCAAGGTATTGGTGAACATATTCGGGAGAGAAACCCCTGTGGAGCTGGAGTTCTCCCAGGTCTCGAAGCTTTAGTTGAAAAATAGTACGGAGTCGATTGAAAATGGCAAAGCGCCGTGTAACAGCAGTCGTAAAAATTCAGCTTCCAGCCGGTGCGGCTACGCCCGCGCCTCCGGTTGGCACAGCCTTAGGACCTCACGGAATCCAGACCATGGAATTCGTAAAGCAGTACAATGCTGCAACAGAGGCACAGCGCGGAACGGTGGTCCCAGTCGAGGTAACCATCTTCGACGATCGCTCGTTCAGCTTTGTGTTGAAGACACCTCCAACTCCCGTCCTGCTTCGACAGGCGGCGGGGGTCGAGAAGGGATCTTCTACAAATGCGAAGGTGATGGTCGGCACCGTCACCGATGCTCAGTTAGCTGAAATCGCACGCACCAAGATGCCGGACCTGAATGCCAATGACCTCGAAGCCGCCAAGCGCCAGATTGAAGGCACAGCGCGCTCCATGGGGATAAAGGTTGAGGGCTGATCCGGCCTTTTATGTAACTTTGGGAGATTTACAGTGAAAAAAGGAAAGCGATACACCGCATCAGCCGCGGAGTACAGCCGTGAAAAGCTGTACACGGTGGCTGAAGCAGTAGAGATAGTCAAGAAGTCTGCTAGGGCCAAATTCGACGAGACTGTCGAGTTTGCGGTTCGCCTCGGCGTTGATCCGCGCAAGGCAGATCAGATCCTTCGAGGAACGGTCTCATTGCCGGCAGGGAGCGGCCGCACCGTCCGGGTTGCAGTGTTTGCGGCGGGTGAGGCGGCTCAGGCGGCGCGCGATGCCGGAGCGGACGTAGTTGGGGCTGACGATCTGGTGAATCGCTGCCTGAATGAGGGTTTCCTAGAATTTGATGTCGCAATTGCCACCCCGGACCTGATGGGTCAGGTTGGTCGTTTGGGCCGCGTTCTTGGGCCTCGAGGCCTGATGCCAAATCCGAAGACTGGGACGGTGACCCAGGACGTTGGCAAAGCCGTGACTGAATTCAAAGGCGGAAGGATCGAGTACAGAACTGACAAGGTCGGCAACGTGCACGTGCCGATAGGGAAGGTCTCGTTCGACAGCAGCCGTCTTCTTGAGAATTTTCGTGCGGTGATTGACGAGTTGACCAGAGCTAAGCCGTCATCAGCCAAGGGGCGCTACTTCAAGTCAGTAACGCTTTCTTCGACAATGGGCCCGGGAGTCAAGATCGACACGAACCAGCTGCGTCTGACCGATGAAATGATCAATCAGAGTTCGGCAGCTTAGAACTCGAGCTTGATGCACGAGATCGTGCGCGCGCCACTACAATCTGTGTTCTGTGTTTCGCTTTGTCGAAACTGAAAATTTATAGCAGTCGCCGGAGAGATCAGGTGTCGAGGCGCTCAGCCGAGACATAATGGGTAACCCGCCTGAGGAGGTGGCACCTTGGAGCATTTGGTCTCTCTGACTGCGGCATTTGATGTCAGGAGAGAGATGGAAAGAAGTCCAAGGCCAAATAAAGTGGCGATCGTTGATGAGCTTAAGGAGCGTTTCGACTCCTCCTCAGCGGTATTGCTCACTGAATATCGAGGTCTGAAGGTTTCAGAGCTTGAAACGCTGCGTCGTCGGCTAAGGGACAGCGGCGGCGAGTACAAGATCTTCAAGAACACCTTCGTAAGATTCGTCGCAAATGACAAGGGTCTCACCGATTTGATCCCGTTGCTAGAGGGGCCGGTTGGGATCGTTTTTGTAGACGCTGATGCAGCAGCAGTTGCCAAGGCCATCCGCGAGTTCAGCCGTGAGAATCCCCTTTTGATAATCAAGGGTGGAGTGCTCGGTGAGAACATCCTCGGCGCCAAAGAGATCACCAGCCTGGCAGAGCTTCCGTCTCGAGACGTTCTGCTTGCCAAGATTGCCGGCGGTCTGGCCGCACCTATGCAGAAGTTTGCCGGCCTGCTCCAGGCCGTGCCGCAAAGCTTCGCCTATGCCCTGTCCGCCCTAATTGCCAAGGGCGGGGCTGGAGAGGCCCCTTCAGCCGCTCAGACTGAAAGCCAGATTCCAGAGGTGGCGGCGGAGGCTCCCGTTGAGGAGCCAGATTCCGGAGAGGCTTCCTCTCCTGAGGCAGAAAAGCCCCAGGCAGAGGGCTAGTTCACCACCCGAGAGGTGTGCTGGACGCCAGCTTTTGCTGGACAAGTGTTAGACAGTGAGCTTAGAAACATATAAGGAGCAACAAAATGGCTACAAAATCCGAGATTCTCGACGCGATCGCATCGATGACCGTGCTCGAGCTTTCCGAGCTTCTCAAGGAGTTCGAAGAGAAGTTTGGCGTTACCGCAGCGGCTCCTGTTGCAGCGGTGGCGGCCGCTCCAGCAGCTGGTGGCGGTGCCGCAGAGGCGGCAGTTGCTGAGCAGGACGAGTTTGACGTCGTCCTCACCTCGGCTGGCGACAAGAAGATCCAGGTTATCAAGGAAGTTCGCACCCTCACCAGCCTCGGTCTGAAGGAAGCCAAGGATCTTGTCGACGGAGCACCCAAGACCGTGCTTGAGAAAGTTTCGAAGGAAGATGCCGAAAAGGCGAAGGCTCAACTCGAGTCCGCCGGCGCTACAGTGGAACTTAAGTAGTTCGGCTACAATTTCATTTACAGAGGTGCTCGACGAGCACCTCTGTATTGGTGTTTAACTTTTTAAGGAATAGCAGCACTTATTTGGCTGTAGGCTGTTAACAAAGTCATTATGCTCGTTAAAGCTGTCCCTATCCATCTAGTAGTGCCAAAATGGAGTGGTGTTTACGCGCCAAATTTCCAGTGCCATTTCCAGCTTTAAATCGGTGTACATAAGCGAGGAGTAAGCCGTTGAGCTCTCGTTCCCAGTCTCCGGAACGTTTTTCATTCGCCAACTTGGAAGAGGCATTGCCGCTACCAGACCTTATCGCAATCCAGCGTGATTCGTTCGATTGGTTCTTGAGAAAAGGTTTGGCAGAAACCTTCCAGGATATTTCCCCAATAGAGGATTTTACAGGTCAACTCAGGCTCGAGCTAGATTTTGATCCCGACGATCCCGACCTAAGGCCTGATCCAAAGTATTCGATAGAGGAGTGCAAAGAGAAGGACATTACCTATTCTGCACCCATCTTCGTTCGCGCCCGCTTCATGAACGCCGGAACCGGCGAGATCAAGGAGCAAACAGTCTTCATGGGTGATTTCCCGATGATGACCAACAAAGGCACCTTCATAATAAACGGGACCGAAAGGGTCGTAGTATCCCAGCTGGTCCGTTCGCCGGGTGTGATCTTTCAGCCCGGCAGGGATCCAAAAATCATCGTCAACGGGACTATTCACCCATACCGTGGGGAATGGATCGAGTTTGACGTAGAGGCGAAGCCGGGCCGCGATATTACAGCAGGCACGCGTGTGGCGCGCAAGAGGCGTGTGAGCCTCTTTACGCTTCTGCGCGCTCTCGGCTTCGAAGACCCTGACGTTCTTCAGCGTTTCGTGCGCCACTTCGATTTCTTGGAGGGCCAGTGGGAGAAGGACAGAGATCTTGTCTCAACCCGGGAAGAGGCCTTGGTCGAGATTTACAAGAGGGCACGTCCTGGCGAGCCACCTACCGTCGAGTCTGCTCGCGGATACTTCGAGAACGCATTCTTCTCACCCAAGCGATACGACCTTACTCGAGTGGGTCGCTACAAGCTCGACCGGAAGCTGGGTCCGGAGATTGACAAGATGAGCGAGATCCTAGGGATCGAGCTGGCCCATCCGGCCCCGGATCAGGGAGTGCTTACTCCTTCGGAGATGCTCGCCACTGCCACGTACATGCTTCACCTGGCTAACGGAGAAGCCGGATATCGTCTCGATGACCAGGATCATTTTGCGAACAGGCGCATAAGGAGCGTTGGAGAGCTGATCCAAAATCAGTTGAGGCTCGGCCTTTCGCGACTGGAGCGCCTCGTAAGAGAGCGCATGACCACTCAGGATGTTGAGGCAATCACCCCGCAAACCCTCATCAACATCCGTCCTGTTGTCGCGGCAATCAAGGAGTTCTTCGGGACGAGCCAGTTGAGCCAGTTCATGGATCAGAACAACCCGCTTTCTGGCCTCGCCCACAAGCGGCGCCTTTCGGCTTTGGGGCCCGGAGGCCTTTCCCGTGAGCGCGCAGGTTTCGAAGTTCGCGACGTTCACACTTCGCACTATGGGAGGATGTGCCCGATCGAGACTCCGGAAGGGCCGAACATCGGACTGATCGGCGCCCTTGCAAGCTATGCAAGAGTGAACGAGTTTGGCTTCATCGAGACTCCTTACCGCAAGGTTGTTGACGGGCGAGTAACCAATGAGATCGCTTACTTCGCCGCCGACGAGGAGGAGGAGTACGTCATAGCCCAGGCAAACGCGCCTCTTGCGGAGGACGGCTCGTTCCTCGAGGACAAGGTGCTTGTGCGGCGCGGCCCTCAGGGGTCCGGGGTCCGGGTCGGTGCTACCGCCACCTCGTATGGCTCCACCTCAGAGATCGACTTTGTCCCGCCATCAGAGATCGATTTGATGGACGTCTCCCCTAAGCAGATCGTCTCAGTATCTACATCTCTCATCCCCTTCATCGAACACGATGATGCCAACCGCGCACTGATGGGCGCCAACATGCAGAAGCAAGCGGTGCCGCTAGTGGCACCGGAAGCACCCTACATCGGCACAGGTGTTGAGGCCCGTGCCGCCCGGGATGCCGGCGACGTGATTCTCGCCGAAGGCTCAGGAGTGGTGACGAGCGTTTCGGGCGAGTCAATCGAGGTTGAGTATCGTGCCGGACAGGTTGACCGAAATGGGCGCCCGCTCGGCAGAAAGGTCTACCACCTTTCGAAGTTCAAAAGGTCAAACCAAAACACGTGCATCAACCAGAAGGTAGTGGTGGATCCCGGCCAAGAAGTTGAGCTTGGCGACCTTCTAGCTGACGGGCCTGCCACCAGCAGGGGTGAGCTGGCGCTCGGGAAGAACCTTCTTGTGGCATTTATGCCGTGGGAAGGCTACAACTACGAAGACGCCATCATTCTCTCGGAACGGCTGGTGCGTGACGACGTTTTGACCTCAATCCATATTGAAGAGCACGAGATCGATGCCCGGGACACAAAGCTCGGGGCTGAGGAGATCACCCGAGACATTCCGAACCTCTCCGAGGAGATCCTTGCCGATCTCGACGAAAGGGGCATAGTCAGGATCGGGGCTGAGGTCGGTCCCGGCGACATCCTTGTAGGAAAAGTCACTCCCAAGGGTGAGACCGAGCTGACACCTGAGGAAAGACTTTTGCGCGCAATTTTTGGTGAGAAGTCTCGCGAAGTCCGCGACACGTCCCTGAAGGTCCCCCACGGGGAGTCAGGAAAGGTGATCGATGTCAAGGTATTCACCCGTGAGGACTCCGCCGAGCTTGCGCCGGGCGTAAACCAGCTTGTCAGAGTCTATATCGGCCAGAAGAGGAAGATCACTGAAGGTGACAAGCTTGCTGGCCGCCACGGGAACAAGGGCGTTATTTCCAAGATCCTCCCGATCGAGGACATGCCGTATATGGAAGATGGCACCCCGGTGGACATAATTTTGAACCCGCTTGGAGTTCCTTCGCGTATGAACGTCGGGCAGGTTCTCGAATCCCATCTTGGGTACGCTGCTCGGTGGGGCTGGGACGGCAACTCCGTCGCCAAACCACCTCTCAGGGGAACCGAGAAGAAGACGAGGCCTACGACGGAGCCCTCCACGTGGGTTTCCACTCCGGTTTTCGATGGTGCGCACTGGGACGAGGAGGACAAGGCTGGGAAGCATCCCACGATGCAGAAGATCTTTTCCACGCTCACCCCAGAGTCGGTGGATGGCAAGCGATTGATCGGCACCGACGGCAAGGTTACCCTTTACAACGGTCGCACCGGCTTGGCTTATGACAACCCGATTTCGGTCGGGTATGTATACATCCTCAAGCTGGCCCACCTGGTCGATGACAAGATTCACGCTCGTTCCACCGGTCCTTACTCCATGATCACCCAGCAACCCCTGGGTGGGAAGGCCCAGTTCGGTGGCCAGCGTTTCGGAGAGATGGAGGTGTGGGCGCTCGAGGCATATGGAGCTGCGTACGCGCTTCAAGAGCTTCTCACCATCAAGTCTGATGACGTGCTTGGGCGCGTGAAGGTGTACGAGGCCATCGTCAAGGGCGAAAACATACCGGAACCGGGAATTCCCGAGAGTTTCAAGGTTCTTATCAAAGAGATGCAGTCTTTGTGCCTCAATGTTGAGGTGCTGTCCGATTCGGGCGAGGAGATCCAGATCAAGGAACTTGACGAGGACATATTCAGAACTGCAGAAGAGCTAGGAATCGATATCTCCAGACCTGAGCGCGGATCGGAAGAAGAGGATCTCAGGCGCGTCAGAGGAGAGGGGAGCCTTTAGTGTTAGACGTCAACAATTTCGACCAGCTTCGGATTGGGCTCGCCACCGCAGACTCGATCAGGTATTGGTCGCACGGCGAGGTAAAGAAGCCGGAAACTATCAACTACAGGACCCTTCGGCCGGAAAAGGATGGTCTTTTCTGCGAGAAGATCTTTGGCCCTACGCGAGACTGGGAATGCTACTGCGGAAAGTACAAGAGGGTCCGGTTCAAGGGGATCATCTGCGAGCGTTGTGGCGTGGAGGTAACCCGTTCGAAGGTGCGCCGGGAGCGGATGGGGCACATAGAGCTTGCCGCTCCGGTTGTTCACATCTGGTACCTCCGTGGAACGCGCTCATGGCTCGCCTACCTGCTCATGGGCACAACCGTCAAGGAGGAGCTGAAGGCCAAGCAGCTCGAGAAGGTCATTTACTTTGCAGCCAATCTTGTCACCTGGGTTGATGAGGAGAAGCGCCATGACGACCTCCCCTCTTTGGAGGCGGAGCTGCTCGAAGAGATCTCCGAAATCAACTCTGCTCGCGATGTGGAGCTCGATCGTCTGTTCAAGGAGCTGGAGGACGAGCTCGCGCAGCTAGAGGCTGGCGGGTCAAAAGAGTCGGAGATAAGAGCTCGCCAGAGGGCTGGGGAGAAAGAGATAGCAGCGGTCAGGGAGCGCTTTGCCTACGAGGCGGAAATGGCGCAACGTGCTTTCGACGAGTTCAAGGAGCTGCACTCGCGCAAGATAGTTGAGGACGAGATCCTCTGGAGAGAGCTGCGAGACAGGTACGGCTCGTACTTCGAAGGAGGGATGGGGGCTGAGGCTATCGGCAAGCTTATAGACCGCCTAGACCTTGACGAGGAGGAGCAAAAGCTTCGCGAGGCAATAGAGCCAATGGATGGCCGCAGGCCACTTTCCACCCAGCGGCGGCAGAAGGCGATCAAGAGGCTGAAGATTGTTACCGCCTTCAATGCAAGGCACGCTGATGGCACCAGGATGAACGATCCGAGGGCGATGATTCTCGACGCGGTTCCAGTCATTCCACCGGACCTGAGGCCAATGGTTCAGCTCGATGGTGGAAGGTTCGCAACGTCTGACCTGAACGATCTATATCGCAGGGTCATAAATCGCAACAACCGCCTCAAGCGTCTTTTGGACCTCGGGGCTCCTGAGATCATCGTCAACAACGAAAAGAGGATGCTCCAGGAAGCGGTCGACGCCCTGTTCGACAACGGCCGGAGAGGAAGGCCGGTGACTGGGCCCGGCAACCGTCCCCTCAAGAGCCTTTCGGATATGTTGAAGGGTAAGCAGGGCCGCTTCCGCCAGAACCTTTTGGGCAAGAGGGTGGATTACTCGGGCCGTTCGGTCATCGTGGTGGGCCCGACGCTCAAGCTGCACCAGTGTGGGCTTCCAAAGCAGATGGCTCTCGAGCTCTTCAAGCCTTTCGTGATGAAAAAGCTTGTGGACCTGGAGTATGCGCAGAACATCAAGAGCGCCAAGCGGATGGTCGAGAGAAGGCGGCCCCAGGTCTGGGACGTTCTAGAGGATGTGATCAAAGAGCATCCGGTTTTGTTGAACCGAGCCCCCACCCTTCACAGGCTGGGAATCCAGGCCTTCGAGCCGGTGCTGGTGGAGGGTAAGGCCATCCAGATCCACCCGCTGGTCTGCACAGCTTTCAACGCGGACTTCGATGGTGACCAGATGGCGGTTCACCTGCCACTGTCTACTGAGGCTCAGGCAGAGGCCAGAATTCTCATGCTCTCGGCGAACAACATTCTTTCGCCGGCTACAGGCCGACCCATTACCGTGCCTACCCAGGACATGGTGTTCGGTATCTATTACTTGACCATGACGGTAGACGGCGCGAAGGGTCAGGGCAACCATTACCGCCATCTCTACGAGGTGGAGATGGCCTATGAAGCGGGAGACCTCGATCTCCATGCACTCGTGAAGATACGCCGCACGGTGGTTGACGAGTCGGGAGAGCTGGCCACAGAGGAGCTCGAGACGACTCCTGGTCGGTTGATATTCAACACCGCACTTCCGGAAGGGTTCCGCTTCGTCAACACCCTGATAGGAAAGCGCTACACGACCATCGGTTCGATCGTCGAGGAGATCGCCAACAACTATCCGAAACTGGAAGTTGCACAAGCGCTCGACAAGATCAAGGAGCTTGGCTTCAGGTACGCCGCCCAATCAGGCTTGACCATCTCGATCGACGACGTGAGGACTCCCAGCGAGAAGGCGGAGATCCTTGATCGATACGAGCAAGAAGCCGAGAAGGCGGAGATCCAGTTCAAACGGGGAATCATCACGGACGATGAGCGCCGCCAGAAGGAGATCGAGATCTGGACAAGTGCGAACTCCGACATCGGAAAGGCGATGGAGTCGATGCTCTCGGCTATCACCTTCAATCCGCTCGACATGATGGTGGACTCTGGTGCAAGAGGAAATGCCCAGCAGATCCGGCAGATTTCGGGGATGAAGGGTCTTGTGTCCAATCCGCGCGGTGAGATGATCCCCAGGCCGATCAAGTCCTCTTTCCGTGAAGGGCTCTCTGTATTGGAGTACTTCATTTCAACTCACGGAGCCCGAAAAGGCCTTGCAGACACCGCTCTCAGGACTGCTGACTCGGGCTATTTGACGAGAAGGCTCGTCGACGTGGCGCAGGAGTTGATAGTCCGCGAGGACGACTGCGGAACAACGCGAGGCATTTGGATCGAGGATGTCCGCCCTGATGAGGCTGGGAAGCGATACTACGTCGAGACCAGGGCCTATGGCCGGATCTTGGCCGAATCGGTGAGGCTTGAGTCAGGGGAGGAGTTCGCGGCCGGCACCATGCTTGACGAGGGCGTGCTCAATCAAATCAGCCATGATCCCAAGATCAATAGGCTGAGGGTTCGCTCAGTCCTCACCTGCGATGCAGCTCATGGAGTTTGTGCGGTCTGTTACGGGAAAGCACTGGCCTCTTCAAGGCTGATTGAGCTTGGTGAGGCCGTCGGAGTCATCGCTGCTCAGTCGATCGGCGAGCCGGGCACCCAGCTGACAATGCGTACTTTCCACCAAGGTGGTATCGCCGGAGAAGACATAACACACGGTCTCCCCCGGGTTGTGGAGCTCTTCGAAGCTCGAACTCCCAAAGGGGCTGCACTTCTCTCGAGGACTACTGGAGTCGTCCGCGTGGTCGAGGAGGAGGCTGGAAGGAGCGTGACCATCGTCGGTGAAGACGGCGAGGAAGAAACTCACATCCTTTCGTATCGCTCACACCTCGAAGTCACAGACGGTCAGGAGATTTCAGCGGGAGATCCGATCATCGAGGGACCTCGCGATCCCAAGGAGCTGCTGGATATCAAAGGTATCCGCGAGACGCAGCAATACCTTGTCGAGGAGGTCCAGAAAGTCTATCGTGACCAGGGTGTATCGATCCACGATAAGCACATCGAGTTGATAGTGCGGCAGATGCTGAAGAGGGTTACAGTGGCTGAGCCGGGAGACTCTCAGTTCTTGCCAGGTGAGCGGGTTGATACCAAGCTCTACTCCGATGCCAACAGGAGCCTGGTAGCTCAGGACAAGCGTCCTGCAGAGGGCAGGCCGGAGCTGATGGGTATCACCAAGGCCTCGCTTGCCACCGACTCTTGGCTTTCTGCAGCTTCGTTCCAGGAGACCACCCGTGTCCTGACTGAGGCGGCCATCGAGGGCAAGAGTGACGCACTGCTGGGGTTGAAGGAGAACATCATCATCGGCAAGCTGATACCTGCGGGCACGGGCCTTGGCATTTATCGGTCGGTGAAGGTGGAGGCTCCAGAGGCCCAGAGAATCTCCTTCTGGTCTTCGGAAGGCATGGAGGGCTTTGGAGACTTTGACTTCGACGAGCCTGATTTTGCTGAGCTGGCAAACATCGAAGCCGAAGGCGAGGAGTTTGTCGAGTTCTCGATAGGCGATGTCGATTCAGATGACGAAGGTCCCAAGGAGATGGACCAGGGTGCATCTTAGGATGAAGCTCGAACGCGGTTTGGCATCGCTCTGAATAAAAATAGAGGGTGCCAATCGCGAAGCCTCTATAGTGTAAGACTGGCATAGTGTGCACTTTATAGTGCAGTAGATTTCTGACCCGAATCAAGTAGCCGAGCGTAAGGCTGAGCTGGTTCGGTTTAGGTAGACAAATTGACAATTGGAGAGGTATGGCGTGCCCACGATAGCACAGCTCGTCCGGAGTGGACGCGAATCGAAACAATCAAAGACCAAGACGCCGGCATTGAAAGGCGCGCCGCAGCGTCGCGGGGTTTGCACAAGGGTCTACACGACCACGCCGAAGAAGCCGAACTCGGCCCTGAGAAAAGTTGCCCGCGTCCGCTTGACAAGCGGGGTGGAGGTTACTGCCTACATTCCCGGTGTCGGCCATAACCTCCAAGAGCACTCAATCGTGCTGGTTCGAGGTGGAAGAGTCAAGGATCTCCCGGGTGTTCGGTACAAGATCATTCGCGGGACGCTTGACACTTCTGGCGTGAAGAACCGTAAGCAAGCTAGAAGCCGCTACGGCGCTAAGAAGGAGAAGTAGCCGAATGCCTCGTAAGGGACCAGCTCCTCGCAGGGAGATTCACCCAGATCCGATCTACCACTCGATCCTTGTGTCTCAGCTCGTAAACAAGGTCCTTTCCAGAGGGAAGAAGACGCTGGCGGAGCACATAGTCTACGACGCTCTCGACATCATCCAGGAGAAGAACGGCGGCGATGCTCTTGGAATCCTGAAGAAGGCGATCGAGAACACCAAGCCGGAGCTCGAAGTGCGTTCGCGCCGTGTTGGAGGAGCCACATACCAGGTTCCCGTCGAGATCAAAGGCCGTAGGGCCACTACGCTCTCAATCCGCTGGATCGTTGGATTTTCGCGCAAGAGGCGTGAGAAGACGATGGCGCAGCGCTTGGCAAATGAGCTGATGGATGCGGCAAACGGAGTCGGTGCCTCGGTCAAGCGGCGTGAGGATCTACATAAGATGGCGGAGTCCAACAAGGCGTTTGCACACTACCGCTGGTAGAAAATAATTCCGGGAATTGGTCCCCGGGGGACATAGGTCGATTCAGGGCAGAAGTTCCCGGACTTTCTGCGGTTCGATTCTGGACGTATTTACTTTTTGAGCCGATTAAAATGGTTCGTTCAGCAAATAACGGACAAAGTTTGTTTTCAGGTGTTTAAAAAAGAGGCAGCATAACTATGGCAGGCAGGGAATACCCCCTAGAGAAATATCGAAACATCGGTATCATGGCGCATATCGACGCCGGTAAGACGACGACTACCGAGCGCATTCTCTACTACACGGGGAAGAACTACAAGATTGGAGAGGTCCACGAAGGCGCAGCCACCATGGACTGGATGGTGCAGGAGCAAGAGCGTGGCATCACAATCACCTCTGCCGCCACGACCTGCTTCTGGAAGGATTGCCGCGTCAACATAATCGACACTCCAGGCCACGTGGACTTCACTGTCGAAGTGGAGCGGTCTTTGAGGGTGCTTGACGGTGCCGTGGCGGTTTTCGATGCGGTTGCCGGAGTGGAGCCGCAGACCGAGACTGTGTGGCGCCAGGCGAACAAGTACAACGTTCCAAGAATGTGTTTCGTCAACAAGATGGACCGCACCGGAGCCGACTTTTATCGCTGCGTCGACATGATAAGGGACAGGCTTGATGCGAACGAGTGCGTTATCCAGCTTCCAATAGGATCTGAGGCGAACTTCGTCGGGGTGATCGATCTTATCGAGATGAGCGCCTTGGTGTACGAGGATCTCCTTGGCGAGAAGTACGACATCGTAGATATACCCGCTGACATGCACGACAAGGCTCAGGAGTATCACCACAAGCTGCTCGAGAACCTTGCAAACTTCGATGACGATCTAATGGAGAAGTATCTGGAGGGGGAGTACATCACCCCTGCTGAGATCAGAAGCTCCCTGCGCAAGGCGACGGTGAGCGGACAGGTGGTGCCTGTCCTTTGTGGATCGGCGTTCAAGAACAAGGGCGTGCAGCCGATGCTGGATGCCGTTGTCTACTATTTGCCGTCTCCGCTTGATATCCCGCCTGCAACCGGCACCGATCTCAGGGGTGACGAGGTCGTCTCTCGCGAAGCTTCCGACAGCGCACCTTTCGCGGCACTCGCCTTCAAGATCATGAGCGATCCCTACGTCGGCAAGCTGACTTATTTCCGGGTGTACTCGGGGACTCTCGAGAAGGGTTCCACGATCTTGAACTCTACCAAGGATAAAAAAGAGCGAATCGGACGCCTCCTTTTGATGCATGCCAACACGCGTGAAGACATCGACAGAATTCATGCCGGAGACATCGTGGCCGCGGTTGGGTTGAAGAACACTACGACTGGAGACACTTTGTGTGATCCAGACAAACCTGTAATCCTGGAGTCTCTGACCTTCCCGGAGCCGGTCATCCACGTGGCGGTGGAGCCTAAGACGAAGGCGGACCAGGACAAGCTTGGCAAGGCACTCTATGCCTTGTCCGAGGAGGACCCAACCTTCAAGGTGCATACCGATGAAGAGACGGGTCAGACCGTGATCTCTGGCATGGGTGAGCTTCACCTTGAGGTGCTGGTGGACCGCATGCTCAGAGAGTTCAAAGTTGACGCAAACGTCGGCAAGCCTCAGGTTGCGTACCGTGAGACGATCCGCAAGAGCGTCGACAAGGTCGAGATGAAGTACGTTCGCCAGAGTGGCGGTCGAGGTCAGTATGGGCACGTAGTGATCAGTCTGGAGCCGACCGGGCCTGGCGGAGGCTACGAATTCGTGGACAAGATCACGGGAGGTGTTATTCCCAAGGAGTACATACCTGCGGTTGACACTGGGATTAGGGAGGCTCTAGCCTCCGGAGTGCTGGCGGGATACCCGACGGTGGATCTGAGGGCGACGCTAACGTACGGTTCATACCACGAAGTTGACTCATCGGAAATGGCCTTCAAGATTGCTGGGTCGATGGCTTTTAAAGAAGCTGCTAGAAAGGCATCGCCCGTACTTTTGGAGCCAATAATGTCAGTAGAAGTTGTGACGCCAGAAGATTATATGGGAGACGTCATCGGCGACCTTTCTTCCCGGCGTGGCAAGGTCGAAGGAATGGATCAAAGGGGAACGAGCCACGTAATACGTGCTCAGGTCCCACTTTCTGAAATGTTCGGCTACGCTACTGATCTAAGGTCGCGTACTCAGGGTCGCGCTACCTATACTATGCAGTTCAACTCATACCAGGAAGTTCCTGAGTCAATCTCCAAAGAGATTGTCGCAAGGGTCCGGGGAGAGTAGTCTGTAATGGTTCTTTGTTCGTATCGCCGGCGCTCACGTAGCGTCGCTCTAAACACACGGAGCATTTTTTAACTATGGCCAAGCAGAAGTTTGAGCGCTCTAAGCCTCACATCAATGTGGGTACAATGGGCCACATCGACCACGGAAAGACCACGCTCACAGCGGCCATCACAAAGACGCTGGCCGGCGTGAACCCACACGTGAAGTTTACCCCGTTTGATCAGATCGACAAGGCACCCGAAGAGAGGGCGCGTGGTATAACAATTTCCATTGCCCACGTCGAGTACGAGACTGATCGCCGACACTACGCTCACGTAGACATGCCGGGTCACGCCGACTACATCAAGAACATGATCACCGGTGCCGCGCAGGTCGACGGTGCGATTCTTGTTGTGTCAGCGGCTGATGGCCCGATGCCGCAGACACGTGAGCACGTCCTGCTTGCTCGTCAGGTGGGCGTCCCATATATCGTCGTAGCTTTGAACAAGGCCGATATGGTCGACGATGAAGAGCTTCTTGACCTCGTCGAGCTTGAAGTCAGAGAGCTTCTGAACGAGTACGAGTTTCCTGGTGACGACACCCCTGTCATTAGGGTTTCTGCTCTAAAGGCTCTGGAAGGCGATCCGGAATGGACCGCCAAGATCCTTGAGCTCATGTCAGCCGTGGACGAGTACATTCCCGAGCCGCAGCGTGATGTCGACAAGTCGTTCTTGATGCCAATCGAGGATGTTTTCACCATTCAGGGTCGTGGAACCGTTGTGACCGGAAAAGTCGAGTCAGGCGTCATCCACGTTGGCGAGGAAATCGAGATCGTGGGATTGCGCCCGACCCAGAAGACTGTCTGCACCGGCGTTGAGATGTTCAACAAGCTTCTTGACGAAGGTCGCGCTGGTGACAATATAGGTGTCCTGCTTCGCGGCACCAAGAAGAACGAGGTGGAGCGCGGCCAGGTTCTGGGCAAGCCAGGCACGGTCACTCCTCACACAAACTTCGAGGCCAACGTGTATGTCCTTTCCAAGGAGGAAGGTGGACGCCACAAGCCGTTCTTCAACAACTATCGTCCACAGTTCTACTTCCGCACAACTGATGTCACCGGTACGATCACCCTTCCAGAAGGCACTGAAATGGTTCTTCCGGGTGACAACATCAACATGACTGTCGAGCTGGGCAAACCAATCGCAATGGACGAGGGTTTGCGGTTCGCCATTCGTGAAGGTGGCCGCACGGTGGGTGCCGGTAGAGTCACAAAGATCATCAAGTAGCGATTAGTCAAGGTTTGCGGGTCCACTGGGTTCAGTGGACCCGAACCTGCACAGAGTTCAGGAAGTCCCAGCTCCCATTTTGGGAGCCGACATCTACAGCTAGCACCAAGGATAGCGATGGCTGACAGCAGCAAGCAGAGAATTAGGATTCGCCTCAAGGCATACGATCATGAGCTGATCGACAATTCCACCAAGAAGATCGTGGAGACCGTTCTGCGCACCTCGGCCAAGGTGAAGGGGCCCGTTCCCCTGCCAACCGAGCTGCATCGTTACACCGTGATCCGCTCTCCCCACAAGTACAAGGACTCAAGAGAGCATTTCGAGATGCGGGTTCACAAGAGGCTGCTCGACATTGTCGACCACACGCCAAGGACCGTTGATTCATTGCAACGGCTGGATCTGCCCGCTGGCGTCGATATTGAGATAAAGATACAAAGTGCCTAATAGGTCGGAAGGCTCACTGACGTCGGGCGGTTAAGTCCGAGAGTCCGTCTATACTTTTCTGAGCTTCCGTTGAGTATGACGTCCAGGTAGGCCCCTAGGTTGGGTACCGCTTGGCAAAACAGATTCAAAGCTCCGTTTGGCTTCGCCAGCGGAGCGTTTGCGTGTGATTGATCACTCTGATTATCAAGAGACGAAGGATTTTTAGCGATGGCAACAAAGGCGATCGTCGGCGAGAAGGTCGGCATGACTCAGATCTGGGATGACCAGAATCGTGCAGTCGCTGTGACAGTGATTAAGATCGCCCCGGTACGAGTAGTTCAGGCCAAGACGCCTGACACTGACGGCTACTCGGCTTTGCAGGTGACATACGGCTTCAAGAAGGAGTCGAAGCTCACAAAGCCGTTAGCAGGACACTACCGCTCAGCGGGCGTCGAGCCGGGTAAGAAGCTCTTAGAGCTGCGTGTTGAGGATACCAACGGTTTCGGTGTTGGCACTGAGCTGACCGCAGACCTGCTTGCTCCAGGCGAGCGGGTGGACGTCACTGCAATTTCCAAGGGGCACGGATTTTCGGGCGGAATGAAGAGGCATAACTTCAAAGGGCAGGGAGGGGCGCACGGTAACCACAAGCACCACCGCGCTCCGGGCTCGATCGGCGCCTGTGCCACTCCTGCAAGGGTGTTCAAGGGTACGCGCATGGCTGGACAGTATGGTTCGGAGAAGGTCACCACGCTGAATTTAGAGGTGGTTAAGTCCGATCCGGAGAAGCAGCTGATTCTGGTCAAAGGAGCTGTTCCGGGGCCAAAGGGCGGAACCGTGATCATCCGCGACGCGGTGAAAGGCGGCAAGTAGAAATGGCCATTGCTCAGATCGAAAGAGAGCTGGTAAAGGTCTCTGTCACGAAGCGAAACCAGAAGGGCGAGGAGCTAGGGACCATCGATCTCGAGCCAGCCATATTCGGCCTCCAGCCGAACATCGCTCTTCTTCACCAGGTTGTCACGGCTCAGCTAGCTGCGGCTCGCGCAGGCACTCAGAGCACGAAGACGCGTGCGGAGGTGTCCGGCGGAGGAGCCAAGCCATTCCGCCAGAAGGGCACCGGGCGTGCCCGCCAAGGTTCTAACAGGTCCCCTCACTGGACAGGTGGTGGCGTTGCGCTTGGCCCCAAGCCGAGAAGCTATGCTCAGAAGACCCCCAAAAAGATGATCCGCCTTGCTCTTTTGCAGGCGCTCTCGGACAGGGCGCAGTCTGACGCGATCACAGTTTTAGATGCTTGGAGCTTTCCGGAAATCAAGACCAAAGATGCAGCAGCAGCCTTGAAGGCATTGCAGCTGGAGGGAAGGATTCTCATAGTCGTAGATCCTTATGACTACAACACGGTGAGGAGCTTCTCGAACATACCAGAAGTTCAGCTTATTGACGTGGACGAGCTGAACGCCTACGACATTCTCAAGAGCGACGTGGTCGTATTCACAGAGAATCTTCTGCCTGGTGTCGATGAGGGGTCGGAGGCCGCAAGTGCAGTGGTCGAGGTCGCATTCGACGCATCGGATGAAGATTCAGAGGAAGGGGAGGAGTAAATGGAGAACCCGCGCTCCATCATTCTCAGGCCGGTGGTTTCTGAAAAATCTTACAGACAGATGGACGAGAACTTCTACACCTTCATTGTCGACCCTAGAGCCAACAAGATCGAGATTCGCAAGGCTGTAGAGCAGATTTTTGGAGTCAAGGTTGTCAACGTGAATACCTTGAACCGCAAAGGCAAGAGGAAGAGGAACCGCCGCACTGGCGTGTATTCCTCGAAGCCCGACACCAAGAGGGCGATTGTAAAGCTGGCCGAGAACGATCGCATCGATCTGTTCGAGAAGTAAGCAAAGAGTGAGCAATGGCAATTAGAAAAAGAAAGCCGACAAGCGCAGGGCGAAGGTTCCAGTCGGTATCCGATTTCGCCGAGATAACCAAGAGCACTCCAGAGCGATCGCTTCTTGCGCCGCAAAAGAGGTCCGGCGGCCGCAACAGCTACGGGCGCAAGACGGCAAGGCATCGTGGCGGTGGCCACAAGCAGCAGTACCGCCTGATCGACTTCAAGCGCAATAAGGATGGGGTTCCAGCCCGAGTGGCGGCAATTGAATATGATCCGAACCGGAACGCCCGGATTGTCCTGCTCCACTACTTTGACGGTGAGAAGCGCTACATCCTTGCGCCTGCGAAGCTCAAGGTAGGCGACATAGTTCAGAGTGGGGTCGACGCCGACATCAAGGTCGGTTGCGCTCTCCCGTTGCGAAGCATCCCGGTAGGAACGGTCGTGCACAATGTCGAGCTCCGACCAGGGCAGGGTGGAAAGCTCGCCCGCGGAGCTGGAATGAGCATTCAGCTCGTTGCCAAAGAAGGAGATTTTGCCACCTTGCGGCTTCCTTCCACCGAAATGCGGAAGGTCTCCATTGATTGCAGGGCCACAGTTGGCGAAGTTGGCAACGCAGAGCATGAGCTGATCTCAGTTGGAAAGGCTGGCCGCAACAGATGGAAGGGCGTTCGCCCGCAGACCCGAGGTGTTGCGATGAACCCTGTTGACCACCCTCTTGGTGGTGGCGAAGGAAAGACTTCAGGTGGCCGGCACCCAGTCTCTCCCTGGGGTAAGCCGGAGGGGCGTACCAGAGCTCTGCAGAAAGAATCGGACAAGTTGATCATTAGACGGCGCCGTGGACGCGGTGCTAGGCGATAGGAAGTAGCTGCCATGCCTCGTAGTTTGAAAAAGGGCCCATTCGTGGACGACCACCTTCTCAAGAAGGTTGACGCCATGAATGCCGCGAACGAGAAGAAGGTCATCAAGACCTGGTCAAGGCGTTCCACGATCATACCGGACATGGTGGGACATACGCTTGCTGTGCATGACGGGCGCAAGCACGTGCCTGTCTACATCACCGAATCGATGGTTGGCCACAAGCTTGGCGAGTTTGCGCCGACGCGCACCTTCCGCTACCACGCCGGTCAAGAGAGGGCAGGGAGGCGATAGTGACTGCGGTCAAGACAAACGAGAAACCCGGTACCAGGGCGGTTTTGAGTTCGTATCGAGCCTCGGCATACAAGTTCCGCGAGGTTCTGAATCTGATCAGAGGACGCGACGTCAAGACCGCCAAAGAGATCCTGGCCGGGCTTGAGCGCGATGTTGCAGGTGTTGTTTCGAAGCTGCTGGACTCGGCTATTGCGAATGCGGTGAACAACGATCACATCTCGGCGGATGAGCTCTATGTGGCGTCATGCTATGCCGATGAAGGGCCAACCATGAGGCGGTTCCGCGCGCGAGCGCGAGGCCGTGCCGGCGCTCTGCGCAAGAGGACCTCGCATGTGACTGTGATAGTGGCCCGCATGGAAGAAGACCAGCTGAAGGTGATCCGATCGAAGAGGGATGCCGAGGAAGCCAAGCGACGGGCTCGGCGGGTTGCCCGCACCCGTGGAAGCGCTGCTTCCAGGAAAGCTGAAGAGGAGAAGCAGCCTGAAGTTGTCGAGGCCGCTTTTGGCGAGCAGGAGACGGCGGTTGCCGAGTCGGTGGCAGAGGCTCCAATGGCGACGGAAGAATCTGTGGAGGCTGAGGCTGTTGCGGCTGAACCTGTAGAGAATGAGGCAGCTGCAGCCGGAGAGGGTATTTCCGAGGAAGCGGCCGAGGTTTCAGATGCTGTCGATGAGTCCAGCGAATCGACGGAGTCCGAGGAAGAGGAGAAGTAAAGATGGGTCAGAAGGTAAACCCCTATGGATTCCGTCTTGGAGTAACTACAGACTGGAAGTCGCGCTGGTTTGACGACCGCACCTATCAGGATTCAGTGGTTCAGGACTGGCAGATAAGGAACTTTCTCTCCACGGAGCTGGAGTCGGCAGCGGTTTCACGGATAGAGGTTGAGAGGACGCGTGATCGCCTTAAGGTCGATATCCACACAGCTCGCCCCGGGATCGTCATCGGAAGGAAGGGTGCCGAGGCGGAGCGACTCAGGGCGAAGCTCGTGGAGATCACCGGGAATCCAAAGGTGCAGCTCAATATCCAGGAGATAAAGCAGCCGGAGCTGGATGCCGCACTGGTGGCTCAAGGCATTGCAGACCAGCTTTCTCGCAGAGTGAGCTTCCGCCGTGCAATGAAAAGGGCGATCCAGTCGGTTGAGAAGGCTGGCGGCCAAGGAGTCAAGGTCCAGTGCTCGGGTCGCCTCGGCGGTGCAGAAATGTCACGCAAGGAGCAGTACCGAGAGGGTCGCGTTCCACTTCACACACTTCGCGCCGATATTGATTATGGATTCCGAGAGGCACGCACCACATTTGGCCGAATCGGAGTGAAAGTCTGGATTTACAAGGGAGACATACTTCCCTACAAGGTCTCTTCGACCGAGGCTGCAGCAAAGGAGATTCCGGTGGCCGAGGCCGCAGCAAAGCCGCGCCGCGTGATAAGCGCCGGTGGAGGACGCCGCCGTCCAGAGCAGGGGGCACCCGGCTCATCGGCAGCCGCAGGCGACCAGGTAGCAGATCTAGAAAAGACAGTGGTCCCTCAGCCCGAAGAGGCTGAGAAAAAGAGCGCTGCCCCTGCCAACGACGAGTTAGAAGAATTGCTTGCCGAGGAGGAAGACATTGAGCGTCGCACCCGCGACAGCCATCATGAGACCCCTCATTTCAAGCGGGAGGTTGACTGAACATGCTGATGCCTAGAAAGGTGAAGCACCGCAAGGTGCAGCGGGGCCGGAGGACAGGTCTTTCAAAGGGGGGTACGGAGCTGAACTTTGGCAGCTACGGGATCCAGGCTTTGGAAGCTTGCTGGCTCACCGCCAGACAGATTGAGGCCGCCCGTATTGCCATGACCCGCCATGTCCGAAGAGGCGGAAAGGTATGGATCCGCGTCTTCCCGGATAAGCCTGTGACGCAGAAGCCAGCGGAGACGCGCATGGGCTCTGGAAAGGGAAATCCCGAGTTCTGGGTGGCAGTGGTAAAGCCCGGGCGCATCCTCTTTGAACTGGATGGAGTCCCTGAAGAGCTCGCTCGCGCCGCTATGGAAAGGGCGATCCAGAAGCTGCCTATCAAGGCGCGCTTCATCGTGAGAGACTACGCGAACGTAGCCGGAGGTGCCGAGTGATGGCAAAGGTGTCGGAACTTAGAGCAATGGATGACGACGAGTTGCGCAACAAGCTTGAGGAGGCGAGGTCTGAGCTTTTCAACCTGCGCTTTCAAGTGGCCACTGCGCAGCTGTCAAATGTGGCGCGGATCGGGACGCTCAAGCATGAAATCGCGAGGATCTTGACGCTGCTTCGTGAGAGGGAGCTTGAAGTCGTGGCAGGTGAGAGGTAATGAGCGAATCAGAGAGTGTTAAGGTGGAAGCCCCGGCCCGGTCTAATCGCCGGAAGTTCCGCGAGGGAATGGTTCTGTCATCTTCGATGGACAAGACCCTGGTCGTGGCTATTACAGAGCGAGTCCGCCACCCTCGCTATAAGAAGACTGTCCAGCGCACCAAGAAGCTGTATGTCCATGACGCCAACAATGAGGCAGGAGTGGGCGACAGCGTTCGCGTTGCCGAGACTAGGCCTCTGTCGAAGCTGAAGCGTTGGAGGCTTGTGGAAATCTTGGAGCGTGCAAAGTGATCCAGCAAGAAACAAGGTTGAAGGTCGCCGACAACTCGGGTGCGCGTGAGGTCCTTTGCATCAAGGTGCTCGGGGGATCTCGCAGGCGTTACGCATCGATAGGCGATATCATCGTCGGGACCGTGAAAGACGCAATTCCAGGCGCCGCCGTGAAAAAGGGTGACGTGGTCAAGTGTGTGGTCGTGCGCACGACCAAGGAGCGTCGCAGGGGTGACGGCTCATATATCCGCTTCGACGAGAACGCAGCGGTGCTCATCAATGATCAGAAGCAGCCAAGGGGTACGCGTATCTTTGGGCCCGTTGGTCGTGAGCTCCGCGACAAGCAGTTCATGCGAATCATTTCGCTAGCACCGGAGGTGATCTAGTTGCGTCTACGCAAGGGTGACAAGGTTCAGGTTCTCTCGGGCAAAGATGTCGGCAAGGTCGGCGATATAATCACGGTCCTGCCCAAGGAGAACAAGGTGATCGTCGAGGGTGTGAACTCCGTCAGGAAGCACCAGCGGCCCACAAAGGCGATGCAGACCGGTGGCATTCTTGACAAGCTGATGCCGATTCAGGCGTCAAACGTCGCCGTGGTTTGTTCCAAGTGCGGAGTGACTCGCGTGGGATACAAGATCGAAGAGACAGGTGCGAAGAACAGGATCTGCAGGAAGTGCGGAGGTGACCTGTAGTGGCTCAGCAGACGATCGAGAAGCCTCGGTTGAAGGCCAAGTATGACGACGAGATCCGCAGCCAGCTGAAAGAGACCCTTGGGCTCTCGAACATCATGCAGGTGCCCCGGATGGAAAAGATCGTGCTCAACATAGGCGTTGGCCGTGCTTTGCAGCAGGCCTCCCAGCTTGAAGGGGCATTGAGGGACCTGGAGATAGTCACCGGCCAGAAGCCGGTAGTCACGCGTGCGCGCAAGTCTGTTGCAGGCTTCAAGCTGCGTGCGGGGAATGCCATAGGCGCGAAGGTGACCCTGCGCGGGGACCGCATGTGGGAGTTCTTTGACAGGCTCGTGAGCATTTCGATTCCCAGAATCAGAGACTTTAGGGGCCTGAACCCTAGCTCTTTCGACGGCAAGGGCAACTACACCTTTGGAGTCACCGAACAGCTGATCTTCGCGGAGATCGACTATGACAAGGTAGATGCTGTTCGGGGCATGGACATTACAATCGTGACCTCAGCAGAGACAGACGAAGCCGGTCGAGCTCTGCTGAGCGCATTCAATTTCCCATTCAAGCGGGAAGGGTAGCGGGAGCAACATGGCCAAGAAGGCATTGATTCAGAAGCAGCAAGCGAAGCCTAAGTTCAAGGTGCGGGCTTACACCCGATGCAGGCGTTGCGGTCGTCCCCATTCGGTATTCCGCAAATTCGGTCTTTGCAGAATTTGCCTGAGAGAGATGGTGCACCAGGGAGAGATCCCAGGCGTGACCAAGTCGAGCTGGTAGGAGGAGGGTACAAGCATGACAATGACAGATCCAATAGCCGACATGCTGACCCGTATCCGAAACGGGAACGTGGCGATGCACGATACGATCCGGATGCCAGGCTCGAAGCTGAGGGAGTCGCTCGCGGCAATTCTCGCACGCGAGGGCTTCATCTCTGGTTATAAGACGCTGGATCTCCCGGACAAGCCCGGAACGGTTCTCGAGATCGAGATGAAGTACTCGAACGAGCGCGCGAGGACTATTTCAGGCATTCAGCGGGTCTCCAAGCCGGGTCTCCGGGTTTACTCGAGGGCTGACTCGATTCCACGCGTGCTCGGTGGCCTGGGGGTGGCTGTTTTGTCCACTTCGAAAGGTTTGATGACTGATTCAGAGGCTCGCCGCAACAGGATCGGCGGCGAGGTCCTCTGCTATGTCTGGTAGCGGGTTCTAGGACAAAGGAAAAGACAGTGTCTCGTATTGGTAAAGTTCCGGTTCAGGTTCCTGCTGGTGTTAGCGTTGATATTTCCGGCAGCACCGTCAAGGTGCAGGGGCCAAAGGGTTCGCTTGAGCGAACCTTCCCTTCTGAGATCATCTTGAAGAAGGATGGGGAAACCATCGTTGTGGAGAGGCCCAACGATGAGCGGCGCAATCGAGCGCTGCACGGCCTTTGCAGGACTTTGGTATCGAATATGGTGGTTGGAGTCACCGATGGCTTCAACAAGGAGCTGGAAATTGTCGGAGTCGGATATAGGGCTGCGGCCAAGTCTCCGACGCAGCTGGAACTCGCGCTCGGGTTTTCGCATCCGGTAGTGGTGCCGGCCCCCGAGGGAGTGACATTCGAGACTCCGCAGCCCACCAGGATCAACGTCAAAGGGATTGACAAGGAGTTGGTAGGGCAGGTAGCCGCGAATATTCGCAAAATTCGCAAGCCGGAGCCTTACAAGGGGAAGGGAGTCCGCTATCTCGGAGAGAAAGTGCTCCGAAAGGCTGGCAAGTCAGGCAAGTAGCAGGCCTTTGGTTCGATCTGGAAGATCGACTGGGGCATGGTGCAGGTTAGTGGTATTGGAAGGAAAGTTTTAGATGTCAACGCAAAGCTCACAGGCGCTGAGGCAGAAGCGTCATTTTAGAGTTCGGCGGCTTGTGGTGGGTTCGGCAGCGAGACCACGACTGGCGGTGTTCCGATCCAACAAGCACATCGTTGCCCAGTTGATCGATGACTCCGCTAGCAAGACCCTGGTTGCAGCCTCTACCGTCGAAGCAGAGTTCAAGGGAAAGGCCACCGGCAATATCGATGCAGCGCGCAGGGTTGGAGAGCTGCTGGCCTCCCGGGCCAAGGAGAAGGATATTTCCGTCGTTGTATTCGACCGAGGCGGATTCAAGTATCACGGTAGGGTTGCTGCTTTGGCCGACAGCGCTCGTGCCGGTGGATTGGAGTTTTAGGAATGGCTGATACCGGATTCGAAGAGCGCACCATAAAGGTCAACCGTGTCGCCAAGGTGGTGAAAGGTGGTAGAAGGTTCTCCTTCACCGCTTTGATGGTTATAGGTGATGGACATGGAAAGGTTGGCCTTGGGTACGGGAAGGCCAAGGAGGCCGGTTTGGCCGTCCAGAAGGGGATCGAGGAGGCCAAGAAGAACCTGTTCGATGTGCCGCTAGCGGGATCGACCATCACGCACCCGACTATAGGTCAAGCTGGAGCAGGAAGGGTTTTGCTCAAGCCTGCGGCTCCTGGTACCGGGGTCATTGCAGGAGGTGCAGCTAGGGCAATCCTGGAGATGGCTGGCATACACGACATACTGGCAAAAAGCCTCGGGTCGTCTAACGGGATCAACGTGGCCCATGCAACAATAGCTGGATTGAGAAACCTTAAAAGACCTGACGAGATTGCCGATCTTAGAGGGAAGCCAGCTGACGAGATTATCCCTCGGGGCATTCTCAACGCGTACAAAGAGTCGAAGGCTGTTTCCCAGAGCGGGGAGGTTGGCTGATGGCTGAGAGGCAACTTTTGGTTCGACAGGTCCGCTCTTCAATCGGAACCAAGCCGAAGCATCGGGGTACTCTCAAGGCTCTGGGGCTTGGCCGCATTGGAAAGACACGTCTTCACGCTGATCGTCCCGAGATTCGCGGGATGATTGCCAGGGTTAGCCACCTCGTGTCTGTAGAGGAAAAAGAGGCGTAGAGATGATAAAGCTGCATGATTTGGCTCCCGCCGCCGGTGCTACCAAGCGCGAGAAGCGCGTTGGTAGAGGCACGGCAGGTAGGGGTGGAAAGACAGCCGGAAGAGGCACCAAGGGGCAGGGAGCTCGCGACACGATACCTGTAGGTTTCGAGGGTGGACAGCTGCCGCTGGTTCAGCGCATACCCAAGCTGAAGGGATTCAAGAACCCGTTTCGTGTCGAGTACAACGTTGTGAACTTGGACGATATCCAAACCCTGGCATCTCAAGGGGTCGTTGTCATCGATGTCGAAGTTCTGAAGGCCTATGGCTTGGTATCCAAAAATGGACTTGTCAAGGTGTTGGGAAGAGGGACTCTCAGTAGCGGAGTAACGGTCTCGGCCCACGCCTTTTCTGAGTCGGCGCATGCCGCAATTGTCTCGAAAGGCGGGTCGGCGATCAAGCTGGATCTCCCGTTTGGCAATGGCCGTCCGCCTGCAAAGGGAAACGCAATAACCAATAGATAGGTTGCGGTTTCGTGTGGGAACAGGTGGTTGGTTGCAATCCGGCCGCCTGTTTTTTGCTATAACCGTGGAGACGCATTCGAAATTTGCAAGCTGTTGAACTAGTGTGAGAGTACTTCGTTGAAAAGCAGGCCATTGGGATTGGCTCTCAAGTGGCGGATCGTAGAGATGAACTGGCGGTAATTTGTGTTTGGGTCATTGTCGAATATCTTCAAAGTCAGAGAGCTGCGGAACAAGGTTCTGTTCACCCTGCTGGTTGTGGCTATTTACCAGCTTGGTTCCAATGTCCCAGTTCCGGGCATCGATTTCAATGCGGTGAGACAGTTCGAGACAGGCACCAGTGGCCTTGGAGGGGTGCTGGGCTTTCTGAACCTGTTTTCTGGAGGCGCCTTGACGCGCTTCGCCGTCTTCGGGCTTGGCATCATGCCGTACATCACGGCATCCATCATCATTCAGCTGCTTACTTCGGTAATTCCCAAGCTGGCTGAGTGGAGGGACGAAGGCGCTGTCGGCCAGAAAAAGATTACTCAGACAACCAGGTATTTCACAGTTGCACTCGCCGTGATGCAGTCGACAGGGCTCGCCTTTGTCTTTCACAACGGCGGGGCAGGAATCCTTCCCACGGGACAGAGTGTGGATTTGATTCCGAACTTTACGGTGCCTAGGGTCCTGTTCATCGTTGTCACGATGACCGCAGGAACCGCCTTCGTGATGTGGCTTGCCGAACTCATCACGGTTCGCGGAATTGGGCAGGGGATGTCCATCCTTATATTTGCTAGTGTCGTTGCAGGCATTCCAGGTGGGGGAAGGATCATCTACGCGCAGGCTGGGAAGCTGAAATTCGCCGTGATAATCGTGCTTGCCATCTTGATTCTTGTCGCGATCGTTTTCGTGGAGCAGGGACAGAGGCGTATTCCGGTCACCTTTCCTCGAAGGGTGGTGGGTCGCCAGCTGTATGGCGGAGAGACGACTCACATCCCCCTGAAGGTGAACCAGGCCGGTGTTGTTCCGATTATCTTCGCGTCATCGATCCTCTACTTTCCAGTGCTTCTTTCCAACGTGATTCCTGGCGCAGGCTTCAGGTCCTTCATCAACAACCATCTGGTTTCACCCACCAGCTTTGTCTATATCTCCGTATACGGAGTTCTGATTGTTCTTTTCACCTTCTTCTACGTCCAAGTGACCTTTGACCCTTACCAGCAGGCTGACATTCTCAGGAAGCAGGGGGGATACATTCCCGGCATAAGGCCCGGGCAGGCCACGGAGCGGTTCTTGTCGAAGATCCTCAACAGGATCACGCTTCCCGGATCTCTATTCCTAGCTGTAGTTGCGCTTCTTCCTTCCGTAGCCTTGGCGCTATGGCACATAACTGGTTATCCATTTGCCGGAACGACGCTGCTTATCGCTGTAGTGGTGGCGTTGGAGACGATGAAGCAGGTCGATTCTCAGTTGACTATGCGCAACTATGAAGGGTTTCTTCATTAGAGATTGAATGGGAGGTTGTAGGTGACGCGCGGCGCAAGGCTGGTGGTCCTCGGGAAACAGGGCGCAGGAAAAGGCACGCAGTGTGTTCGGCTGTCACACTACCTTGCGGTGCCCCACATATCTACAGGAGACATGCTTAGGGCTGCGGTAAAGGCTGGGACTGAGTTCGGTCGCCTCGCTAAATCCTATATGGACAGCGGAGAGCTCATCCCCGATGACGTCGTAATGGGGATCGTCGAAGAGCGGCTCGCAGAGGCGGATGCTTCGCGCGGCTTTTTGCTCGATGGGTTCCCAAGGACCACTGTCCAGGCAAAGGCACTCGATGAGATGGTGAAGCCCAACTCCCTGGACCTCGTTCTAGATCTGGATGTCCCTACCGAATTGGTTCTTCGACGACTATCATCCCGAAGAGTCTGCGCCACGTGTGGGGCGAACTACTCCCTCGAAGCGCCGCCTAAACTGAATTGGACTTGTGATCTGTGTGGAGGCGAGGTTGTCCAACGTCCTGACGACACCGAGACGGCAATACGTCGCAGGCTCGATCTTTACGAAGAGTCCACCGCGCCACTTCTCAAGTTTTATTCGGATAGGAATCTGCTGGTTGTAGTCGACGGAGTTGGCACGCCAGACGAGGTCATGGAACGGCTGATTGAGGTTGTCGAAGCTGCACGGAATGGCAAAAGTTAGAGACTGCTGGCTCGTCAGCATGGATTTGGGGCATGTGTGAGGCGCAATAGCGAAGAGATAGCAAAGATGCGCAAGGCCGGCAAAGTGGTTGTCGAGATCAAGGAGCGGATCATGGACATGGTGCGCCCCGGAATCACCACCATGGAGCTTGACAAAGCATCCAGGCAGGTTCTTGAAAAGCGGGGTGCCAAATCCAATTTTCTGAATTACCACGGCTTTCCCGCAACGATCTGCACCTCGCCGAATTCGATGATTGTCCATGGCATCCCGGGCAATTACAGGCTCAAGGAAGGTGACATCATCTCCATCGACTGCGGAGCCATCGTCGATGGCTACCATGGAGACTCTGCCTACACGATGGGAGTGGGAAAGATATCGAAGTTGGCGCAACACCTGATTGACGTCACGGAACGCTCCCTGATGGCAGCAGTAGACGTGATGGTCGAAGGCAACCGCCTTCACGACATAGGCAGGGTCGTCGAGAAGATTGTCGAAGCTGAGGGCTTCAGCGTGGTCAAAGACTACGTTGGCCATGGAATCGGAACGGCGATGCACGAGCCGCCGAGCGTGCCGAACTATTGGCCAGGGAACGCCGGTCCCAAACTCAAGGTGGGAAACGTTTTGGCAGTTGAGCCCATGGTAAATGTGGGAGGACAAGAGACGGTGACCCTAGACGACGGCTGGAGCGTTGTGACGGCGGATGGGTCGCTGTCAGCTCACTTCGAGCACACCATAGCAATTTTGGAAAACGGGCCGGAGATCCTTACGCAGTGAACATAAATCTGTGATCTTACAGCAAGGAAAAGCCGAGGTTCGGCAGACTGAATACGCTGCAACAGCTAATATAATGTTTCCTCGGGTCTTTGGCAGAGCTATGCCCAACTTTAGCAAAGCTGAGACCTGTAAACCGGACCAAGTCGAATACCTCGCTGAATTTTTAGTGAGCTATTCGCGAAGTTTGAATTGGCGTATCGGAGAGTTCCTGCAGTGATGGGATTTTGTTTAAGGAGGGTGAGCTGACCAAGCCCAAGGAAGATGTGATCGTTTTGGAAGGGACCGTTATCGAGCCCTTGCCGAATGCTATGTTCCGTGTCGAGCTTGAGAATGGACACAAGGTGCTTGCGCACAGTTCTGGAAAGATGAGGATGCACCGGATCCGCATACTTCCAGGCGACAGGGTCCAGATTGAACTTACTCCTTACGACCTCACAAGAGGAAGAATTACCTACCGATACAAGTAAGGTCCACGAACCGGCAGGTTCCAATGGAAAATCCCAACTGATCAGGGGAAAAAGTTGAAGGTTAGAGCTAGCGTCAAGACAATTTGTGAAAAGTGCAAGGTGATCCGCCGTCACGGGCGGGTTCAAGTCATTTGCGAAAATCCACGACACAAGCAACGGCAGGGTTAATTACATGGCACGTATAGCCGGAGTAGACATTCCAAGGGAAAAGAGGTTGGAGGTAGCTCTGACCTACATCTTTGGAGTGGGTTTGACCACCTCTCAGCAGATTTGCGAAGCAACGGGTGTCGACCCCAACACAAGGGTTCGAGATCTTACCGATGAGGAAGTACTGAAGCTTAGGACTTGGATCGATGCCAATCTCAAGGTCGAAGGTGATCTGAGACGAGATGTGGCCCAAGACATCAAGCGGAAGATGGAGATTGCTTCTTACCAGGGTTTGCGGCACCGCAAAGGGCTGCCTGTGCGAGGTCAAAGAACTCACACTAACGCGAGAACGCGCAAGGGTCCGAAGAAGACAGTAGCTGGTAAGAAGAAGGTACGTAAGTAATGGCCAAGACCAAGCCAGGCGGCAGGCGCCCCAGACGGCGCGATAGGAAGAACATCGCATATGGGGTGGCCCATATTCATTCATCCTTCAACAACACGATCGTCTCCATAACAGATCAGGAAGGCAACGTTCTTGCGTGGGCGAGTGCGGGAAACGTAGGCTTCAAGGGCTCGAGAAAGTCCACCCCATTTGCCGCTCAGCTTGCTGCTGAGGCCTGTGCGAAAAGGGCAATGGAGCACGGCGTCCGTCATGTCGACGTGCTGCTCAAGGGGCCGGGATCTGGCCGAGATACGGCACACCGCGCAATTGCCAACTCTGGCATCGAAATCAAGTCCATCAAGGATGTAACTCCGGTTCCCCACAACGGCTGCCGTCCCAAGAAGCGCCGTAGGGTCTAGTACGAGAAAGGAAGCAAGTGGCTCGTTATACCGGACCAGTTTGCCGTCTCTGCAGAAGAGAGAAGATGAAGCTTTATCTGAAGGGTCCAAAGTGTGACTCTTCGAAGTGCCCCATGGAGTCCCGACCGTTCCCTCCTGGAGTTCACGGACGCGAGCGTGGACGTCAAGGCTCTGAGTACCTGGTTCAGCTTCGTGAGAAGCAGAAGGCACGAAGGATTTACGGTGTTCTCGAGAAGCAATTCGTGAACACGTATAAGGAAGCCAATCGCCAGCACGGGATTACCGGAGAGAACCTTCTCACAATGCTTGAGATGCGGATCGACAACGTGGTGTTCCGAACCGGTTGGGCGTCTTCTAGGGCACAGGCACGCCAGTTCGTTCGGCATGGCCTTATCAGAGTCAACGGCAAGCGGGTCACAATTCCGTCCCTGCGGGTTCGAAAAGGTGACGTGGTGACCATTGTCGAAAAGGCTCGAGAATACATTGTCGTGGTGCACAACCGCGACACCATCGATCGACAGGCCCCAGGATGGCTAGAGCTCAGCGCTGACGGTTTTGAAGCAACCGTTCTCAACCCACCTTTGCGCGAGCACATCGATGTTCCTGTGCGTGAGCAGCTCATAGTTGAGCTTTACTCCAAGTAGACGATCTAAGGAGATACGTTGCTCTTTATTCAGAGGCCTTCCGTTGAGGAACTAGGAGAACAAGTCGGCAATCGGCAAAAGTTTGCAATCGGCCCCCTGGAGCCAGGCTTCGGCCACACGATTGGAAACTCTCTTCGCCGTGCATTGCTCTCCTCAATCCCAGGGGCGGCTCTCACTCAGGTGCGCTTCGATGAAGCGTTGCACGAATTCACAACCCTTCCTGGCGTCAAAGAAGACGTGACCGACGTCATCTTGAACCTGAAGGACATAGTCTTTCGAAGCTACTCCGACGAGCCGGTGACCATCCGGCTTGACGTAAGAGGTCCTGGAGTAGTTCGGGCTGGAGACTTCCAGCTTTCCTCCGATGTAGAGATCATCAATCCCGATCTTGCGCTGGCGACCCTTTCGGAGAGAGGCCGTCTCGCCTTGGATGCCACGGTGGATCGTGGAAGGGGATATCGTTCGGCTGAGAGGAACAAGACTTCGTCAGTTATCGGCGTGATTCCTGTGGATTCGATATTCTCTCCAATCAGGCGAGTGATGATTACTGTCGAGCCAACCCGTGTCGAGCAGTCCAACGACTATGACATGCTCATATTGGATATCGAGAGCGACGGGTCCATTACACCTGTGGAGGCCCTGGCTTCCGCAGGAGACACTCTCAGGACCCTGTTCGGCGTCATAGCCGAGATGAGCGAGAATCCCATGGGTCTCGAGCTGTCTGAGATTGTCGAGGAAGAGGAGATTTCGCCGGATCTTAGCCTGCCCATTGAAGAGCTTGATCTTACCGAGAGGCCTCGCAACTGTCTCAAGAGGGCTCAGATCAACACCATCGGCGAGCTGATCATGCGGACAGCCGATGACCTTCTTTCAATCACAAACTTCGGTCAGAAGTCGCTCGACGAGGTAACCTCGCGCCTGCAAGAGCGTGGACTGATGCTAAAGAGTAAGGATTAGAAATGCCGGGACGTCCAAAGAAGGGCCGCCGTTTCGGCGGTGATGCACAACATCAGAAGGCCATCATGGCGAATTTGGCCGCTTCGCTTTTTGCTGCGGAGTCCATCGTGACCACGGAGGCAAAGGCGAAAGCTCTGCGGCCAGTGGCTGAGAAGTTGATAACGAAGGCCAAGACCGGTGGCTTGCACAATCATCGTTTGGTGATGTCATTTCTACGGGATAAAGACATGGCTCACAAACTGTTCGAGGAGATCGGTCCGCGCTATGAGGGCCGGCCCGGGGGCTATACCAGGGTTCTGAAGCTCGGAACCCGAAACGGAGACAACGCCGCCATGGCGGTCATAGAGCTTGTGTGACTGACTCCGCAGAATCTGCCGAGATCCGCTTCGCTGGCCAGCTAGGCCGGGATGCGGATCTTTTGGTTTCTGACCAGAAGATTGTAGGCACTATAGTCTCGTATCTGGGAAAGGGCTTTTCCGGCTTCGCTTACCAGTGGGGCCGTCCAACCGTTGCAGGAGAGCTCCTTCGCGTCATGGAGATCTGCCTGGGGTTTCGACCCAAGATCACCGTTGCCGGCAGGACGGACTCAGGGGTGCATGCCCGAGCTCAGGTGATATCCTTCCCAATCCCTCGCAGCCTGGAGTTTGACTGGCAGCGGTTCGTGAAGTCGATGAACTCGCTTGTGGACGAGAGGATTTCCGTTCGGAGGGCGTGGATTGCCAAAGATGATTTCAACGCCAGATTCTCTGCAAAGTACCGCAAGTACAGGTACCGATATGCATATGGCACCACCCGAGACCCATTTAACGGCCCGATCAGCTGGACAGTCTCCGAAAGGCTGAACGTGTCCAAGATGCACGATGCAGCCCAAGCTCTGATCGGGGAGCACGATTTCTCGAGCTTTTGCCGCAAGGACCCCAATGGTGCTTCGCTTACGAGAAGGGTGGACGAGGTCTCTTTCGAAGAGACGCCCGACGGGCTCGACCTATGGATAACCGCCTCATCGTTCTGCCACCAGATGGTCAGATCGATAGCTGGGCTTTTGTATCAAGTCGGCACTGGGAAAAAGAGTCCTGGCTACCTTGCCGATGCCCTTGGCGCGCGCGATCGCTCGTGGGTGAAGCTGCTTGCTCCGGCTTCGGGTCTGATGCTTTGGGAAGTTGGCTATGACGAGGGTGTGGTTCCGAGCTGGCATTGAACCACAAATCTCGTGGCGAGCGTACCGAGGTCTGTGGATAATCCGGTATTATTGAATACCGTGTCGAAATTCTGCCGTGCTGTGCTGGCGGTGGAGGAGACGATCTCTTTCGACCGAGTTTTCAGTTTTCATGCGAGGAATGAATGCGTACCTACTCGACGAAGCCAGCGGATATAAAGCGCACGTGGCACGTGATTGATGCCCAAGACCTGGTACTGGGTCGTTTGAGCACCGTAGCCGCGAGCCTGCTTCGTGGCAAGCACAAGGCAATATATGCACCACATCTTGACACCGGCGATTACGTCATTGTCGTCAATGCAGCTAAGGTTGCGATGAGTTCGAACAAGGCCGAGCGAAAGTTCGACTACCGTCACTCTGGTTATCCAGGTGCTCTTACCATCACAAGCTACGCAGACCTTCTGGCGACCAAGCCGGAGTTTGTCGTCGAGAAATCCATCAAGGGCATGCTTCCCCACAACCGCCTTGGCCATGCCATGGCAAAGAAGCTCAAGGTTTACGCTGGGCCGGAGCATCCGCACACTGCCCAGAACCCCGTCCCCTATGTAATCGAAAATGCCCGCAGGGTTTCGCAAGGATAGAAGGTTCAGATGGCTACTCCACTGTCACAGTCAACAGGACGACGCAAAGAGGCGGTTGCACGTGTCCGCCTTCGTCCAGGAACCGGTGTAATAACGATCAACAAGAGACCGATCGAAGACTATTTCACCTCCCTTGCGCAAAGGAACCTGGCCACCGAGCCGCTCAGGGTTGCAAACGTGATTAGCAACTACGACATCGATGCGACAATCGATGGCGGGGGCCTCTCTGGGCAAGCCGGGGCGCTTCGTCTTGGAATTGCGCGTGGGATCGTCGAGGTATCTCCGGAGCTGCGCGTTACCCTCAAGCGGGCTGGGTTTTTGACCAGGGACGCTCGCGAGAAGGAATCGAAGAAGTACGGCCTTAAAAAGGCCAGGAAGGCCCCTCAGTACTCCAAGAGATAATCACGAGATGCTCGAATTCGGGACCGACGGTGTTAGAGGCAGGGCGAACCAGGAGCTGACTCCTGAGTTCGCCCTCTCTTTTGGGCGCGCTCTGGCGGGGGTATTCCGGCCGGAGACGGTAGTCATTGGTCGCGACACAAGGGTGTCAGGTGCCATGCTATCGAGTGCCCTCGCAAGCGGCCTCAGCTCTGCAGGGGTTTCGGTTGTTGATCTTGGAATAATTCCAACTCCTGGAGTGGCATATATTTCAGCCAAGAGAAGTCTTGCAGGCGTGGTGATTTCTGCTTCACACAACCCTTACGAGGATAACGGAATTAAGGTATTCGCCTCAGGAGGGTTGAAGCTGGAAGACGAGCTGGAAATGCAGATCCACTCTTTGGTCTTGTCGGGTAATTTCGATCCTGCAACTGTGAACGTTGGTGAGATCGTTTCCGACTCCACAGCGCGCGATGAGTACACCTCCTACCTTCTCTCCAATTGCGACATCTCAGAGTCGCAAAGGCAGACAGTCGTGATCGACTGCTCCAACGGTGCAGCAGTTGCAGTGGCCCCCGGGCTGTTTTCAGCGATGAATCTTGACGTGAAGTTCATCGGTGTGACACCTGACGGAAGGAACATCAATCAAGGATGCGGTTCGGTCCATCCCGAACTGCTGATCGAGACCGTGTTGAGCAGCAGGGCGGACTTTGGCATTGCGTTGGATGGCGATGCCGACAGGATGCTGGCCGTTGATGCCGAAGGGAACCTTATAGACGGCGATCAGCTGATGGCTGTATTCGCTCTCGATCTCAAAGAGAGATCGAAGCTTCTTGGCAATTCCGTTGTAGTGACGGTCATGACTAACCTGGGATTCCGCCAGGCCATGGCCGCGAGTGAAATTGAGGTCGTAGAGACCCAAGTCGGTGACAGGTATGTTCTGAAGGAGTTGGAGCAGCGGGGGCTCGTACTTGGTGGCGAGCAATCCGGCCACATAATCTTTCGAGACCTGGCAACTACCGGTGACGGCCTTCTAAGCGCAGTAAGGCTCGTCGAGCTGTTGACGAGGCGAAATGAGCCTTTAGGCGAACTCGCAAAGCGTGCTATGGTGAAGCTTCCGCAATCAATGACTTCTATGGAGTTCGAAGACCCTAAAAGGGTAGATCGGATACCTGGACTCTCTGATCTGCTTGCCAGGCTTGAGCAGTCTCTGGAGAACTCGGGAAGGATTCTAGTAAGGGCCAGCGGGACAGAGCCGAAGGTGCGAGTGATGGCCGAGGCCGCCACCAGGGACAAGGCTGAACAGGTCGTCGCAGAGATCTGCCGGTATCTCGAACAGTATCGCTGACCTGTCGTATTGCGTGCAATTGAGGGTGTCCTGCTTACCATTCTCTTGCCGCATTGGCCGATACTGAAACCCTAGAATGAACCCATGTGCGGAATAATAGGTTCCACCGGTGAAGCAGCAACTTTGAATGACCTTGTAGAAGGATTGGCCAGACTCGAATATCGCGGCTATGACTCGGCGGGAGTGGCTGTTGCCAGGGCAGACGGCACTCTCGAGAGGATTCGCGCTGTTGACGGCACCGGGTCTCTCAGGTTGCTGGCTGAGCTGGCGAAGGACAGGTCCGATGGCTACATCGCTGGTCTTGGCCACACCCGTTGGGCTACCCATGGAAGGGTCACTACAGATAATGCCCATCCTCACATGGACTGTTCTGGTGAGGTCGGAGTCGTTCACAATGGAATCGTGGAGAATTTCAGGGAGCTCAAGGAAGAGCTTGAACAGGCAGGCCACGTCTTCAGCTCCCAAACTGACACCGAGGTAATAGCGCATCTTCTTGAAAGCTATCTAAAAGATGGTCTGTCACTCAAGGATGCGGTGATGTCTTCGGTTGCACGGTTGCGGGGCGCGATGTCCTTTGTGGCGATAAATGCAAAGGACCCGAAGGTCATGGTTGCTACAAAGCGGATGGCACCGCTGATCGTTGGAAAAGGCGACAAGGCAAATTTTGTAGCATCCGATATACCGGCAATACTTGGAAAGGCTGACGTCTTTTATCAGATCGGAGATGATCAAGTTGTAACAGTCTCCCCTGAGGCGATCGAGCTCTTTGATCTGGCCGGGAAACCCTTTGAACTCAAAGAGATCGTGGTCGAGTGGGACTTGGAAGCGGCAGCTCGCGGTGGATTCAGGGACTTCATGTCCAAGGAGATCTTCGAGCAGCCCAACGCGGTTAGAGACTCGTTAGTCGGGCGCATGAATGCAAAAGGTGAAATCGCTCTCGACGAGATGAGGTTGGATCCCGAGGAACTCAGAAAGATCAACAAGATCTTCATCGTTGGATGTGGGACCTCTTATCATGCCGGCATGGTAGCCAAATATGCGGTAGAGCACTGGACGCGGATTCCAACTGAGCTGGATATCTCTTCAGAGTTCCGCTACCGGGATCCCGTCCTGGATCAGCAGACGTTGGTGATCGGAGTCAGTCAATCCGGCGAGACCCTTGACACAATGGCTGCAATGAACGAAGCAGCCCTCCTTGGAGCCAAGACTTTGGTAGTCTCAAATGTCATGGGGTCATCCATGGCTCGCGCCGCTGATGCAGCTCTTTACACCCGCGCGGGTCCAGAGATAGGTGTAGCTGCCACCAAAACTCATACCGCGCAGATTTCGGCACTCATGCTCCTGGCCCTCTATCTTGCCCAGGTGAGACACAGCCTTTACCCGTCTGAGATAAGCGACATCTATTCAGAGATGCTCAGGCTGCCGGATAAGATCGACGAGGTGCTTGTTGGCGATGCAGCCATCGAGGAGGTGGCTCAGTCGATGGCAACCGTAAAGAAGTTCTACTTCATAGGCAGGCATGTCGGATACCCTGTTGCACTTGAGGGAGCGCTGAAGCTCAAAGAAATCAGCTACCTCCCTGCTGAGGGCTATCCGGCAGGAGAGCTCAAACACGGGCCGATAGCAATGATCGATTCTGATGCAGTCGTCTTTGGCATCGTAACCCGCACCCGTCTTTGGGAGAAGATGATCTCCAACATTGAGGAAGTGCGTGTCAGAGGCGCGAAGATAGTTCTAATAGCAAATAATGGCGACGTCGAATCGATATCACTTGGTGATGCTGTGTTCGAGGTGCCACAGACTCACCCCTTGCTGGCCCCAATCCTTGACGTAATCCCCCTGCAGCTCTTTGCCTACCATCTTGCTGTGGCGCTAGGACATGATGTAGACCGGCCGAGAAATCTAGCAAAAACCGTGACCGTCGAGTAGTCGCAAAAGCTCTTTAGCAAGTTGGTTTGTTGACGCGGTCATGGAGAATCTTTCTGCCACCAGCTTTGCGGTGCGCTGCCTTTCTACAGCAGAGCTGCGGCTTGCTTCGACGATGGCATCAGCGAGCTGTTCTTTCGATCCGACCTCTACGGTTAGGTTCGGAGTTAGAACGGACTCTTTGAGTCCCCCCAGTTCTGAGGCGACGACTGGGACTCCAAGAGCTTGAGCTTCCAGTGGAATAAGGCCCAAACCTTCCGGAAGCATTGAGGGAGTCACTACAACGTCGTGTGATCGGTACAACTCAACGAGACCGTCGGTGTCAAGAACCTTGTCGCGAATAGTCACGTACGAACGTGATCTCGCTAGGTTCAGCAGATCTTTGTGTTCTTGGGTTTCGCTGATCCAGGGGGAGATGTTCCTTATCACCGTCAGCGAGACCTTGTTTGCCAAGTAACCGTCGATTGTGTCAAGCAACCACCGTAGGCCTTTCTTCTCAAGGGTTCTGTTTGGGAAAAGAACCCTGATTTTGTCAGACGAACCTTCTTTGTCACCGTGATCGAAGCTTGGTCCAGAATCCAGGATTGCTTGGTCGATAAACGGGTAGAGGGCGCGTGTGCGAGCCATAGGAAGTGAACGGTTTATCTCCTTGGCGAGCGCTCCACTCACTGCGAGGTTGATTGCAGTACTCATTTGGTTTTCAAGCTCCTGGCCTATTTCAGCCATCCACGCATCTGGGTAGTTATGGAAGATGTTGATGCGCCTTGTGATGTCTCCAGCTCTCCAGAGAGGTCGGTTGTTTACAATGACTGTGTCTAGCTGCGCTTGCTGCAGCTTTGCATCAAGATCTTCCGGGTCATCGAAGTGAATCAAGCGATGCGTTCCTTGTGGGCTAGGCGGAATCGAGAATAGGTATACCTGGAATCCATTGCCCTCAAGTTGGCTAGCCCAGCCCAGACAGAGCTTTTCAAGGGCGCCAACCTTTGCGTCGAGCGGCGCCAAATCTGTTCCGACAATTCCAACTTTCATGTTGGGTTGGCCGGATCATTCATACAGTTTGAGATGATAGCAAATAATTAGTTGCCCAACGGTGTTCGTGCTTGCGAGAATCTGCGGTCATGCTCATTGAAGTCTTGATCACGGTAGTCAGGGGCGGCGTGAGATCTAAGGTAAAATGTCTTCAACGATCTGCGCTCGTAGCTTAATGGATAGAGCATCTGACTTCGGATCAGACGGTTGGGGGTTCGAGTCCCTCCGGGCGCGCAATTTCGAAGCTGAATCAGTTCGGCAAATTGATGTCGGGATCCAAGAATTCTCTTTCTCTCCATGCGTTAATCAATGAAGCCAGGAACTCGGTGTTCCTGGCTTCATTTGCAATAACTGCGTCAAAGCGCTAGTTATGAATCGAATTATTTAGATGAGTCTCACGTCAACTGCCTGCAAACCTTTGGGACCAACCTGAGTCCCAAACTCTACAGCTTGTCCCTCTTCAAGACCTCTATAACCATCCATTTGAATAGCACTGAAGTGAACAAAGACGTCATCACCGTTATCCTGAGAAATGAAGCCGAAGCCCTTCTCAGAGTTAAACCACTTTACCGTACCGGTCGCCACAGCGGCGACCTCCCTTCTATGAGAGTCCTACAAAACAGAAGGGAGATTCCGTGTGCCAGCGAAAGAAATCTAACTAAAGACATGCTCAAGGTGGGTCGGTGACCCCTTCCTAACAAACGATAGTAATGGCTCCGGTGCGCAATCTCAGCATGTTGACGCTGATCTGCACGTGCTGATGGCAAAAAATGCTCATACCGGTTTAGTTTTTCTTGGAAAGAAAAGCGTTTATAGATTCATCCAAGTCGGGCAAGACCATCGTTGTCTTATTTCCTCTGAGGTTGTGAAAGTGGTCGCTCGAACCCTGCGTGGGCGTGTGAGATCAACATCTGGGCCCTGCCTGGCGGAGGAACCTTTGAACTCAGCCCCAGCGCCAGCATTCAAGAAATCGATGTTTAGAGGCCTCGACACAAGTCTCCATTGAGCTCATATATGAGCAAATAGCTTCTGGTTTCGTGTGAAAAGGAAAACCTGGGCGCATTGCGATCTTTCTGCAAAGCAGCCTGCAAGAGACTTCGAATAAAATGCTTGCTTCCACGCGAATCTCCTGTCAGCAAAAGGTTTCCTGAGGCGTTCTGCAGGTGCTTGACGCTTACCATTCATCTCGATTGAGCGAACTGATTCTCGCGCAGGTGCAGTACGTGCTAGCGCTTTTCCAATTCATGCTTTCTTCTTCACTGGCACTCAAGGCGACAAGACTGAGTTGCACAGGATTGCTGAGTATTGTCAGGTCAGCAGCCTTCCATCAGATAATCTCATGCGTTCACATTTATTACAGGCAGATGGGCGTGGTTCTGGAGATAGCTGCGAACCATGAGCAAGCCAGTGACGCCTTCACCCACCGCTGCTCCCAGCTGTTTGGTAGAACCGGCACGGACGTCCCCTGCAGCGAATACCCCTGGCAGGGAGGTTTCGAACTTCTCGTTGGTAAGAACAAAGCCCCACTGATCGAGATCTAACGTGCCCCTTAGAAATTCGGTGTTGGGGTCGAGACCTATAAATACGAATATGCCAGCGGGGAACCAGCGTTGCACCTCTCCACTTTCCCGATCTTTTGCCAAAACTTCTTCAACTTTGCCTTTGCCGCGGATTTCAGTGATCTGTGTGTTTGTGTGGACTATGAAATGTGGATCATTGCGCACTTTGTCTTGGAGGAGCCGTGAGGCCCTAAGTTCAGGTGCGAACTCCACTATGCGAATCCTCGATGCGAACTGGCTGAGGAAGATGCCCTCCTCAAGCCCCGAGTTGCCGCCGCCGATCACGAGCAGCTCGTCTGCCCCGGAATAGAACGGGCCGTCACAGGTCGCACAGAAATGCACCCCGGATCCGATCAACTCCGCCTCGCCCGGAATGTTGAGCCGACGATACGAGGTGCCGGTAGCAATCAAGACTGCGTGTGAACACAGCTCCTGGCCCGAACCGAGTGTAATTATCAAGTCTTCGTCATTGGGGCCCTTGGCCAGGTCACGCTCTATGGTGGAAACAGATACGGCCCCTAGGAGTTCTACACCATATCGTCGGGCATGGTCGACGAGACGGTCGGCAAGCTCAGATCCACGTATGCCTTCGGGGAATCCTGGGTAGTTGTCCACTCGTTCAGTGACGCGGGCTTGCCCTCCAAGCCCTCCGCTATCAACCACCACGGCCTGGATCCCTTCTCGTGCTGCATAGATGGCAGCAGTCAAGCCAGCTGGACCTCCGCCAACGATCACGAGATCATAGGACTGGCGCTCTGCTGCCAGTGCCAGGCCAAGTTTGTTGGCAAGATCTTCATCGGTAGGTTCGAGAAGATAGGATCCGTCCGGGAAGACGATGGTCGGAATTGTTCTTCCCCCATTTTGGAGTTCCTGAACGTACTGAAGACCATCAGGATCCTCGTCGATGTCGACCCAGTCATAAGCGACTCTGTGCTCGGATAGGAATTTCTTGGAACGGCGGCAATCCGGGCACCAAGATGCACCATATACTTTGATTTCGGCCATCATTTCTCCTCATAAGCGATTGAAGAGGGGCGAGTCTTGTTCCCGCCATTTAGCCGCTCTTCGCAGACCAGCAAAGCAGCTTTATTCAATGGTGGCAAAAGCTCAGCAGTCGATGCAAGAAGAAGAACACTTGGAGCCTAAGAGGGCAATGTCTAGTGGTGCCGGGCAACCTGGGCAAACCATCGTACAACAATCAATGAAGTCGTCTAAGACCCTATGAACCAGAGGTGCCCCGCAGGATGACGCTATTGGCATGTTCGATTTCAGCCAACTGGTATGTTCTCGAGTTCGTAAAGGTTACGGACCAATTAGGTTGCTTCGGGTAGTCGTAGACCCACAGAGCGGCTAGGGGTGTGCCGCTAGAGACAACTGCTTGGAGGAGCGCGCCGAAGGTCTGCTTTGTCTGAACAGAAGACACATCTGCTGCGCTTTCAGCGCCAAATTCCCCGACAAACAGTGGCTGTCTGTTGGCGACTGCAATTTGATTGAGAAATTTCAAGTATGCCAAGTTGCTTGAAAATGGTGGCAGCAGTTTCTTGCCTGGGTAGTAATGGACACTGGTCATATCGAACGGCGGGGGATTTAAGTACGCCAGCATCTTGGAAAACTCACTTTGGCTATCCGTGACCCAGGAGTTCCCATGTTTCTGATGCCACGCTGAAATCCTGTCAATGGAGTTGCCACTCTCTATCACTCGAGTAGGATCACTTGCTCTGATCTCCCGGGCGAAAGCCGTGAAGGCAACTTCAATTTCTGAACTGGTCAGGCGATCAGCAGAAGTGCGTACGGCCGGGGTGCCCTCCTTGATATTGATCGGAGGTAGATGGGTTTTCCAATCCGGAATATCGACAGCATTGTTGAATTCGTTGCCAAACTCGTAACCCCATATTGCTGGCGAATTTTTGAAACGGCTGAGAAACTGATTAACGTAAGTTTTCATAAACCGAATCGTCTTGCTGCTTGGATTGCCCCACTGGCTCACAGATTCGCCCACGAGGTCTGGAACGGTGAAAGTTGTCCAGAAGAAATCTGGAATCAGCCCAATGTGATCCCTTTGTGCTTGGTCGACAACGTCAGTCATCAAATTCCAGTACTGGGCTGGGTCTGTCTCGTATACGCGAAGATCCTTAGGCCAGTACCCGGTCGCCATGAACCTAGCAAACGGTATGTGGTGCAGTTCAAGCTGTCGGAGTCCAGAAATGTAGGACTGGTCGGAGGGATTTTCAAGATGACTGGAGAACAGGTTATAGTAGTCGACGCCAATGCCGCGAAAAGGCTTGCCGTTCAGAGTCAGAACTCCTTCTTGGTTGACGGCTAGGCCCACTTGTTGGTTCAAAGTCGGGTCTTTTGAGAAGGAACGCGAGCGATTTAGTGAATTTTGGCGCAATACGAAACTGCCAACTGAAAGCGCCACAAGCATTGCAACAATTGCCAGCATCGAGTTTCGGGATACCTTCATGCTCTCTCTTGCACCCCATTTTCCTTTTCAGCCAATTCGCGTGTGAAACATGGCTTTCCTTTTCCGGAAAGCTCAACAAACTGCCCAGACCGCCGAAGCACGGTCGTCATCGGAGCTTGTCGCGGAATGGATCCGCTCGAAACCCCAGCTATCCGGCTGTGCCATACGTCTTGA
>JAJZBG010000034.1 GCA_021799035.1 Actinomycetes bacterium | reverse complement strand
TGTAGGTGCAACCGGAGTGGCTTCTAGCACGATTCCAGCTGATGCTGGTGGTCCGTAGGCCGGAAGCCAGTCATTTCCGCTCAAGGTGTTGTTCGTTACAGATACACCTGACATGGTGCTTCCCGTGCCATTTGAGTCAAGAGTGATTCCAGACACCGCCTGATCACTTATTGAATTTCCTGTCACAGTCATGTTCGTGACAGAAGTACCCGGACGATTGGTGTCTATAACGACTCCGCCGATGACTGGACCGCGGGGCCCTATATTCTTTGTGCCCGTCAAGGTATTCGAGCTCACCGTTCCTCCAGACACGCCAGCTGTCGCATTGTAGGCTGCAAAGACAATCGCGTATCCTTTGTAGTTGGTGTTCACAGTATTGCTGGAAACCGTGTCGTTGTTAGCCGGCTTCAAGCCACCGGGCGCCGGGGCTCCGGGGTTAATCGGACCGTCATCGGTCACTGAAATGCCACCGTCGCCGTAATTGTTGGTCACGGTGTTGCCAGTCACCTTGGAATTCGAAGTTCCCACAAGCTGAATCGCCTTGTTCTCAAGAATTCCGGTAGTTGGATCAACGCCATTACCCTGGACGGTCGAATTCGAGATGGTGATGCTGTTGGCATCTTGAACGAAAATGCCGTGGTCGTTGGCTCCGTAGACGTTGACTCCAGTTATTGTGACTCCTGAAGTACCTGGCGGGACGTAAATACCGATATCGCAGCCCGTTGCGTTGATGGTACCACCCGAAATGTTGGAAGTTGCAACGACAGCAGCGGTGAGACCCGTGGAACCTGCAGAAACACAGGTAGCCGCGTTTGCAACCTCTGCGCCCAGAGCAACTACCGTCGCACTACCTCCGAATACGAGTGCAGTAGACAGAACAGCCCTCGTGAGTCGGGTGACCTTTCGGCACCCTTTGCATTTTGCGAATGCCATGGCTTTGCCTCCTTCGCATGCAAGAACAGCCAAGGGGCGCATGTCGGATATCTGACGGAAGCCGAGACAGTGACTGCGCTGGAATTGTTGCCAATCTCTTAGCGCGGTCGCCTTGCTCCAGCTGGATTCCTTTCGATTGACCGCATGCAGTTCTTGCAACAATCGCAATCGTAGCTAACCAGCCAACCCAGATACTATGGTGGTTCCCGGGTAGCACCCCTGGTTTCCATGAGTTACCGGTAGCTAAGTTGCACCATCAACCTGATGGCACAGCTGCCTTTCTTGTCCCCCCACACGACAATCTCGCTCCCGACGAATGGCCTTGCGTGACGCGATGTGGCGAATGTTATTCAAGTCCTAACGGCATAAGCCACCTGCGGCGTGATCAGCCAATTCGATGCGGCCTTGCTTGTCCTAGCGAAGCGATGCGTCAGGGCGGACACGATCCATCTCTTCGCTGCGGCAACGGGCAATTAGCCAAAGTGAGTATCCCACTGAACTGATGTCTCGCCAATTCGGCCTTGGGATGGCGCAGCTAAAGATGGGGGTCCCGCGCCTCTATGTGGGTGAGCTGAGCCGAACTTTGGCGCTTTGGCACAACGGTGTAGTATACGTTCAATGAATGACTACATGATCGGCGCCTCAATATCCCCGTTGAGTGGTCAAAGGAATCTCGAAGCCCAAAGCATTCCTGGGCATGCCGACTTCTCGATGGCTCCCCTAACGCTTGCATGGGAGGTTACAAGAGCGTGCCCTCTGCGTTGCGTTCATTGCAGAGCTGAAGCCCAGCCAAATCGGCATGGGAGCGAGCTGAGCACAGAGGAGGGATTCGCACTAATCAACGACGTGGCTCAGATGGGAACAAAGGTTTTCGTCATAACCGGAGGCGATCCGCTAGCTCGGCCAGACATCTACTCTCTTCTCATGAAATCGGTTGCGACCGGAATGCACGTTGGGTTCTCCCCATCGGTAACCGGGCGTCTTCGCGGAGATGCGCTCGAAAGAGCGGCTGAGATCGGCGTAGGCACCATTCACATAAGCCTGGACGGAGCAGGACCCCTAACCCATGACCGCTTTCGTGGAGTCTCCGGGCACTTTGAAAGAACGATGCTTGCAATTCGCCAAGCCGCAGAACTCACACCAAGGCTCCAGGTGGCGACGACCGTCTCAAGGCACAACATCGGCGAACTCGACGCCATAGCTGGGCTCCTCGAGGATCTGGCCGACAGCTGGACGCTATTCTTCCTAGTGGCAACTGGGCGCGCAAACGCCAACGATATGCTTTCCCCTTCAGAAGAGGAATCAATTCTACAGTGGCTAGCGTCGACAGAATTCCCATTTCAAGTGAGAACCGTCGAAGCTCCGCACTACCGAAGGGTCAGGAGTCAGATGGGGATGCACGTGACTCCTGGAGTAACAGATGGAAACGGATTCTGCTTCATATCACACATCGGAGAGGTGCAGCCATCCGGCTTTCTTCCCGTGACGGCAGGGAACGTCCGCGTGAAGCCAGCATCATTCTGGTACAGGCATAGCGAGCTGTTCAACTCGCTTCGCCAGCCCACACAGTTTGGAGAGCCCTGCGGGTCCTGCAAATTCGCCACCATATGCGGAGGCAGTCGCGCACGTGCGTGGTCTGCAACAGGCAATCCCTTGGCAGGAGATCCTACCTGTGCGTTCGGCCTCAAGTCCGCCACCTCACATCCCTGAACGCCGTTTAAAGGCCGCCAAAGCCTGAATTGAAGATGCGGGGCTGCGGAATTGAAATGAGTTGAGGGTCAAATGCCGTGAACGGCCTGGCCTCTGCCGCAAAGAAGCTATGCCAGCGAAACACTCGACGACTAGAGCAAATATGCAATTAACTAGAGCTTGGGGTTATGCTAGGAGCGCTGGGGACAGTGAAAGGAGAGTTGAGGATGATTCAAAAGATTGGCGTGGTTGGTTGTGGGCTTATGGGATCTGGGATCGCCGAAGTTGCCGCACGCCGTGGGCTTGATGTAGTTGTCACGGAAGGGGACGAAGCCAATCTTGCTCGTGGACGTTCAAGAATCGAAAACTCTCTGGCCCGTGCACTAAAAGCATCAAAGATAACGGAAGGGGAACTCGAAAACACCCTGTCTCGAATCCGCTATGACATTGACCTTGGCGCTCATTTCGATCGAGAGCTGGTCGTCGAGGCCATCGTGGAGGACGAAGCCGCCAAAGTTGGCGTCTTCACGACTTTGGACAAGGTAGTGGAAAACGATGACGCAATTCTTGCCTCGAATACCTCGTCGATTCCGATAATGAAACTGGGAGTAGCAACGAGCCGCCCTCAGCAGGTTATCGGAATCCACTTTTTCAACCCTGTTCCGGTCCTCTCCCTTGTTGAGCTCGTGACTTCTCTGCTGACATCTGAAGACGTAGCAGAACGCGCCGCAAAGTTTGCCTCAGAATCGCTGAACAAGCACGTCATCCACTCCAAAGATCGTGCCGGTTTCATCGTAAACGCCTTGCTAATACCTTATATATTGTCTGCAATTCGAATGATGGAGTCAGGGTTTGCAACAGCTGAGGACATCGACACCGGAATGGTTGAAGGTTGCGCGCACCCGATGGGTCCACTGGCCCTCTGCGACCTGATTGGACTTGATACCACGGCCGCAGTTTCCGAGTCGCTCTACCACGAATTCAAAGAACCCCTCTACGCACCTCCTCCACTACTGCTGAGAATGGTGGATGCTGGGCTGCTCGGAAGAAAAAGCGGACGGGGATTCTACGAATACAAGCCTCGCTAACAGCACAGGCACGGTTCGAAACGTATGTCTTCATGAAGACGTCTCTCCAGCATGACCGAGCGACCCAAAAAGCTCGAACCCAACGAATGCAAAATCAGGCTGGAAGGATCACCTTCCAGCCTGATTGAACTTACTTCGGACAATCTGACTACGTCAGATCAGTCTCCCCAGCTAGATTCGGTAGGCCTGGATACCTGTCAAAGCCTCGCCAATAACCAAGGTATGCATTTCGTGCGTTCCCTCGTAGGTGTAAACAGACTCCAGGTTGGACATGTGACGCATCACTGGGTATTCAAGTGTGATCCCATTTGCGCCAAGGATGCTGCGGCATTCCCTGGTGATTGCGAGAGCCTGACGAACGCTGTTGAACTTTCCGAGGCTTACCTGCTCCGAGCGAAGCGTGCCGTTCTCCTTCATGCGTCCTATGTGTAGAGCCAGAAGCAGTCCCTTCCCGAATTCAACCGCCATGTCGGCGTACTTCTTCTGAGTCAATTGATACGCGGCGATCGGGTGGTCGAATTGCACGCGCTCCAGCCCGTAACGTATGGCCGTCTCGAGACTGTCCCTGGCCGCACCCAACGCCCCAAAGAGTATACCGAACCTCGCTTCGTTGAGACATGTCAGTGGACCGCGAAGGCTGGACACGTTTGGCAGAACAGCGTCCTCCGGAAGCCGCACACCATCAAGAACAAGTTCAGATGTAATTGAAGCACGCAAAGAGAGTTTGCGATGCACAAGGTTTGCTGAAAAACCAGGAGTATCGGTGGGAACTATGAATCCTCTGATGCCCTCGTCTGTCCTTGCCCAAACAACCGCGATATCGGCAATGTTTCCATTTGTGATCCACATTTTCGTCCCGTCAAGGACCCATTCGTTGCCGTCACGCTTCGCCCGAGTGCGCATTCCGGCAGGATTCGATCCGAAGTCAGGCTCCGTCAGCCCAAAGCATCCAAGCACCTCGCCAGTCGCCATTCTCGGCAACCACGTCTGCTTTTGCTCCTCTGAGCCGAATGCGTGAATGGCCTTCATTGCGAGCGATCCTTGAACGCTCACAAGAGAGCGAATGCCCGAATCACCGGCTTCGAGTTCAAGGCACGCGAGACCGTAAGCGACGGCACCGGCGCCTGCACACCCGTATCCCTCAAGGTGCATTCCGAGAACGCCAAGCTCGCCAAGTTCAAGCGCCAGCTCCTTGGCTGGAAGCTCTCCTTTTTCGAACCATTCTCCAACTTCGGGCTTGATCCGCTTCTCAACATATTTACGTATGACGCTCCTGATTTCGCGCTCCTCATCGGTCAGAAGCCCATCTATGTTAAACAGCCCTTCTGGTGTTTGGGTTGTATTAGCCATTTCTCTCCCGGTCATAGGTCAATCTCTAAAAGGTCGCAGCAGTCTCACAAGGTCCGAAATCTCACCTTCGAAAGCTTTACGCCATGCTCCATCACGCACATCGTCAACACAACAGAGGCCCAAGGACCAGTTCGAGCAACCCCTAAACGAGGGTGCTTCTGTAGCTACCCGAAACCCTGTCTACACTACTCCTGGCGTGTCAAGCTGCGACATTCACCAACATTTGCCGCCTGGAACTGAATCCTTCAGCTTCATCACCAATATTACTCAGATAACCTTCATGAAAGCCAAACCGAGACACTGTTTGGAGGATTCCGAGCAAGTGGCATCCTACCAAATGCGGTCTTGATCCAAAAATGAATCGGACGCGCACCCGACGACCTCCTCCAAAGTGCGGAGACGCTCGATAGGCAAGGATCTTTCCCAATCTGTCAATACGCAACGCAAGGCTCAAATTCACGAATGACTTTTGCGGTACGCCACACAGAGTCCCATGAACACCTTCCGTGGCACAAGTTCAGGGTTCCCACCCGCCGATCGAAAGCGTGTCGCTGAGAAATCCCATGAAATCCGCGGATGTGCACCAACAGAAAAGTTGAGCTAGGCTCGCTGTGAACTTGCACATGGAGGAAAGACAACAATGCCCTACGTACTTGCTGAGGCACGTAATGGCACAGGTAAATCGATCAATCGACGGCTGCCCAAGGCTGGCACCGAGACTTCTGGGTGCCGCGCCAGTGGCGGTTGGGAGCTGCAATGACGAAGGTAATTTCGCTCTCCGAAGCTGTAGATCGCTATGTTCCCAACGGAGTTGGACTCTTGACAGTTGGAGGCATGCATCTTCACAACAATCCCATGGCCCTCATACGAGAGGTCATTCGGCAAAACCGCAGGATCACTCGGCTTCTGACAAGTCCTTGCGGTGCCCTCAACGCCGAACTGCTAATAGCAGCGGGTCTGGTTGACGAAATTGCGACGTCTTACGTAGGATTCGAACATATCGGACTCGCTCCAAGTTTTCGCAGAAGTGTTGAATCCGGATCAATAAAGGTCCTTGAGTGCGACGAAGCTTATATCACCCATGGCCTCTACGCGGGAGCCGGCGGACTTCCATTCGTGGCGCTTCCAAAGGGCATAGAGTTCACCGATATACCCAAGGTCAACAGCGAGAACTACTCGTTTACCACCGATCCATTCACCGGGGAGACAGTGCCAGTCGGAGCGCCACTAAAGCCGGATGTTGCATTGCTCCACGCCTACCAAGCAGACGAGCATGGCAATGCTGTCGTGGCTGGAGCACATTTCGTCGATCGATATATGGCTCTGGCCTCGAAAACCGTTATTTTGCAGGTAGAGGAGATTGTTCCCACCGATGAGATCTCCAAGCACCCCCAGGGAACCACCATTCCAGGCTTCCTGGTTCACGGAGTAGTTGAAGCTCCTGGTGGTTGCTACCCAACCGCCTCTCACGGCGCATACAACTTCGACGATCAGGCCATCGCCGAATACATCGGTATGGCCAAAGACGATGCTGGAACAAAGCAGTACGTCAAGCAGTTTGTAACCGACCTAAACGAAGCACAGTACCTTCACAATGCCAGCGAGCGCATTGAGAAGCTGCGCTATGGCCGAGGCCCGTTGGCTGTCGCCCTGTCAGAAAGAAAGGCATAGGACCTAATGACAGCTAAAACTCACAATGGCGAACTGACCTTTTCCCGCAGCGAGCTGATGGCAGTTGAGCTCTCGAAGCGTCTGCGAAACGACGACGTCACAGTAATGGGAACTGCAAGCGCCATTCCCCAGATCGCCTGCAGGCTTGCCCAGCTAACTCATGCTCCCGACCTGTATTCGATCGCCGGAGGAACCTGTTCCGTCAACCCGCACCTGGGCCCGGTAGTTCCGTCCTGTGGCGATTACGATCTGCTCAGAGCGGACACCTCGCTTTCTCTGAATGACGTGGTCCTTCTTGAAGGTAGAGCCGACGTTCTTACCGTGTTCTTTGCCGGAGGACTTCAGGTCGACGCCTACGGAAACTGCAATCTTGTCGCAGTCGGCGATTATGCCCACCCAGCCCTGCGAGGTCCCGGGACGGTTGGACTTCCATTTCTTTCGCGAGTTGGTCGAGTTCTGATCTACACTCAATCTCATAATCCGCGCACATTCGTCGAACGCGTCGATTTCTTGAGCGGTCCTGGATTTCTCCAGGGTCCGGCGGAGTGGAAAGCCTCCGGCCTTCCCGGCGATGGACCCCAGCTCGTAGTCACGCCTCTCTGCACCATGGGGTTCGATTCCGAAACGCTCCGCATGCGACTGGAAACGGTCCACCCCGGCGTTGACGTGGAGCAGGTTCGTGCGGCAACAGGATTCGACTTGATCATTCCTCAATCAGTTCCCACTACGCCGGAGCCGTCCGCAGAACAACTTTCACTACTAAGAGCACTTGATACACACGGACTTTTGAAAGGAAAATAGCAAATGGCCAACAGAAGGTTTGAAGGCAAAACAGCAATAGTCACTGGAGCCGGCAGCGGGGTGGGCCGAGCAATGGCACTAGGTCTCGCCAATGACGGAGCCGCAGTTGTGATCGCTGACCTCTCGGCGGAGCGTGCTGAAAGCGTTGTCAAAGAGATCACCTCTGCAGGCGGTGCAGCGCTGGCTGTAGATGTCGACGTCGCTGATGCAAATCGCGTGAGCCAAATGGCGGCAAAAGCGAAGGAGAAGTTCGGCAAGATCGATATTTTGATCTCAAATGCCGGGTGGGACAAGGTCATGCCTTTCGTGGAAACTGATGAGGGGCTATGGGACCGAGTAATCGACATCAATCTCCGTGGGCACATAGCTTGCGCTCACGCAACGGTTCCATACATGATTGAAGCTGGATCAGGGAAGATCGTTTTCATAGCTTCAGATGCCGGACGCGTCGGTTCGAGTGGCGAAGCAATCTACTCTGGCGCAAAAGGTGGTGTCATCGCATTTTCCAAAGCGCTTGCACGCGAAATGGCAAGAAAGGGCATAAACGTCAACTGCGTAGCTCCTGGGCTGACCGACACTCCAATGCTTGCTGAGGTCAGCGAGGGAAACGAGAGGCTAATGGGCGCCATCATCAAATCCATTCCGCTCGGCAGGGTTGGGACACCAGAGGAAGTCGCAAAGGCGGCACTTTTTCTTGTATCATCCGATGCCGACTACATAACAGGACAGACCCTCAGCGTCAACGGCGGTCTTAGCATGATCTAAACCATTGCCAACATACAGTTGGCAGGTGCACGACAATGCACACTTCCAGGTAGACACAATCGGCGGGTAGGATTTCTCCTACCCGCCTTGCTGTTTAGCCTTTATGAGCACTCAGCGCATTTCGGCTGTACTACGCCACCCGCTGCAACCCGGAAGGACGCTCTATCGTCTCCGCCTCGTCGTTCAGCTTCCTGCCAAGGCCTGTGAACAGTCCAAGAACTTCGCTGAAGACTTCTGCGATACCGCCGAGGATAGCTCCGGTCAATGTGACTGCAAGCCAATCAGCCCGCATTGGGATGTTCCAAAGCTGCCATAGGTTGAAGTTGATCGCCCATGCCAGCCCCACACCCAGCGCTACCTCTAACAGCGGAAAGACCGAAATCCGCAGCTTGCTCCGAACCCAGGCAAGCGGTTGCTCAACCCAACGGGCAACGCTCATAATACCGATACCGAAGAGCAGTGCTATGCCAAAAGTGTGCATCACTACCTCCTTCAAGAACTACAGAACCATTCTCGCTCCAAGAGCGGGAACAGATGTGCCGAACAGCGAAAGGTGCTCGGACAATTGGGAAAGCCGGGTCGGCACAACTTGGTACCAGCCCCAATTGCCATGCGGCTCAGTTGCGAGCACGCCTGCATCAACCAGCACCTTCAGATGATGACTCACTGTCGATTGAGCTCGTTGAAGATACGCGACCACGTCGGACACATAAGCTCCTCCACGTGGCTGGCTAGCCAGGAACAAGACCGCCTGGAGCCGTAAGGAATGGCCCAACGCGGCGTAGAGACGAGCTGCTTCGTTAACCTTCACCTTGGTATCCATAGCCATCACCTAATTCCTAATTATACATCGACATTTTTCGATCTACCACACAAGTTCAAATCAGATCAGTGGACCCGGCATATTTATAAGCCAATTCTCGCCATTCAAGCTCACGCAGCAATGAAAAGTAGATCTAGTTGCCGAGCCGAACAAGGAACGCAAAAACTTCTGGCACCTCACAGTACCAGAAGTTGAATTCAGATTCGCTTGGGAGCGATTGTGCCAGTGATGACACAATCGCTCGTTCAGTCGGCCAACATCCCTCTCGCTGACGGGAACAAAACCGCGTCCTCGCGGTCGATGTGGTCAGTGAGAAGCTGGGAAAACTCCTCGCTTCCCTCGAAGTCAGCCTGGCCCCGGTTCACAGCTGTGTAGATCTGATCTCTTAAGGAACGGATCCGCTCATGCTCTTCGGCGAAAACGCTCACGAGGCCATCGCCCATGATCTCACCGATTGCTGGAAACAGATCGTCATCTTCAGCCGCGCTATGAGCGTTGAGCCCATCTCCAAGGACTGATTCGCCATCTCTCAGTGCCGCCTGCAGTGCACCCGAGTCCTCAGCATCCACCGCGGCATTTACCTTGGCAAGTGCCGCACGCACATCAACATGCTCCTGCTCCAGCACACCTATTAGCGCTATCAATTCTTGGTTATTTGGCACCTTCGCCAACCTCTGCCAAAGGGGTTCTGGTGTAGATCACCACATATCTCTTGCATGACGCTGCTATGGCACAGCCGGCGCAGTCAGCCCCGAAGTCGTCGGGAACTATCTCGCTCGTCGTGACCTCGTACCCGAGCTGGGTATACATCTCGACAAGCTCGTCGACTCTCGACACATCGGCCTCAAAGCGGCGGTCCCAGCCCGCCGCCATGAGTTCAATGTCCCGATGGACGCTCATTTTGCACCCACAGAACCTGCGCCTGTAGAAGCCTTGATCTTATTGAATTGGAACCGCGCAAGGTGAGCTGAGCCAAGAGCCGACATGTACTGCACCATGTCGCCCTCGGCAACATTGGCATCAACTCCCAACTGCTCCTTGACTGCAGTCACCATTGAGGGGAAGCGCATGATGCCTCCGATAAGGGTGACTTCTGGCTCCATCTTCACGCGCTTTACAAGCTGAACAGACTTTCCGACGAGAGAGATGATGGACCCTTGCATGATATCGGCGGCAGCAACACCTTGCGATAGGTGGTTGATCACCTCTGCCTCAGCAAAGACAGTGCAAACACCTGAGATCGGCACATCAACAGTGGATGTCACTGCCAGAGGGCCTATGTCTTCTGTGTCGAAGTTCATGTACCGAGCAGTCTTCTCAAGAAATGCGCCAGTCCCGGCGGCACACTTCTCATTCAGCCTGAACGAGGTCACCTGCTTTGACTCGTCACATCGAAGAGCCTTCACTGATTGGCCACCCACATCGAGAATCGTCCGCGTTCCCGGGAAGAGCGCATGCGAGCCCCATGATGCCGAAGTAAGATCCGTGACGTTCAGCTGGCTGAAGGTAGCTTGAAAACGGCCAAGCCCTGTCGCCACGACATAGTCGATGTCGCCACGGCCAAGCCCCGCTTCCTTCAACACCTCGTCATACGTCTGCTCCGCGACATCGCCAGGCTTGTAACCAGTCTTGTTGAGCTTCCTTGCAATAATTTCGTTGTTGTCGTTTAGCAGCAACGCTTTCGTATAGGTTGTCCCGACATCGATTCCAGCAGTGATTCCCATTACTACTTCACCTCCGCCATGCCGTGTTGTCCCTTGCGGCCTGCCATAATACGGTCCATTGCAAAGAGCGCAGCGCCTAACGCTCCCATGAAGTGGGAGTCATCGCTGACGTTGACGTTGAAGCCGAGCTCCTGGTTGAGCACCGTCACCATACCGATGTTGTTGGCAACGCCTCCGGTGAAGCTGACCTCCTTTTCGATCCCGACTCGACGCATTAGACTGAGAGCCCTTGAGACGACCGACTCATGCACACCGAGAAGAACGTCTTCAACCTTCTTGCCCTTTCCGATTAGTGAAAGGATCTCTCCGTCAGCAAACACTGTGCAGGTAGTGGAAATCTTTACTGGCCTTGAAGACTGAAGCGCTACTTTGCCGAGCTCCCCAAGAGGGACCCCAAGAGCGCTAGCCGCAGCTCCAAGGAACCGCCCGGTTCCGGCTGCGCACTTGTCGTTCATGACAAAGTCAAGGATCTCACCAGTTTCACTGACCCTGATTGCCTTGGTGTCCTGGCCGCCCATGTCGACCACCGTGCGCGTACCTGGGAACATGTGAACGGCGCCTCTACCGTGACAAGAGATCTCAGTTGTCTGAGCATCACCGAAGGTAACCTTGTAACGGCCATAACCGGTACCAACGATGAAATCGACGCCTTCCTCCTCCTCATGTATGTCAGCGCTCTTTACTGCAGCGTTGAACGCATTCTCTGCGGCGATAGTAACGTTGGATCCCGTATCTGTAAGCGCTCGGCCTACGATCTCGAGCTTCTCATTGATGATCACCGCTTTCGTCTGAGTCGAGCCTACGTCGACTCCGCCCGCATATGCCATCTCTATCTCCTATCTAGCCTCTAGGCTCGACTACTTACTCTCTCTAACCTTGCGTGTTGCCAGACCCTCGAAGAATGCGTCGATACGGTTCTTCATCTGGGCCTCAGAAACGACTCTCTTGTCCATGTGGTCGGACTCAATGAACAACGTTGCCGCTCCGGTCTCCTCGATCACCGCGCGACGGTTATCGGCAAGGCCGGTTGACACTGTGCGGCAGGACTTGATCGGGTGGTACACAACGCCGTCAATCTTGTACGGCTCGATATTGTCAACAATATGCCTGTTCGAGAAGAACATGGTGTCCATTGCATCCCTAGTGGTCACCAGAAGACCTTCTGCAAGGCTGTCCAGCGGGTTGTTCAAGTCGTACTGGAATCCTGTGTTAGCTCCTCCAGATGCAAACCACATGTAGCTCGAGCCTACGAAGGCTCCGCCCCATTCAGTGAACATCTCATTGAAGCGACGGAAGATCGGATAGCACGGCACACCGACGAACACAAGCCGGTACTTTTCGTCAAAGGTTGTGCCAATGCCATTGGCGACCTTGTACTCCATCTCCTCGACCAGATCCGTAAAGTACTGCGCTCCCTCGGCACGTCCCCGAAAACCATTGGCAACTCCGAGAAATACAGTTCCGTCAGTAACCGCGTTGTAAGGTGCTGGGACGGCCTTGTTGAGCTCTACGAGACGCTCGTATCTCTCGAGCATTACGTTCGTGTAGTGCATGGTCTCGCGCAGCCTGTCAATGTCAAACTTCTGCCCAGTGACCTGCTCGCATACCGTGATAAGCTCCTCAATCTGACCGCGAACATATTTCAGGTCATTCTCGAAGTCGACATGGCCTTTCCACGTGTGCCTGAGCTCTGCACGAGACCCAGGAACGTCTATAGTCACGCTCGGCATGTTGTACATGCGCTCCCAGATCTCAGCCCACTTCAAGTAGGTGTTGCATGCATTGGTGTAGACGGCAAGCGACGGCTTGGGGATCTTGCCCATCGGGTGGTCCCCGCCACGAAGCTGCAGACCAACGTCAGCTTTCACGTATCCGCACACGTCGGTGGAGAATCCGTAATCCTCTCCTTGTGCGATGTAGTCATCCGCAATGTGACGTACCGCCGTCTGAAGCCCGTTGACTTCAGGGAAGATGGTGTGGATTCCGAAGGATTGCAAAACCTCGGCCATGCTTCCCATGACGAAGACGTATGCAGAGTGCTCACCCTTTGAGGGCGCTTCTGTGAGTTCACGGAACCAGTCCCTAAAGAGCTGGTTGCCTTCCTTGTTGCCGCGACCGACTATGGAAGCCTTGTCCTCAGTGGCAGCGGAACCTTGCGTTGTGGTGGTTGACATTTTGGCCTCCGTTTAAGCAAAGAGTAGGTTCTCGATGAATGTTTCGAGCTGAATCTCGAGACTGTCAAAGTTAGACATTCTCTCTTCAAACTCCGTAACGAAGTAGCGAATACCTTCGTCATCTAGTGCCTTCGTGTAGGCCACTTGTTCGTCAAGTCCCGGCTCGCACATCTTTGCTGCAGCAATGATTGCGGCGCCGGCATTAGCAGCTTTGATCTGCTTGAGAAGCATGTGCTCTTTGGGCTTGTCAAGGTCATGCTGTACCGGACTGTAGGAGGACTTGTTGATGTAAGCCTCAGCAAGAGCAGCGAATGGATCGTCACCTGCGACAATGTCATCTACGATGTAGCGCAGTCCCACCAAGAGGTCGTCGTCGACCACATAAGAGAACTGAGCAATGACATGGAGGAGGTCAAGTGGTGGCTGCTCGCAGAACCCTCCAGAGAACACCAGCCTCATTCTGTCCTGAGGAGTGATAGCCCTCTCCTTGATTCTCGGAATAGCCCACTCGAGAAGTTCGTTGTGCTCTTCACGTGGGATCATGCCTCCAACTGCAACGAGGACATATGCCTCGTCTACAGCCAAAAGCCACGGGGTGTCGCGCTTGATTGCATAGAGCTCCCTCATGAGCGCGCGGTTCTTGTTGAAGACTGCGATCGAATTCTTGAGCTGCTCGGTAGTGATCTCCCGCCCAGCAATCTTCTCAACCTCACGTGCAAGCCTCGAGTACTCACCACGCAGGTAATCCACGGCGAACTTTGAGTTCGGGTTCTGTGGGAGGTAGAGGATCTCGCAGGGGTAGTCGAAGTTCCGGCCAAATACTGCAGCCAGGTTTCGAGCCGAATCACAGATGGGGTGCGAGACGAACATGTCCAAGGTGACCTGGCCCCCAAGCGCTATTTCAAGCGAGGTCTTGAGAATTGAGCAGAGGTAGGAGCCGAAGTGCGACTCGCCCTGCCTTGCCTCAGTGTTGGAACCATGAACCTTGAAGGGAAGAAGTCCAGCAGCATGGACAATCTCCTCTGGGAAGTAAACCTGAAAGTGGCCCACGACCTTTCCACCGTTATCTCTCCACTTTTTGACTGTAGGGTAATCGAGATCTTCGACAAGATCCCTACACATGATGATCGCATCGTCAATCGACTTGCTCTCGTATGAATCTAGAAGACGCGGCAACGTCATCACCCTTTCACCGAATTTGCACTGGAGCCGGCGCTCGATGAACCGTCCTCCAGGGCACTGCCACAATTGCCACAATAAGTAAATTGAGAGGGTATGAAGCGTGCACCACACGCTGGACAGCTCTTTCCGTATCCCCCCCATGGGAATTCCGGCGAGCCACCTGATGCCGCCCGCTCACGCAGCATCCTGTATCCGGGTTGACGCTTTTCGACAAAAGCATTCATACCCTCAATCGGTTCAAAGCTCGAATAGTGGATCGAGAGCCAGTCGCGAGCATGACCCACTGTCTGGTGCCATGCAAGGTCTTTCCAGAAGTTGACCTGCTGCTTGGTGTAGCGGGTGCACTCCGGGAACTTGTCGATCAGCTCCTGCGCCAAAGCATTGACAGCCTCATCGAGTTTCGAGAGGTCGATGGAGTAGCCATCCTGACCTTTCTTAGCCTTGGAAATCTGCTCTGGGGTTGCATGGACGATAAACTCTCCATCCTTTACAACCGACGGAACCACCTCGTTGACAAGACCCCACTCGAGTGCCTTGTAGGCATCGACAGGCCGGTTCAGCAAGAGAATCTCTCGCGCACGCCTGTCACCCACGTGAATTGGTAGCCACTGAGTGGAGCCGCCCGCAGCAACGCTTCCAACTTTTGTGCCAACCTGGCCAACGTATGCATGCTCGGCAATGATAGAGAGATCGCAGGCAAGTTGGCTCTCATTTCCTCCACCTACTGCCATACCGTTGAGACGGGCTATGACCGGCTTTCCGGAATTGATAATGCTTTCGATGTAAGCGCTGAACAAGCCCATGTATTTCCAGTAGTCGTGAGGCGACTGGGTGTACTCTTGCTCGTATTCCTTGACATCGCCGCCAGTGCAGAACGCCGTTGTGCCGCTTCCTGTGTAAACAATTACTGCAACCTCATCATCGAACGCTGCCTCCTTGAACGCCGCGGCAAGCTCAATCAAGGCTCGTGTGCTGTACGCGTTATAAGCTTCCGGACGGTTGATGGTAATTGTTGCTACCCAGTCAGCCTTTGAGTACTTGATCTGTGTGAACTCGACAGCGGGTAGTTTCTCAAAACTCATTAAACATTTCCTCCTAGCTCGCGCTCCGCACGATAAATGCTACATAACTGTTGACTACTGTCTCCGACTTGTAGTATAAAGCCCCGGAATATACGTGTCAAATTGAGGAGAGCAAATTCATGAACCTAAACACTTAATATTTAGCAATTAGCATGAGTAACAATGTGAACAGCCAAAAGGCCTAATCAGATAGATTGCAAAAAACGAGAGTCATCGTGATATTTATATGAAAAGCTAACTGAAATTGCGCACTCACATGAGTGAGCACCTATCTGAAGTCCCCCAAAGCAACAAACTGATGCCTCGAACCTGAATCATTTTTATTCAAGCATAACGAATACTACGTTGCCCCGTAAATAACTCAGACCTCATACTTAGCCGCTATTCACATTTCTCGTCGCATTTCAGCCCTTATCACCTGAAATCAAGACCTCTTTACCGAAAGCCAACTAGCCACGTTGCGAGGTTCATAATCAAGACGTTGCATCGAACCGAAGGTCTCCGACTAAGAGGCTTCCACAAATCTCTCCATCACACTCCAACAGCCAACGTGGTTCTATCCGGTGACTAAGCTCATATCAGGCAACACTCTGGAGCAGCTTTGAACTCGAATATCCCAAAGAAACGCAAGCCTAAATCCATCGTTGGAATCTTTCTGAGCATCACGGCGCAGGATCCTCAAACCTTCACAAAGACGTGGCGATCCCCTGCTCCCAGCAAACACATAGCGCCTGGAACAGGCCCATGCCAATGATGGTCCCAATCCAAATTAAAGAGTTCCTATCCGCTAAGCCCGAAATGGGTAGCCCGGAGCAGGTAGTTCCCCTTATGACTGTGGACTCAAACGGTTTTCCGCACGCCTGTCTTTTGTCTAGAGCCCAGCTCGACGCGACGGAGACTGAGATTCGAGCAGCCATAACAAGCTGGGGTACCCGCGCAAACATCCGAAACAACGGAGTGGCTCTGATGCTCGTTACCCTAGGTGACACCGTACACCATCTCAAACTTGGCGTACTCCGTGCACACGATGAAAAACGGGTCTTGCTTGTAGCTTTCGAGCCGGTCGACTACAAGGCCGACACGCTCGGCATAGAGGTCGAGCCTATGACATTTTTAGCAGGTCCCTGGATCGCCAGCCTCGAGCATTGGGAGGAAACAGAGACAATGCTCCGCTCGCTAGACGCTTCACTGTAGATCGCTGAAGTATCCCTGGCGGGCTGACGCTTTTGGCTATTCCATTTGAATGCTTGTAACACCGTGTGGCGTGCCGGCATCACTGATTCGCCGCGATGGAATGTCCATTCCGACAAACATATGTAGTAATAGACGAAACGGGATCCGCACTTCCGGCAAATTGGAACAAAGGGCGCCTCGCAGACCACATTGCCTCGGAGCGCCCTCCCAAATCAGTCGTACTTCTCCGAGTAAACGTTCTCTGGATCCATCCCAAGATCTACGAGAACTACCTCGCAGAGCTCGACCATTTCCGGTGGTCCACATATGTAGGCAAGCTTTGCACCGGATTCTCCCATCAGCTCTGCCACCATCTCCTTGTCAATCCTGCGGTGATACCTGGCCGTAGGGTGATCCGGTTCGCGCGTGAAAGTATGCGTTACCGTCAGCCATTCCAGTTCCGCCTCAAGCTCCTTGAGCTCGTTGCTGTAGATGACATACTCGGAAGACTTCGAGGAAAAAAGCAGATGCATCGGCACTGCCAAATTCTTGGCCCTTGCGTAACGGATCATCGACATGAACGGAACCACGCCAGAACCCGCAGAAATGAGAAGCAGAGGCCCGCCGAGCTCTTCCGTCCAAGTGAAGGCGCCGTATGGTCCGCGAATTTCAAGCTTGTCGCCAACCTGGGTCTTCTTTGCCAACACGGGCGAAACGAGACCGCCTTCCATCTCCTTAATACCGAACTCGACTACGTCGTACTTGGGAAACGGGGACGAAGCAATTGAATAGGCGCGTTGGATGGGCCGCGGCCTTCCGTCAACCGGGATTCTGATGTTGTAGTACTGTCCGGAAGTGAATTCAGTCGGCTCCGGTACAGCCAGGCGCAGCGTGGTCGTCTCAGGCGTCTCGGATATGACATCTATCACGTCAGCTAACTGCCACTTTGGTGGCGGCGTTTTGCGAACTGCATCACCGCTCTCGCCCCTGGTTTGATTTCTTGCTTCTGTTTCCATATCTATAGCTTATTCCTGCTTCATAAAAGCACCAAATCCAAAACTGATTGTGGCACTATCACCAACATCACGACCGAGTTCTGCTCGCACATCCTCACAGCAGCACATCACAAGAGCAACGTGTAGGTCCGAGGCTACAGCTGTTATGCGACCAGCTAGGTGAGAACATCCGAAGCGCCGAGCTCCTCGAGCTCATCGGCTGATAGACCCAAAATCCCGCAAAGCACGGCTTCGTTATGCTGACCTACCATTGGAGCGCCACTGGTGACTTTCCCAGGGGTCTCCGACAAAATGAAAGGTGGCCCAGGAACTGCGTGCACTCCCATGACTGGGTGGTCAACTTTCTGGAACGCGTTGCGGTAGCTGAGTTGAATGTCGGAGTAAAGATCACCCATATCATTGACGGGTGCCACATGGACTCCGGCAGCTCTCATTCTCTCAACAAGTAACTCCCTCACTTGAGCAGAACTCCACCCCGCAATCAATTCCTCAAGACGATCCTCTTGGGCACGCCTGCCAGCCACACTCGCAAGCTCAGGCTCTTTGGCCCAGGGCTCGCCAACCTCTGCAGCAAACCGAGCCCACTCTGCATCGTCGTGAACGCTTATCGCGCACCATCTTTGATCACCTGCGCAAGGGAAGACTCCGTGAGGCACAGCATTTGCATCACGGTTGCCCTCTCTCTCCATGATCTCACCATTCGAAAAGTACCGAACTAATGCCGGCGCCATCCACTGGACTCCGGTCTCGTACTGAGAAAGATCAATGTGGCACCCCGCTCCGGTGCGGCGCACCTGCTCGAGTCCTGCCAGCACCGCAACTACGCCGTAGGCCACCGCAATGTAGTCAATGTATGGCCCCCAAAGCAGTGCCGGCTGACGATCCGGCCAACCGGTAAGCTCAGTGAATCCACTAAGTGAAGTCAGGTGAGACCCAAAACCCGCGCGGTTAGCCTGAGGTCCTGTCCTTCCCTGGTTGCAAGTGCTGAGCGTGACCAGCTTGGGGTTGTGAGCCAGCATGGCTTCGTGACCGAGACCAAGCCTGTCCATTGCACCAGGTGTGAAATTCTCCACGACGACCTCTGCCCGCTCGATCAAGCGCACAGCAAGGGCACGTCCTTTCTCAGTCTTCAGATTCAAAGACACGCTCATCTTGTTGTCGTTTGTGATGGCAAACATCGCCGCACGCTCGATGCCTGGAATGTTGCCCGTATACGGCGGGTAATTGGTCCGAAAGCCGTCAAGGCGAAGCGTGCTCTCGATACGAACCACCTCAGCGCCATGTTCAGCCAAGGCCTTGCCCACCGCTGGACCTGCACCATAACCGCCAAACTCTACAATGTGAAGTCCTGAGAGGGGTCCGTGCCGTTCAAGCAATCCAGCTGTCATCTCTTCCCTCCATTTGACGGAGGCCTCACTCCATGGCGCACACCGTCAATCCGCAGCCAGCCGTCAGGGAACCTGAGACTCTTGCCAATTTCGGAAACAAAATCTTGCGACCAGACTTCTCTCGCTTCAAGCTGAGCGTCTGAGACAATGTCCGCAGCAGTGGATACCACGTAGCCGAGCATTCTGCGAGCTTCAGCCTGACGGAGGAATTCTGCTTTAGTTACAGTCTCCAAAAATGTTGCTATCGCTGACTCCATCGCGGACACTTCTTCCAGTGTCACAGTGGCAACATCGAAGGTGCTCCAATCCATTTCCCTAAGGAAATCTGGGGCCATGCCCTTCTCTTCCATCCACTCCACCATGCCACGATTGGACTGCCGACCCGCAGCGCCACCATAAATAGCCCAGGTAACGTAGCCATCTTCGCAAGGCCAAATGTTCCGCATCGCGGCGCCATTGATATTGCGGCCGACCAGATAGCCGCCAGCCCTCATGGGATTCTCTTCGAGAAGGTCGAAAAAGCTAGGAGCATGCACAAGTGCCGGAAGCATGCCAGCCTGTGCAGACATGTCCACGTGCTGACCCTGCCCCGTCAACTGGCGATGGTGATGAGCGATCATTGCACCCACTGCGGCGTAGCTCCCCGCCCAACAGATGGACTGCGGGAGGGTCATGCGCACGGGAGGCCGATCAGCGTCACCAGTGAGCCAAACTGCCCCACCGGACGACATCAGCTCCAGATCAGAAGCGGCAACATTGCTAAGTGGACCAGTCTGTCCATAGGGAGTCACCGAAACAAGGATCAGGGCTGGGTTGCGCTCGTGGAGCGCTTCCCAGCCTATGCCCAGACTGTCCAATTTGCCTGGCTCCTCGCTTTCGAGGACAAAATGAGCCTCGGCGGCGAGATCTAGAAATTGACTCCTGCCTTCCTGAGTTGCAAGGTCCAGATCGAGCCGACTCTTTCCCATGTTGTAGGCGACCCAAGCTGCCGATACCGCACCAGCTGGTCCTTCGACCAATGGAGCTTGCTTACGGCCTGGATCTCCTCCTGGAGGGTCAAGTTTGTGAACCTCAACTCCAACATCAGCCAGAATCCGCCCGAGCAGCCAACCCAGCTCGCCAGTAAGGTCAAGAGCTCGGAGGCCGCTCAGCGGAGCAGAATTCTGCTCCACAGAGCTAGCCATGTCAGCGTCCAGTTCTCGCCAGTGAATGAACCCAACCGTGCATGACGGACTTGGCTAGGGCCATTTGATCCGAGTTGAACCACTTGGTTGCATCGACCCTGTCTACTGGATACACAGGACGCATGAAGTCGCTCTCGTATCCGTAAGGAATTGTGGCATCGATTCCCATACCACCCTCGAAGCGGGTGTTGCTAGCAGTCCACTCTCCGCCACCTGCCGTCATTCTCTCTGACGGCTGGAACGTCTGACCTATTCCGCCAGGAACTGGGTTCAAAATGTCAGTGTGAGGGTTCACCCTGGTGGTAAGAGCCCACATGATATCGTCCATCGAATAGATGTCGATGTCGGTGTCAACAGCAATTGCCAACCTCATACCTTGGCTGCAAGAAATTGCAGCAGCAAGGAAGTTGCGCTGCCAACCCTCTTCAATCTTGTTCCTCTTCTTGACCTGGATAATGCAGCCACCCCAGTCAGTCATAGAATACGGAATGTTTACGTCCTGAACGATTCCTGGCTGGAGGCGCTCACAAAGCTCGAAAATTGCTGACTCGCGGACCGTGGTGTCGATATTCGAGTCATCCAGGGTGTGAACACCGAGAGGGAAGATGATCGGCTTGGACTCGCGCTTGCGACGCGTGATAGCAGTCACGTGGAAAGTTGGAGCCTTGTATGCCTTACCCATGTAACCTGCCCACTCCGGATGGAAGTGGTAACGGCCCTGGGTGTCGTTCTCCTCAGATTCCCTGGTCTCATAACGCTTGTCGCGTGGCTTGAGGTAACCCTCGAGAACCAGCTCACAGTCGGCAACAGCGTAAGCGTCAACAGTCTTGGCCTTGACGAGCCGCACCGGGAAACCCTGTACCGCACCAGCTACACCGAGTTCGTCAGCGCCCTTAGGAAGAACCACGTAATCGAATCCGCCACCAGCCATAAGAACGGACGACATCGGAAGGCCGAAGCACATCGTCAGCGGAATCCCACCCTCGTCATAGTAGTGCTCAGTTATTACCTGCCACATGTGAGAACCTGGACTGGCCTGGAAGGTCGCCACATTACCCCAACGGAAGTTCATGCGGTTGTACCCGATGTGAGTACCGCCATTGAAGTAGTCGCCTACGACAACGCTGTTGCCACTTCCTACTGTCAATTCCGATTCGAGCGGGGTGTGACGGATCGGCACTACATACTTATTTGCATCGAGATCGTCAGTAATCACTTCTTCCTGACACGGAGCCCCGTCGGTGATGATCTCCGGTGGGATTGGGTGAGTCAGAGCGTAGGCAAGCTTGCGAGTGCGCTCTTGTGGTGTTGCCCAGCCAAATAGTTTGTCTAGAACGTCAATGTTGCCGAAGAGGTTGGTAACAGCCTGGTTCTCAGGACGGCCTGTGACGTTGTGGAAGAGCATCGGCAATCCACCGTCCAACGTCTTCTGGATACCTGTCAACTCAAGATCCCCAGATACCGGCACATCGGTTTCCAGAAGCAAGCCGTTGCGGCGCATCCAGTCGAGGCTGCCGCGCAGCGAACGCAAATCCTCTACAGAGGGTGGCGCAGCCACGTCGGCCGACTTTTCATCAAGGGTCATGAATCTACCTCCGGGGTCTATCAAAAAGATCCTAATGTAGGACCAAAACGAATAGTATTCCACCGCTTATGGTGTCTGTCAACTCCGTGACCGCGCAGTTTCCGGTCTCCAGAATCGCATTATTTTTTTGCCACACGTATCCTACAGAGAAATTACACAAAATACCAATTGCTTTGACGCAAGATTTTTGTTCAAAAAACCATTCTCTGCGTCAGCCGCCTTCCTATGGCAGGAGCCAAGCTTAGATCTTTGAAATGCAAGCAGCATAGAAACGACGAGAATGTTCAAGGGGTTGAGAAACACATGCCCGAGTGTGAGTCAGCTTCCCGGTTCTATTGAGAGACACCTCTGGCAGCCGCGCCAGGACTCCCATAATCAGCAAGCCCAGCGAGACAACCATCGGCTCCAAAACTTTTTAGGAAGCAGAACCGCAAAACCTCGAGGCGCTAAAAATGAAAACTCGTGGCGTGACCCTCATAAGAGAGGCGAATTCCCATTAAACCTGTCTCCACCATCAATCCACGAAGAGCACCAGGCTTTGACTATATATATGCATTCGCAAATGCCGACGTTCCTGGCTTGAAAGGTGTTTGATCCCACCGGAGCGAAGAAGCAGGGGCGACAGAATATTCATTCAGCAGCACCACCAGTCGCAGCAACCGATGGACAAAATGTCCTAAGGCCTCTGCGACAAATTTCAGGAATTCTTGCACAGACTTCCAATGGCTGTGCAGAAATCCAAAAGGCCGTGAGCGATAATGAAGGCTGTTGACAAGCCCGCAATTGCGGAGGCGCCGCACGGAATTGACAGAATCCAACCCCGAAGAATAAAGTCGAGAAGTATGGTCCGATGTTCGGACCAAAGAGGGAGGCAAACAATGGCACTGGCGGAACAGCCCGCCCCGAGTGAAAGTCGTGCCGATCGCGGTTTACGCGAATGGCTCGATGTCATCGACGGACTCGGACATCTGCGACACATCTCTGGTGCAAACACAGATCACGAAATCGGCGAAGTAGCTGACGTTCTCCAGCACGTGGCTGAATCACCAGCGGCAATCTTCGACAAAATCCCCGGCTATGACCCGTCCTTTCGGGTACTGGTCAACAGCTTTGGCCACACCGACAGAATCGCACTCACTTTAGGGCTCCCGTTTGGACTCGGTAAGGTAGCGCTCTCTGATGAATGGCGCAAGAAGATCAAGACCATGAAGTACATCCCGCCGAAGTTCATCAAAGATGGTCCAGTGATGGAAAACGTATATCGCGGCGCGGATGTTGATCTGACAAAATTCCCAGTTCCGATGTGGCACCCACTTGATGGCGGCCGCTATATCGGCACCGGTTCCTTCGACATTACAAGGGACCCAGACGACGGCTGGGTTAACCTGGGTACCTACCGAGTCATGCTTCACGACAGAAACAGCGTGGGATACTACATTTCCCCGGGCAAGCATGGTCGCATGCATAGGCAGAAGTACTTCGAGCGGGGAGAGCGCTGCCCAGTCGTAATGGTATTTGGAAGCGACCCTCTTCAGTTCCTCGCATCCTGCACTGAAATTCCTTTCGGGGTGAGCGAGTACGAGTGGGTCGGCGCAATTCGTGGAAGCGCAGTAGAGGTCATAGAAGGACCGGTCACTGGATTGCCGATTCCAGCCGACGCAGAGATCGTGATCGAGGGCTACGCAAGTGCAGATGACATGCGCATGGAAGGGCCATTCGGTGAGTGGACTGGATATTACGCCTCTTCCAGCCGCAAGGAACCAGTCCTCCACGTTGAAGCTCTCTACCACCGCAACGACCCAATCCTGGTTGGTGCGCCTCCCGCACAACCACCAGACGAAGTGGCTCGCTACCGCGCAGTGCTAAGGTCAGCGTTGCTTAGAGACGAGCTTGACCGTTTTGGAGTCCCCGACGTTACAGGAGTCTGGCAGCACGAAGTTGGCGGAGCACGCATGTTCACCGTGGTCTCCATCAAGCAGCGCTATCCAGGCCATGCTCGCCAGGTACTTCACCTTGCGTCGCAAAGCAGATCGGCAGCATATGCTGGGCGCTACACCGTCGTCGTGGATGAAGACATTGACCCTTCGAACCTTGAAGAGGTAATGTGGGCGGTTTCAACCAGGAGTGATCCGGCAACCTCCATCGACATAGTTCAAAGAGCTTGGAGCACGCCTCTTGACCCCCGCATCACCCCTGACCAGAAAGCTGTCGGCGACTACAGCAGTTCTCGGGCCCTAATTGATGCGTGCAGGCCATGGGAGTGGCGAGACAAGTTCCCAGCCGTGAACGTACCTCCACGCGATGTCAGGGAGGCTGCGAGAAAGCGTTGGGCTCACCTTCTCGAGAGCTAGAGAGAAATCCCTGATCTTGTAGGCGAATCAATTAGCACTTTGACAAAGGTGCGCCACCTTCGGGTGGCGCACCTCACTTATTTAATCGTCTTGATTGATGTCAAGCTCCACGAGGGGCCAGCTGGAGCGCGAGAGCACGGAATACTCGTCGTGCCAGGCAATCATTGCGTCCGGCTCAACAATTTTCGCCTCGGCAAGGTGAAAAGAAACTTGCTGCCAGAGCCTTCGTCAGATTCCACCCAGATGCTCCCACCGTTGTTCACGATGAACTTTTTGCAAATGGAAAGGCCCAGCCCCTCCGCACCGCCGTACTTGGTGTTTGATCGCTGGAACTTTTCGAAGATTTTCAACTGGTCCTCTAGGACGATTCCCGGCCCTTGATCACTCACCATGATCTTCACGACTTCATTGTCCTCGCTCGGAACCGAAACGATACGTATCCTTGAGGGCTCACTCGGATGATGACCGTATCGAATAGCATTTTCTATGAGATTCTGAAACACCTCTGTAATCTCTATCGGATTCGCGTATGCAACCCCTAGATTCTCAATGGCAAGCACTGCTTTATTGACACTGAGATCCTGAGCCAAGCCATATGCTGCCCTTTTGGCCAAATCAGATAGAAATACGTATCTCTTGGCGTTGGCGTCTTGATCTGTGCCTTTTGGCACAATCATTTTCACGATCTCCTCGAGCCGATCAGTCGCACCCAAAGCCCCGCCAATCAACGTCTCAATCTGGGGCTTTTTCTTCAAGAGATCGTGCTTTTGAAGCAGCCGCAGGTAGCCCCTTATAGTCACCAGTGGTCCCTTGGTGTCGTGCGCGACCAACTCAAGATTGTCTTGATACTCCTCTTTGACCAGGCAGACACTAGCACCGCACTCCATCAAATCACCTATGCCACTAAACCTGGACTTTGAAATAGTCAGCACATAGGCTTGCTGCCTATTCTCGTACACCAGTCGTGAAGCTCGGACCGTGACTGGAATGAGATCTGCTTCCTTGGGTTGAAGCCATGTCTCCACTTCGATCGGAAAGCTCTCGTCAAGCCTGGAACCATATCGCTGAACGCGAGCGAGGCTGAACTCTCTACCGAAAAGCATAGAGAGGTCTATGGAATAAATTTCATCTTCGGCATAGCCCGTGATGGATCGTGCGTCGATGTTGGAGCCGATGATTCTACCCTGCGAATTCAAAAGCAGAATCGCATCGCTCTCGCGCTCATCGGGAATCCTGCTAAGCACCGAAACAGTATCAGGGGCATCGCCATGTTCTAACTCAGGCCTATTCATGCTTGCTGTCTTCCACTCGTCACCACCCCGCCGAGTGGCTAGTTTCAAAGCAAATGACTAGCGTGTCCGCCCCTGGTTTGTTGTCTAGTGCAATATTAGGGCACACTATCCAACTGAAACAAGAAGATTAAACAGTTTCGTTGGAAAGTCCTCTAGATCCCCGTACTTCTCGAGATAGCCCTTTGCTCCACGCAAATAGACATCCACTATCGGAAAGCCCGACATTATGACCACCGGCAATCCGGGAGCAGTCTCGCGAAGGCGCTCCATGACCATGATGCCGTTCAAGCCGGGCAGGCACAGATCAACAAGTATGGCATCGATCTGCTTCTCATGAATGATATTGAGCGCATCCTGGCCATTTGTTGCGGTCGCGACCACATTGAACATTCCACTGGTAGCAAGAATCATAGACAAGAGGTTGGTCAGCTCGCTCTCGTCGTCGACTATCGCGACGTTGAGAGGCTTCACTCCGACTTCCGCGGAATACGAAATCCCTGCGGCACACGCGCTACTTTGTTGCGAAGCCATCAAGGACCACCTCCCGCGACGTGAGTCTATCCCCTTCAGGATCGCTTATCGAGCCCAGATTTTCCGCAACCGGCGCTGTGTACTCGTAGAGTACCCCGTTGTCAAAGACCGCATAACGGTCATTGCCATCCTCAACCGAGTGCAACACTTTGGTGTTGTACTTGTTTGCAAGGGTGATGAGGACAGCCACCGACTGCGTGGTCACCACGGCAGATCCTTTGAAGCTGATCTTCTCAACTGTGACAAGCCTCGGTCCGTAGCGTGCTTCAATAATCACTG
>JAJZBG010000003.1 GCA_021799035.1 Actinomycetes bacterium | reverse complement strand
CATATGACTGCCAAGCTGCAACTCCTACCACAGTGCTAGCAGATTGCCGAGTACCGCAAATGACCAGTCCGCTATGGACGACGACATGCCAAGACAAGAAGAGTTCCGGCAATCCTTTCACTTCTGCGGTTCTCGAGAAGGCCTGGATGTAAGCGATGAGAGGCTGTCGCAAATGGCCGGAGATATGTGGTCAGCTTCAGATGCGGACCTTTGATGATTGTGCTAAATAGGCTTGTATTAATGTGGCCCTACGCGTTTAAGTGGGGATTGCGTGTTCTAATTCGTGGCGGAGATGGATGTTCAGGCCAGTTGACTCCACCGGTATGAAGAAGAACTCTCAACCGATAGTTCTCGAATGATCTGAATCCATGGCCACAACGCTTAACCGTTTTCACACACAGGTTGAGCCCTTCAGTCGGGCCATTGGACGCACCCGTGAGGTGATGGTTGAGTATCTCTGTTCGCCAGCGTTTGAGAGTTCGTCCCAAGGATCTGATCTCGGGCACCTTGTCTTTTAGGCAACCGGTGATCGCCTTATCCAGTAGCAGTTCCGCTTGGCTTGGATCATCCGTCAGGTATATGTCCCGTACCGACTCCTTGGCCAGCCAGGCACCGTGTATCTCGTTGTCTGGATCTCCGATCCTAAGGCCGAGGAGAAGTCTTTCGTTACCACGTTCATCCAACCTTTCTGCTCCAGAAAGCAGGAGTTTTCTGATCCTATAGAGCGGGTCATTCTTTCTTCCCCTGCGTCCCAACGTCTCCCGTTGGACCCTGCGGCGAACCTTGTCCAATGCGCGGTTGGCCACTTGAGTCACATGAAATGGATCTGCCACCCTGATCGCATGATCGAGATGTGGACTAAGCCCGGCACGATATGATTCGGCAAGATCTGTTGCCACTACCGTGATCTCACCGAGCCACCCTGGATCGGCGTTCCTGCACCAGGAGCGCAGGCTAGCAGCGCTGTTTCCCTCTACCATGTCGATAACTATCCGATGATCTAGGTCCACCAGTCCGGTTGCATAAAGTGTCGGATGGGATTTGGTGGCTTTTAGAAACGAAGTCTCGTCGATCCCAAGGGCACCCACTTTACCTACCCTCTCGGGATCATCTACAAGGGGTGCTCCATGGAGCTTTACTGCGTCCATCACCGTCTGCCAGCAAACCCCGAGCTCTTTGGCTACACCAGATACAGGTCTGGCCAGCTCGCCAACTTGCCTTGTTGCCTCTATCCCGGCACGATTGGTGAGAAGTTCTCTAGAGGGTACGTGCTCCGAAATCTCCGTCCAGGTCTTTTCTTCACAATCCCTGTCGCCACAGCGCCATCTTCGCTTCATCCAAACCAGGCGTGCAGGTCTTCCAAAGCAGGGAAGATCTCTGATATCGACACGCATCCTGTCTTTGGCTTGTGCTCTTACGCCACATGTAGGACAGCCAACGACAACACTTTTTGTCTCGATGTTTATTATCAGCTCGTCTGGTGTCTCGGTGACTTCAAGTATTTGGAACCCATCAAGTCCGAACAGTGCTTCAGCCAAGGAAGTAGGATTGTTCATAGTTAGGGGCTCTCCTTATTGAAGTCGTAGAACAACATCAATTATGGCAGAGTCCCTGACTTTTCACAGATAGCTCAGCATCCTTGTCCCCACTTAAACGTGAATGGCCATTAATGTTTCTTTTAGGGCTGATCTGTCGACAGGTGCGAGATCCTCTCGAGTGCAAAAGGCCATTGAGATCGACGCTCTCGTAGTCGAAGCCCTCCTCACTCTTCGTGTCCGCGCCTTTTTGCTTTCTTGACTGCCATATTGTGGTTCATCATTCCCCCATCAGCCTCTCTTGCAGCAGCGCCCCCATCTCATCCCGCTCGTCCAGCAGGATCTCAATCAACCCCCTGACGACTTCTGCAACCGCTCTGACTGGAATCATGAGAGTCTTTGGAACTTAGGATATTCCATTCCAAATGGTGACTGGATTAATGATCAGCGTGATGTTCAATATGGGCATCACTACAATACAGGAGCTCCTTATAATCTGACCTACAATGCCGACTGTATTGATGCTGGGGCGAGCAATGGTTTGGCGGAATCAACATGGGACTATGGCAGCTCAAGTGATGGAGGTGGAAGTGAAGGTAATTCCGTAAGTGCCGACACTCTCTGTTGAGGGTATCAAGTGCTAGACCGAGGAGGCGTTATTAATCAAACTTGGTTTTGCTGATAGGTAGAGGGGATGACTACTTTATGAATAGACGAAAGTTCGATGATAACCAGGTTTTGCAGCAGTATGTACGTATGACTACCCGTCGAATTGGCAAGGTTTCAAAGTTGGTGACGACCCTGTTACCGTTCGCAGTCTTTGGACTTTTGGTCTCTGCTTGTGGGACTAAGGTTGCGAGCACTCCGGCTTCCCCGACTACCACTTCTTCAATATCTACATCTGGTCGACGCCCTTCATTACCGAGCTATCGCTCCAGCTCTTCAACACTGACGCCACGCATAACCATGTTCGCAAATCCACGTCCCGGAGTGTTGTGGGTTCGTCTCGCCACCAACCAGGTTTACTATAGCTCCGATGGTGGGAAAAGTTGGGTTGACCAAACCCCACCGAACTGGACACGCCCTACCAGGTACGTATCAACCCCCGCCGCCGGAGCCCTCCCTATGACGACAACAAAGAACATAACCGCAATGGCGAATGTTACGTCTAATGGAATAGTCCAAATTGCAACATCTCTAGACGGTGGGCAGAAATGGCAGACCACAAATCTTCCGGAGACTTTTTCGCAGGGAACTGGGCCAGTGGGAGTGAGCTTCATCAATGCCAGCGATGGCTGGGCAAGTGTCAATCTTCCCAGTGGATCTGCGTTTGCATTCACGGATGTGTTCCAGACAACCGATGGTGGTGAGACATGGAATTTCGAGACTCAGATAAATGGTGCAGCAGGTCCAGTTGAGTTCATAACACCAACAGTTGGATTTGCAGCCGGAGCACCTGCTGCGCATCCACTTTTCGGCACCACAGACGGCGGCAAGACGTGGCACGCAGTTTCGTTGCCAATTCCATCTGGCGACGTGGCAGAAAACATTACTGGTGCACCGATATTTCTCAACTCGCTCGATGGATTCGTCTATGTTTATTTCGAGAAGACGCTCGGACATAATCCGCTACTGCCTTATATGGATATGACGACAGACGGCGGCAAGACGTGGAGCCAGGTATCATTGCCGCTGGTAAATGACAATGTGTCTGCATGGTCAATAGTCTCAGCAAACGACTGGTTTCTTATCGGCTCGCACTTAGTCATGCAGACCACTGACGGCGGCAAGACGTGGACTTCTGTAACTCCAAATCGCACACTGACCAATCTGCAGGCGGCTGTCTTCACATCAGATAGTGATGGAGTCGCGGAAATTGACACAACAACGTGTCCAGACCGTTCTGCTCCGAATCCAGCGCCCTGCCTCTCTAATAATGGATTGGTCCTTACGACAGACGGCGGCAAGACGTGGCAGAACCTGTCCCTTCCGTAGTGTAGTTTGGATCTCTAATACTCGACTATCGTGTGTTGTCGCATGACATCCAGGTTATCGCCGTAGTAGAGGGTGTTCATAGTTCATCTACTGCGTGACCACTGGCACTGACGATCGCCTCCACCGCACGCATAGCTTCCTCTTTGGTGTCAAAATCTTGTGACGGATTTACCAGAGGTCCGTCCGCTCTGTACTTCACACCTCCATCTCCCATGTAGGGGCCTAATTTGATAATTTCAGCAGCAACACCCCGCATGGGGATCGATCGTGTCTGTGTCTTACCCTCCTCAAAGAGAACGAGTTGGTCGACGCTCAAATATTCCCAGTGGTAGTTCACCTATTCCCCCTCATTTCCAGGTTGCTTCCGCAGTTCTTCCATGCTAGAGCCCCTTATACAAGGCAGATCTGATCAACCTCCTACAGATACTAAGGACTGTATCAACTTTCACAGGGTGATTCTTGTTGAAATATTCATGTACGCTAAAGCGTCTTTGAGCTGTGCTACTGTCTTGAGCATGAATGACTCTGGTGATGAGATTCAACACATCCAGTTTTTCGATGATGCCGTAACGGCTTCTTTAGGCTTTCTCTCGAGTCAGCCCGACAGCAGGACAGACGGTGAGTGGATTCTCTTGGTTGAGGACATCAACCGAATGCCTCTAACTTTGGAATATATCGCCTTAGGAATCAACCATCCAAACGCTCCAATTGAACTAGCAGAACAGGTTCTATTAGAGAGCGGTTACATTTTTCGGAGAAACGTGGTAAGCCGATTTTGGGCTGCGCATTGGACATTCGGCTCCTGAAGGAAGTCGGCTTCGGTTTCAACGGACTGAATGCGACAATCGGGACTCCTGAAGCTACTAAAGATCAGCCTAAGCTCGCTATAATCGCAATCAGCCAGGACTTGTGTACCAACATCTCGGTATCATTGGGGCATGACCAATCCAGGGTTAGTTGTAGATGGTTCTGCAGCGGCAAATCAGGATAAGCCCGAGGCGATGTTAGTCATTCTCGGGGCCGGCGCGTCTCATGATTGCTTGCCGTCCAACGTTCCCAATTCCACGCACATTAGTAGCGCTGTCCTTGGCGGGACAAAGTTAGGTGAGGTTCGTCCACCACTCACCCAACAGTTGGCTGAACGTGGACAACTAACCGACTGGTTAGCAAATCGTTGGGAATCGGCACGTCCTGTGGTTTCACAGCTTCGAGCAACCCTTCCAAGTAATTTCGCCAACTCTGAAGAAGAAGAGCGAGTCAAAACGTTGGAGGCAGCACTTCGCGAGTATGAATCGGGGGCACTCCTGGACCCCGCTCGCCATGTATCGCTTCTCGCATTTAGCTTCTATCTACGCGATCTGTTCAATGCTTGTACAGATCTCATGCATCGGCGTGAAGTTGGTGGTGGCGACACAAATCATGTGCGACTCATTTACCGAGTGCGTTACTGGGGAACGCGGAAACCCGATCGAACGGTCACCTTTGTTTCGTTCAATTACGACCTCATCCTTGAGACTGCAATGAAAGCGTGTTCTTCTTCATTCAATCCGCTGGAACTTGAGGACTATGTCAAAGACCCGTTGACTCGTCTCCTCAAGCCTCATGGTTCCGCCTGCTGGTACTGGTGGGTGAATTCACCTCCGACCAACCCTTTAGATCGGCTAATGTCTCCGATGATTTCACGGCCGGGAGGGATCCCATTGGAGAACGCCGCTCGTAACGCGATTCAAATGGCACTGAAGCATGGGATTGATAGGAGTCAGATCATTCCTCAAGAGTTTGGATACAACGGTTCGGGCGATGCCCTTGCAGAGAAACTAATCCCCGCTCTCGCTCTTCCGATGGACGGCAAGAATCTATTTGTATGGCCAACAGAACAGGAGCAAACATTTGCGGACTTGAGCGGTCGCGTTACCAGACTGCTGACGATCGGATGGCGGGGCCTGGAATCGCATTTCGTTCCGCTTATCCCTCCTCTTATGAATTCGTCATACAAGGCGCTCGTTGTCGCTGGGGGAGCGAATGGTAATCAAGAGGCGTATGACACTGCTGTAAGGCTTGGTTTAGGCGATCAGAACATTGACCGATGGAAATTGCTTGGGACTGGCTTTGCGAAGCTTTTGGAGGGGGGCGAGGAACTCGAGTGGTTCCTGAATGATTGACTGTCGATGTTGCTAGTTTGCTCAGAAGTTGTGGTTCCCGAAATAGCAACCCTGTTAGTCGACGCATACCATAAGGCTCAACGGTTCAGATATGGGACATTCTTATTGAGGGAGAAAACGGATGAGTAGGCATACTGTGACACGTGCATTGGCAATTTGGAAAGGTTACGCAACGTGACCATCGCTACTTTGATAATGGCCATTGTGGCGATTCTCTTATCGGCTGCAGGTGTCTTTTTTGCAAAAAGGTCTTCAGATTCGTCAAAACGCTCTGCTAATGCTGCGGAGCAATCGGTGATTGGAGCCGCCAAGAGCAGAAGTGACTATCTGGGACCTGAAATTCATATTGAGCCGCCAAGAGCTCTACGAGCACGATGGATTTTGAGCCCTTATGTTGCTTCCTTGGCTTTGGCCGGCCCTCCGGCAGAGGTAAAGCCGGGCCATTCGCTCGCCTATCCGGGAGACGCTGAACAGCGCATCCTACTCGGAGTATTTGTTAATTTTAGGAACGAAGGTCATCGCACAGCCTCAGTTACCATAGCCTGTCAACGAAGTGAGTTTTGCGGCGACTTTGACGAGTACGAAGAGGTGACTTCTCCCAAATTAGATGAAGCAAGGACTATAGACTCATTCGATCCGCTGATTAAGGACAACACGTTCACGATTGGTCCGGGCGAATCACAAGGAGTAATTGTCAGAGATGGTACTTCCCTGCGACAATGGATCGACCAGGGTGGTGACCAAGAAGTGAATGTCGACATTGTGGCATTTACCTCACCAGATGGTGCTCGGCAAAAGTGGAGGTTGATTCTGCAAGCTCCCATCCTTCAACGAAACAGATTCAGCGATTCGGTCTACACTGTTGGCGCTTGGGTTTTACCGGAGGTGAGTCTGAGTGAGCTGCCTCGTGAATACCCGGAAAATGGTTGAACATTCAGTTGTTTTCTGAGTTGATATCGTTTGAAATTATTGGCTGCACTTGCGTTTGACTACCACTCTTTCTCGAACGAGCTATCTTGGGTGGAGTATCGAGTTCCTTCAAGTGCTGCTGTGCCGTTGCACGGATTTCATTTGCGAGTCCGAGGATCACGCTTTCAAGGTCTCGGATCTTCTTTTGATACACGCCGCCGACCTGGCCAGACTGTTCTTCACGCAGGTAGCAGTCAAAAGTAGTGTGGAGCTCAACAAATTTCTCTCTCACCGTGTTAGCCGCTGACTCGATCATGATTTGCCCCCCTACTTTTGAAAGTTGCTTTTGGGCATTCACCAGCATAAGGGCGTGGCGCTTGTCTCGGTTTTCGGGCGTCTGATCGGCGTCACTCACCGATGAGCGTTGTCGTGTGATGCCCTCAATCGTCGTTGCTGATTCCGCCATCTTTCTATAAAGTTTTCGTAATCTTTTTGCTGTTTCTCGATTGTAAAGACCCGTCTGCTCAGCTTCCCACTTCCGTTCTTGGGCTTTGATCAGATAGCGATTAGCGACAAATCCACCCAAGAGCGTGAGAATCCCACCTGTGATAACAGATAGAAGGTTTGTCATTCCCCCGTCAACCTCTCCCGCAACTTTGCCCCCAACTCATCCCGCTCGTCCAGCAGAATCTCAATCAACCCTCTGACGATCTCTGCCACTGCCACGTCATGCTGAATAGACCAAATCCTAAGTTTGCGTCGCACCTCCGGGTCTATGCGAAAGCCAAACATTGCCGCATTTTTGTCGTCTTTGGTAGCCATCTGCAACATAATAGGTCGTTTTGCATACATAGTTAACGCATTAATTCAAAGTTGAAAGATGTGTTGCGTTCAGGCAATGAAGCACGAGTTCATCGAAGAAATGCATATTACCGATTTGTAAAGTTAATTAGTGGGCCTTATTGCGCGTTAACTCATGCCCTGAGAAAATGGAATATGAAAGAGGTCGGTAGTTACGACCAAGATTCTCGAGGTGAGATGTGCATAAAGAATGGTTAGCTGGAGGAAGACTCAGACACTGCCATTTAGTTCTTTTTGTTACCCAGAAACATAAATCAGTAACAAAATTGGGAAACAAGAATCTGTTACTAACGAACGTTTCCCGGTAACTGTGTGACCAGGAGATATGCTCAGGAAACACTATTGGAAACATCTTCTCGGTCTCAATGGGAAACAAAGCAACACTATAGTGTTGCTGTTTCCCAGACCTGATTTTCTCCGGATAAAACACATGACCGCTAAATGGCAGTCGAAGGATTTGTCGGCGCGCGATCCCATGAAATATGAGCAGCAAAGTACGGTACGTACAGAATAAGTAGGTAGGTTCGCAATTCATCAGATTTGTCAGGAGAATACCCTGAGTATCCAAAATGGCAGTGGTGACCAATAGGACGACAGCCAGCGTAGTTCTACTTTGGTCCGAAGACCCCTTGAGGGTCTGCTATTTGCAGGGTGGCGGGAAAGGGAAATTTGCCCAACTGTACACCAGCTACCCACCAGAATGTTTTTAGAGGAGAACCTACTTTTGGGAATATGACCTGGTACCTGCTAATATAGTGCGCGCTCGGAGGGATTCGGACCCCCGACCTTCTGATCCGTAGGAATCATTGCCACGCCTGATATCATTGCGTTAGCCCCACGCTAACAAAATGACGTTTCACTTTCCCCAGTGCTACCATTTTCCCATGGAAAGATCGCGATCAGCTGGCGACGGGACTATCGTGAAGCGTTCCGACGGGCGCTACAAAGCTATATTGCGCTGGAATTCGAACGGTAAGGAAGTCTCGAAAACAAGACTTTGTGATACCATTCGTGCGGCGAACCTTGCCCTAGTCGAGTTCAAGCGTATTCGTGATCGTGGGGGAGACCCCAACGTGACGGGGAATAAGGTCGGCGAACTTCTCGATTCGTGGCTGGCGCTGAAGTCATCTGAGGTAACAGCAGCTACTTCTGAGCAGTATCGGTATGCGGTTAGACACATAAAAGAGGCGCTAGGAGAGACTGCCCTTACGAAGCTCAACGTCGGGCAGATTGACATTTTTCTGAGGCAGAAGAGTGACGCCGGTCTTTCGCCGCGCTATGTGCGGCTACTTAGGACAGTGCTGGCAATGGCGCTCGACCAAGCTATCCGGTGGCGGCAGATCGACACGAATCCGGCCAAATACTCCACACCCGTAAGACAGCAGTCGTCCCACTCCAAGGCTCTTGCGGAGGACCAGGCCACAGCCTTAATGGCTGCCTGCAAAGAAGAACGTCTTGGCACTTTGTGGACACTCATCTTGTCTCTAGGTCTCCGTCGAGGGGAGGCTCTTGGCCTAAGGTGGTCCGACTACGACCGGAAAGCCAAGACTCTCTCAATTGAGCGAAGTCGAAAGAAGGAGGGTTCCAAGGTCACAGTGGGCCCACTCAAGACTGAAAAGAGTCGCAGGTTGTTGCCGCTCCCGACATTTTTGTGCGACATGCTTGACGAATATAGAAGATCCCAGTTGGCAGAAAAGGAGCACTTGCTGAGTCTCGGGGTGAAATGGGCTGACCCTGACGCGATGTTTACTACACCAATCGGCACCCCGCTAGATCCTGATAATGCGTCACATCTTTTCAAAACACTCGCTCGAAGGGCTGGCCTCGGCGACTGGCACATCCACGAACTCCGGCATTCCGCTGCAACGATTCTCCTGTCTCAGGGCGTCCCTTTGGAGCAGGTGTCGAGGATCTTGGGACACGCGAGCATCCGCATCACATCCGACATTTACGGGCATCTCACAACCGAACATCTGCGTGGAGCAACCGAAACAATGGGGAGTTTTTTGAGTGGTCTCAAGAAATCTAGCGTGTCCCAGAGCGTGTCCAAAACAGTGTCCAATATTCGCAATGAGGATAGATAATACTTCTGACATGCTATTATGCGGTGGAGGCGATGGGGCTCGAACCCACGACCTCTTGACTGCCAGTCAAGTGCTCTTCCAGCTGAGCTACGCCCCCGCAGAGACTTAGATCAGAATAGTGCAGATGCCATCTAAATCCTTCATGTAAACAATATAGATCGACACTTCCAGCTATAACGTAATTGATGCGCAATGCATAGGCCTGTTGGGCCTGCACCAACTAGCTTGATAGGGCAGGATCCACTGATTGAAGACCAAGGTGATTGGACCAGATGGCGGAATCATACAACGTTAGAGAGATCGAGGCTAAATGGCAGGCCCGCTGGGAGAGCGAAGGCCTTTACCGGGTCGACAACGACGATTCAAGACCCAAGGCGTATGTGCTGTGCATGTATCCCTATCCTTCCGGAGCCGCACACCAAGGCCATGTCAGGAACTATACGTTTGGTGATCTGATCGTAAGATACAGGACAATGCGTGGGGAGGCGGTCCTGTCGCCATTCGGTTTTGATTCGTTTGGCCTTCCGGCTGAGAACGCTGCAATCAAGACTGGCATCCATCCGAGGATATTCACTGACGCAAGAATCGAGGAGTTGAAGGAATCTGTTAAGAAGTTGGGGGCTGTCTACGATTGGCGTCGCGAGATCAAGAGCCATGACCCGTCCTATATAAAGTGGAGTCAATTCATATTCACGAAGTTCTTTGAGGCAGGACTTGCCTACAAGAAGAATGCACCCGTGAACTGGTGCCCAGGGTGTCAGACGGTGCTTGCCAACGAACAAGTGTTGGCCGATGGGACTTGTGAACGCTCAGGAGACCTTGTTGTCAAAAGGGATCTGGAGCAGTGGTTTCTGGCAACAACCCGCTATGCAGATGAGCTGTTGAGCGAGCTTGAATCCCTGGAATGGCCCGAACGCGTGAAGACGATGCAGCGAAACTGGATCGGAAAGTCTCAAGGAACCAGATTCAAGATGCAAATTGCCGGATCCGATGGCTTGTTTCTCGAAGTCTTTACTACAAGGCCAGACACAAGTTTCGGAATGACCTATGCTGTCATTGCTCCGGAGCATCCACTTGTTGACCTACTCACTTCGGACGACTATAGAGACGAAGTTGAATCATTTCGGACCGAGGCAATCGATCGAAGCGAGATCGAGCGCCAATCGATCGAGGTCACAACGAAAGTAAAAAGAGGTGTTTTCACAGGTAGCTACGCCGTGAATCCCTTTACGAACAAGGAAGTTCCAATCTACATCGCGGATTATGTTCTCATGGGTTACGGGACCGGTGCAGTCATGGCGGTTCCTGGAGAAGACCAGCGAGATTATGACTTTGCCCAGGTATACGGACTTCCTGTCATCAGGACAGTTCAGCCTCCAGATGATTTCGAAGGAGAGGCCTATACCGGGCAGGGTACCAAGATCAACTCTGATTGGCTCAACGGGATGGAAATCGATCAAGCCAAGGAGAAGGCAACAGAGTTTCTCGTAAAAGCCGGTATTGGCGAAAGCACGGTGCAGTATCGTTTGCGAGACTGGCTTGTATCCCGTCAGAGATACTGGGGCTGTCCGATACCAATAGTAAATTGCTCAGATTGTGGCTTGGTTCCAGTCCCGCTGGATCAGCTCCCCGTGTTGGCTCCCGACGACGTGGAGTTCCTGCCCACTGGAGAGTCGCCCCTTGCGATCCATCCTACTTTCAAGTACACGAGTTGCCCAAGGTGTGGAAAAAAGGCGATCCGTGAAACCGACACTATGGATACCTTTGTGGATTCATCGTGGTATTTCTTGAGATTCTGCGATCCAACCGCCGATGATGCGCCATTTTCCAAGAATGCTGTCGCGGCGTGGATGCCGGTGGACCAGTACATTGGGGGGATCGAGCATGCAATTCTTCACTTGATGTATGCCAGATTCTTCACCAAGGCTCTAGCTGATCTTGGGTTTGTACCTTCTAATATCAGAGAGCCTTTCATGAGACTTTTCACCCAAGGAATGATTCGTTTGGGTGGCTCGAAGATGTCAAAGTCGAAGGGCAATCTAGTGGCTCCGCAGAAGTATTTTGACTCCGTTGGCGCGGATTCGCTTCGACTATTTCATCTCTTTGTTGGCCCGCCGGCTGATGATTTCGACTGGTCTGATCAGACCGACGACGTTATAGACGGATGCTTCAGGTTTCTGAACCGTGTATGGAGAATTGCTCTTGGCAGTGCTGAGAGCTTTCCAGGCGTGGCAATAAAGATGCATGATCGCGAGACGACCTCTGCCGATCTTGACATGCTTCGCCTCACACATCGGTTGATTGCAAAGGTGTCAGAGGACTACGAGCGGTGGTCTTACAACACCGCAGTGGCGGCAATGATGGAGTTCACAAATTCTCTCTATCGCTACGGGGGAGCTGGTGCTCAAAGGGAGACCTTTGATTTTGCGGTCGACACTCTCACCAAGCTCCTGGCTCCCATGGCTCCCCATGTGACCGCAGAGATTTGGGAACGGCGAAATGGGGGGCTTGTGCATGCTGAATATTGGCCGGTGGCAGATCCTGAACTGATCAAGTTAGAGAAAGAGATACTTGTGATTCAGGTAAATGGCAAAGTTCGGGACAAGGTTGAAGTCGATCCTGGAATTGACGAGGAGACGGCAGTCGCAATTGCACTTGCTTCGCCAAAGGTGCAGCAAGCTATAGGTGGCAAACAGCTAAAAAAGACCATAGTAAAGCTTCCGAAGATGATCTCGCTCGTGATCTAACCCTGCTGGTAATAGCAATCTTCGCTGGCGAATTCAAAGCTTGTGTGTAGCTTTCGCTGGGATGCAACACTGGGCCGAAGAAGATTGCGGAAGTGTCGTTCCCGCCAAGTCGGTCGCCATCTCGTGCACCCATACCCTATGGTGTATGCGCTTGTTGATGTTTTACTCGTCTATCTGGAATAAGCTCTAATCATGATTGAGGTTACGGATGCAACATTTGAGAAGGAAGTCCTAGATCTGTCTGAGACAGTTCCGGTGGTCATTGACCTATGGGCTCCTTGGTGCGGTCCATGTCGCACATTAGGTCCCATGATAGAGAAGATTGTTGATGAGACTGAGGGACGTGTGGCGCTCGCGAAGGTGAATGTCGACGAAAATCCCGCAATCTCCCAAGCGTTCAGGGTTCAGTCAATTCCAGCTGTATTTGCAATCAAGGACCGAAAGATTGTGGATTCCTTCATTGGAGCCATACCCGAAAACCAGATAAAGGCTTGGGTAGAGAAGCTAGCTCCGATAAAGTCTCCAGCGGATCTTTTGGCAGAGGCGAACGACGAAGCCAGTCTTTTGAGTGCTCTCGAGGCTGATCCAGGCCATGTTGGCGCAATCGCCAAGCTTGCCAGCTTGAAGATTGACAATGGCGAGTATGAAGCTGCTTTGGAGTTGATAGCTAGAGTTCCTGAGAACGACGAACTTCGTCAGCTTGCGGCAAGAGCTCGACTTTTGTCCAAAGATATCAGCTTTTCATCTCAACACGAGGTTGAGGCCAGACTTGACGAGCTTCTTGGCTCGGTCAGGGAGGACGATCAAGCGAGAAAAGAGTTTCTGGATCTCTTGGCGACATTTGATCCTTCAGACCCAAAAGTTTCTCAGTATCGCAAAGCTTTGACGTCGAGGCTTTTCTAGTTTGGCCTGATGATTTTGAAGCTCGGAGACTTCCAGTTTGATTTGGAGGAAAGATCCCTGGTCATGGGGATTTTGAACCGCACCAGGGATTCTTTTTTTGATCGGGGGGCTTACTTCGAGCTCGATGACTTCCTCCGTCGCGCCGAGCAGCTTGTACACGAGGGCGCAGACATCTTAGATATAGGCGGTGTCAAGGCTGGTCCGGGACCCGAGGTCTCAGAGGAAGAAGAACTTGAACGGGTTATTCCCGCCGTGAAGCTCTTGAGAGATCGCTTTGATATTCCCTTGAGTGTGGACACTTGGAACACTCGAGTCATTGGCGAAGCAATGAAAGCCGGTGCAGTCCTTGGCAACGACATTTCAGGTTTTGGTTCTCCTGGATATTTGGAGAATGTGGCGAGATACAGCGGAGCGGTCGTTGCAACGCATATTCGGTTGGTTCCAAGGCTGGCCGACCCCAATCCTGTATATCACGACCTAAAGAGCGAGGTTCGGAATTTTCTTGTGGAAAGAGTCAGAATGGCACTCGATGCAGGAATCGCTCGGGAGAGCATCATAGTTGATGCGGGCTTCGATCTCGGGAAGACGACAGCCCAGTCAATGGAACTCCTGCTTGCCACAGATCAGCTTTGCGAGCTTGGATATCCAGTTTTGATTTCGGCTTCCAACAAGGGTTTCGTCGGAGAAGTTCTCGGAAAGGCGATCAACGAGCGGCGGTTTGGTTCGCTGTCTGCGGCTGCAATCGGTGCTGCCAAGGGCGCAAAGGTATTCAGGGTTCATGATGTCTTAGGCACGCGCCAGATATTGGACGTGATCAGCTCCATCGCCGCTGGGAGTCCGCCGCTTTGGATTTCGGAGTAATGGGATGAGCTTCAAAGGCGTGGAGAGCTCCCGGGCATTTCTGATCGTAGGGGACGATCACGAACTGGTCTACAAGGCCCTTGTAGAGATCCAGGATGCAGTCGAGGCTCAGGTCGGGTCCGATTTCGAGAGAATTGTATTTCAAGGTGGGGAGTGCTCAGTTCAAGACGTGGTTGGCTCTCTGGTTCAAGGCTTCATATTTGCGTCGAGAGCATTGATAGTACTTAGAGACCCTTCGGGGTTGAGTACAGAAGACGTTGCGACTCTGATTTTGGCACTGGAGTCGTATCAGGGCGACAACTTCTTGATCCTGGTAAATTTCACCGGCACGGTTGATTCGAAACTGAGGTCATTTTTCTCTGCCAAGGGAAGTTTGATCGATCCTTCACTCAAAAACAGAGGAGATAAGAGTACCTTTCTGGCGGAGACCGTGCATGATTCGGGTCTCAGCTTCGATCCAGATGCCTTTCAACTTCTCTCACGAACTTTAGGCGAGGACGTTTCGCGGGCGATTTCCTTGGTTGACCTGCTCAAAGCGAGTGTTGGCGCAAGTGCCCATATCGATGTTGCGACTCTCGAACTGTACCTACCTTCCGCTGGTGACGTTGCGCCGTGGGACTTAACTGACGCCATAGAGGGCGGGAGGGTGGAAGACTCCCTCGACATGCTGGACAGGCTGATGCACGCTGGAAACAGGCATCCGTTGGTTGTAGTTGCAATGCTCCAGCGCAGGTTTGTAGAACTAGCTCTTGTCTCAGGCGAAGGAATACGGACTCCCAGCCAGGCACTGGCGGTCCTTCGCGAGAGGGACAAAAAGTTCAGCAGGCCGGAATTTGTCATAAAGAAGATGGTTGCAAGCGCCAGGCATCTTGGGTATTCAAGGCTTGCTCAGGCTTTCATATGGTTGTCTCTGGCGGACCGTCAGATCAAAGGGGAGGGGGGCCTGCCTCCTGAGCTTGCCGCAGAACTCCTCGTGGCTCGACTTGCAAAGAGTTTTTCAAACAACCCTTGAAGCGGTGGCTTCGGGCCGCGCGCCGTAGGGGCCTCGAAGGCATGACAGCAAATCTTCACCCTCAGGTTGCTACTTCCCACACTCACTCAGTTTCGCCAATGAGTTTTGCAATGGTAAGAAATCCAGGTTCGGGTGTAGTTTTGTTATCGGAGCGGATGAGTGATCTGCCAAGGTTTGGCGGGTGGTCGGATGGTTTGAGATTCAGTGTCGAAACGGATGATCCGGACAGGCGTTGATTTGAGGTAGGAGGATTTTGATGGCGAAGACAGTAGGGCTTCCTACCGAGACTAAGGATGGGGAGCGGAGGGTTGCCCTCGATCCAAGCGCGGTCAAGATGCTGGTCCATTCTGGCCTGGATGCTCTTGTCCAAAAAGGAGCGGGTATTGGTTCAGGCTTTACTGACGAAGATTATCGTTTCGTTGGTGCTCGCATAGTCGACACTGCCGAAGAGGCATGGTCCGCCGACATAGTCTGCAAAGTCAAAGAGCCTCAGCCTGCAGAGCGATCCTATTTCAGGCCAGGGCTCAGACTGTTCGCCTATCTTCATCTTGCTGCGGAACCCGAATTGACTGAAGCGCTTGCTTCATCCGGCGTGGAAGCATACGCCTTTGAGACACTTACGTGGCCTAAAGGTCATCCGCTGCTAGCGCCAATGAGCGAGGTGGCCGGCAGAGCCGCTGCCATCATCGGTGCCTACTATCTCGGGGAAGGCTCTGGGACCCTTCTTGGAGGGGCTGCAGGAGTGCCTCCTTCGAGGGTGGTGGTAATAGGGATGGGTGTCGTAGGGACAATGGCGGCGCGCGGAGCGAGGGGGATGGATGCAGAGGTCACTGGTGTAGATGTGAATCTTGAGAGGTTGCTCGAGGTGCATGAGCAAGGAATCGTCACGTCGACCCTTTACTCGAACCATCACAACATTGGCGAGGTCGTCTCGACGGCCGACCTTGTCATAGGCGGCGCGCTAGTGACAGGCGCGAGGGCCCCGATTGTCATAACGAGGGATCAGGTTGAATCGATGCGCCCAGGATCGGTCATAGTTGATCTTGCGATAGACCAAGGCGGGTGTGTCGAGACCTCTCGACCGACGTCGCTTTCCCACCCGACTTATGTCGAGTCTGGCGTGATTCATTATTGCGTGACCAACGTGCCAGGCCAGTACCCTAGGACTGCTTCAAAAGCGCTTTCGGCCGCCGTCATTCCACGGCTTATCGATCTAGCTCACGATCCTGAATCAGAGCGTCTCGAAGGTTCGTTGAACGTCTCTCAAGGACAGGTGGTGCACCCAGCGGTTCTCGCATCGCTAAAGGGCGAGAGTCAAGGAGTAATTGACTGAGGTTCGACCGGTTGCTTGCGGTGAATATCGCGCCTTCAAACCGCAAAGGCACACAGAGGTCTGACTTTGAAGGGCTAGCTTGGAGTTTTTACTCTTCCTCTGAGTTTTCGCGCTCTATCTTGGTAAGGCGCGCCATAAGACGTCCCTTTCGCCTTGAAGCTTGGTTCTTGTGAATTATGCCTGCTGAGGCCGCTTTGTCCAATTTCTTGACGGCGGCTTTGATGGCTTCGGCGCTGTTTTCCTCGTGGCTCTCCACGGCTGTGACTGCGGTCTTGATTCGTGTCTTCAACTCGGAGCGAACCGACTTGTTTCTAAGCCGGCGAATTTCGTTTGTCTTGTTTCTCTTTATTTGGCTCTTGATATTTGCCATTGTGTTTTCCGTGTCCGTTTCTGTGACGCAAAACTTGATCCAGTGCAAAGGTGGATGCTGGGAAAAAGAGTTTAGATCGGATACACCGATTCTCGGGCTTTGGCAGCATAATCTTTTGTAGAGAAAAATGATTGATTCCAACAAAATTCGCAATTTATCTATTATCGCTCACATAGATCACGGCAAATCGACACTGTCAGATCGAATTCTTGAGTTGACCGGCGCGGTAGATCCTAGGGAGATGCGGGAGCAGTATCTCGATTCGATGGATATTGAGCGCGAACGCGGCATTACCATCAAGGCGCAGAATGTCCGAGTCCGGTGGAGGGACTTCACCATCCAGCTGATAGACACACCGGGGCACGTGGACTTTGGCTATGAAGTGTCGCGTTCGCTCGCTGCCTGTGAAGGGGTCATTCTCCTTGTCGATGCATCTCAGGGCATCGAGGCTCAGACTCTTGCGAACTGCTATCTGGCTATGGAGCACAACCTTGAGATTGTTGCAGCACTTAACAAGATCGACCTGCCTGCGGCTGATCCTGATCGGTATGCGGCCGAGATAGAGAAGGTTCTCGGGATCCCGGCTGATGAGATCCTAAGGATATCGGGCAAGACCGGAGAAGGGGTGCCTGGTCTTTTGGACGCCGCAGTTGAAAGGATTCCTCCTCCGAGCGGAGATAGAGACAAGCCTTTGAGGGCCTTAATATTCGATTCATATTACGACCAGTACCGGGGGGTAATTTCTTCGCTGCGCGTGTTCGATGGCGTTCTCCGCGCAAATTCGAGATTGCGGTTCATGCAAACCGCGGCTGTTCATGAAGCCGAAGAGATAGGAATCAGAACACCGGCTCAGGTGCCGGTTGATGAACTAGGTCCCGGAGAGGTTGGCTATCTTATCGCTGGAATCAAGGATGTTGGCGAAGCACGATCTGGGGAGACGGTGACGTCGTTTTCCGACCCGGCTGTAGAGCCACTCGAGGGATATCAAGACCCCAAGCCGATGGTATTTTGCGGTCTCTATCCGATCGACGGTGACGAGTTCGAAGACCTTAGAGAGTCGCTAGAGAAGCTCAGGCTGAACGATAGCTCGTTCACCTACGAGCCCGAGACTTCGGGAGCCCTGGGGTTTGGTTTTCGTTGCGGCTTTCTCGGCCTGCTTCACATGGAGATTGTCAGGGAGCGGCTTGAGCGAGAGTTTGGCCTTTCGCTGATCGCGACTTCGCCCTCTGTCGAATACATTGCATACTTGGAAGGTGGGGCCTCTCCGATAAAGATCGACAGGCCAAGCGATATGCCTCAGGCTCAGTCGATCGCCAAAGTGGAAGAGCCATTCCTGCAGATCAACATCATCACCCCCTCTGAGTACACTGGTGCGATTATGGAGCTTTGCCAAAGCAGGCGAGGTGAGATGAACCGCATGGAGTACCTTTCGCCCGAACGACTTGAGATCGGTTACCGGATCCCTTTAGCCGAGGTGGTGCTTGACCTGTTCGATCAGCTTAAGAGCAGGACAAAAGGGTATGCCTCCCTTGATTACGAACCGGCTGGCTATGGTGAGAGTGATCTTGTCAAGCTCGACATCTTGTTGAATGGGGTGCCGGTGGACGCTTTTTCTGCGATCATTCATCGGTCCAAGGCGTATGACTACGGAAGGAAGATGACTGCCAAGCTTGGGGAACTGATTCCAAGGCAGTTATTTGACGTACCAATCCAGGCTGCCATCGGTGGGCGGATCATTGCTCGCGAAACCGTAAAGGCACGGAGGAAGGATGTTCTGGCAAAGTGCTACGGGGGTGATATCACTCGCAAGAGGAAGCTGCTCGAGAAGCAGAAAGAGGGGAAGAAGCGGATGAAGAACATAGGTCGTGTTGAGGTGCCTCAAGAAGCGTTCATCTCCGCTTTGAGGCTTGATGAGTGAGATGTCGCAGCACCGAAGTTGCAGTCTTGACAAAGCGAAGCGAGAGTGTGATGACTCGGGAGGGTTGCAGCTGTTGGCTGAACCATTGAAGACCACCTTGGATGTGGCGGGAATCTTGAAAAATCTGTGGTAATCGGCGCGCGGAGGTGATCTACTTGATGAAATAGGCGCGGAAAGGCATGTTGCGGACTCTGTCCACAGGGATTGGCCGCGGTACAATCAATGCTCTGACAGAAATCACCGTATCTTGTTTGATAAGTTGAAGTTCATCAAGTGCAATGATCCTGGGATGGAGTTCGGGCTGGACTGCGGAATTCTGGGCGGAACCAGAATCATTTGGATATTGTGCGTCGAAGACTGCATAACTGGCTTTCAAGAGAATGGGACTTAGCTTTGCTGCAACTAGCTGATACCTGGACTTGGGATTTTTGGATTGCTGATACCGGTGATGAGTACCATATCTATTTTCTCAAGGCATCTAAGGTATATCACTCGCCTGACGGACGAAAAGATCTCGTGAGAAACCCGGATGGACGCCACACAAGGACAAGCGTAGGTCATGCAGTGTCAACCGATCTTTTCAACTGGACTGTTTGCGAAGATGCGATGGCCCCATCAGACGAGGAAGCATTTGACGATCTAGCAACCTGGACAGGGTCAGTTATCAAGGGCCCTGACAGTCTCTGGTATATGTTCTATACGGGCATCTCCTACAGGGAAGGCGGGCTGGTTCAGAGGATCGGCCTTGCAACATCGGAAGATCTTTACACGTGGGAAAAGCGACGTGATTTTGCTCCCTTGGCCGCTGATGCAAGGATGTATGAGAAGCTAGGTGAATCCACGTGGCCTAACGAAACCTGGCGCGATCCATGGGTGTTCCCTGATCCCGAGGGAGTAGGGTGGCACATGTTCATAACTGCCCGGGCCAAGACCGGTGTTGACGACGACAGAGGCGTTGTGGGCCATGCAGTTTCGTATGATCTTCTCAACTGGGAGATACAGCCCCCGTTATCGGAGCCAGGAGCGGGATTTGGTGATCTTGAGGTTACCCAGATGTCGATGGTGGACGGTCGTCCGGTCTTGCTCTTCTCCTGTCTGTCTAGGGAGTTCTCAATAGTGCGACGATCGGCTGGCGAGTCAGGAGGCGGGAAAGGTGGCGTTTGGGCTGTACCTGCAGAGTCCATGTTTGGTCCTTTTGACATCTATAATGCACAGCTCATCACTGACGACAAGCTATATTCCGGTCGCATGATCCAAAATCGTGACTCTCAATGGTATTTCATGGCCTTTGCGAACGATGATGAGAAAGGGAATTTCGTTGGGCATCTCGCAGATCCGATGTTAGTGACCTGGCAAGCGGACGGAAGCATCGCCCTGAAAGCTCTTGCAGGCCCACAGCTCGTCTAGCTGGGCCTATCTTGTGCTGATAGCACGGGTATCATGCTTCAGATAAAATGTTCAATGGAGTTGTAAAGTCAAAAAATCACCTTCCTGGCACTTTGGTTACCGCTGAGTGATTTCTAGATTCGTTGGCACTCGATAGAATAGAGTGCTAAGGACGTTCTTACAAAGGCGGAATTGTGTCTGGTTCTATAGACTCAAGAAAAGCCGCTATCCTTAGGGCGGTTGTTGATGAATATGTGAAGGGTGCCGAGCCGGTCGGCTCATCTCATGTCGCGCGTGTAGCAGGCATGCAGGTATCTCCTGCCACGATAAGAAACGAGATGAATGTCCTGGAGCACGAAGGGTACCTGGTACAGCCCCACACCAGTGCGGGGCGGATCCCAACGGACAAGGGGTACAGGTACTATGTGGACACATTTGTCGACGAGACTCAAAACTCCGACGTAATGCAGTTCAAGAGCGTTGAAGAGTTCTTCACGAAAGCCCATGGCGCTCTGGCGGAGATGTTTAGCGACACATCCCGGTTATTGACAAAGCTAACCAACTACGCGGCGGTAGTGACAGGCCCGAGTCCCGAGACAAGCCTTATCCGTTCGATCCAGCTCGTTTCTCTCGATCCGAAGAGAGTGCTGCTTCTGATGGTTGACTCCAAAGGAGCCGTAGAGAAGAAGACTCTTGACCTGGCCAGTGAAGCAAGCGAGTCAGACTTGGAGTCGGCATCAAACTTTTTGACCAAGAAGTTAAGGGGAGTCCCCCTCGGCTCATTGGGTGATGCCGATTCTTCCTCAGGAGATCTGCAGTTTGACCAGCTTTGTACTTTGTCACTAGATGCTCTCAAAGAATTAAAGGGCGAGGCAGAAAGCGTTTATATAGAGGGTGCGTCGAAGGTAGCCAGCGCTTTTGATGCGGTCGACACTGTCAGAAGTGTCTTGGCAACTCTGGAACAGCACTTTCTGGTTGTTTCGCTGATTCGTGACGTGCTATCCAAGGGCCAGAAAGTCGCAATCGGGTCAGAACTCGGAATCGAGCCCCTAGCAGAGTGCTCGGTGGTGGTTTCTCCCTACATCGTCGAGGGTGAAAAAGTTGGATCTATAGGCCTGGTAGGTCCGACTCGGATGAATTATCCAAAGGTTTTGGCAGCGGTGAATTTGGTAAGTACAGGTTTAGGGAAAAGACTCAGTGAGGGATAGGAATTAGGTGGCAAACGATTACTACAGCCTTTTAGGTGTGTCCAGAAATGCATCGGACGAAGAAATCAAGAAGGCCTATCGTCGGCTTGCCAGAGAACTGCACCCTGACGCAAATGGGGGCAACAAAGATCTTGAAGATCGCTTCAAGGAGATCACCACAGCCTATGAGACCTTGAGGGATCCAGAGAAGCGCCGAATCTACGATACCTATGGCGAAGATGGCTTGCGTGGTGGGATGGGCGATGCGGGCCCATTCGGTGCAGGGATCAATGATATTTTCGGAGCATTTTTCGGGTCAGCTTTTGGCGGCGGCTTCACGCAGCCCCGAAGAGGCCCTCAGAGAGGTGCCGACAGCGAGGTCAACGTCGACCTTACCTTCACAGAGGCTGTATTCGGCACTCACAAGGACGTAACTCTTCGGTTGCCAGTTACCTGTGCGACCTGCTCAGGAACGGGAGCAAAGCCGGGAACTGCGGCTAGTACGTGTCCAGTCTGTGATGGCACGGGCCAAGTCAGGAGAGTAGCCCAGTCGCTTCTCGGTCGCATGGTTACCACTGCCCCGTGTGACCGCTGTCGCGGCGAGGGGACCGTTATTACCACTCCTTGCCAGGATTGTCGTGGAGAAGGACGACGAACGGAGGAGAGGACCTACTCAGTGGAGATTCCGGGCGGCGTTGACAATGGATCAACGCTCCGCTTGGCGGGTCGCGGACCTGCTGGCCCAAGAGGAGGCCTGCCTGGGGACCTGTATGTGCAGATTAGGGTCAAGCCTCATCCTCGATTCAGGCGCGACGAGAACGACCTCAGATGCGATCTTGCAATAGCTATGACTCAGGCGGTGCTCGGAGCTGCGCTGAAGTTTGAAACTCTGGACGGGGTCGAGGATTTGGTGATTCCCCAAGGAACCCAGTCTGGAACGCAGTTCAGGTTGAGGGGCAGGGGAGTGCCGGATGTCCGCGGAAGCGGTCGCAGGGGCGACCTCATCGTGACTATTCAGATCGAGATTCCCACGCATCTTGATTCCGAACAAGACGAGCTTTTCAGAAAGGTTGCCGAGATCAGGGGGGAAGAAGTCGCTGACAGGGACCACGGAATCTTCTCCAAGATCAAGTCTGCGTTCAAATAACGGGGCGTGATGCAAAAGGAGAGTCTCCCCACTCTGTCTGGTTCGGGTGTCGCACATGTCATAGTTGATGACTTGGCGGTGGAGCGGCTCACCCATGAGGACTTGCATCATCTCGCAACGGTGCGTCGTCTAAAATCTGGTGATCGCATCACACTGGGTGATGGAAATGGTAAGTGGAGAATTGCAGTTCTGCGCCCAGATGGCAGATCTCAGCAAAGAAACCGTGTCGACATCGAGTTCGTCAGCGATGTCCATGTTTCAGCAAACCAGGAGCCACCGATAGTGGTGGGGCTATGCCTGCCTTCGCTCGATCGAGCGAGCTGGGCGCTGCAGAAGATGACAGAGCTGGGAGTCGACAGGATCCACCTGCTTCACTCAAGGTTCTCCTCGGTCAGAGAGGCTGGGCTTGAACGTGGCGGCCGCGAGTTTGCAAGGCTTCAGAGGGTGATAAGAGAAGCGGGAATGCAGTCTCGCTCAGCATTCCTGCCAAACTTGGAGCCCATCATGTCTATCGGGGATTTTCCGGGAATGTACCCAGCGTGTGGTATATGCACTCTCGGTGGCAACGGGTCATTGGAACTTGAAGTTGCCGTAGTAGTTGGCCCTGAAGGGGGATTTAGCGAGTCTGAACTGGAGTTATTCGCTAATAAAATTGATCTGGGGCATAATGTCCTGCGTTCTGAGACGGCTGCGGTTGCGGTGTCGGCGGTCCTTTCTATGAAGCGAGCAGGACTTTTAGGAAAGTGAACACGACGCGCTACTTTGCCACGGAAAGTGACTATGCGAATACTATTGCTGAACTTAGGTTGCTTCACGACTAAAACTAATGGCTGTGAACGAGGACGAAGAAGTATCTGACGGTTTTGCGAGGAAGGTCGGACTTAGACTCCGGTCAGTCCGCAAGCAGAAGCACCTGTCGCTTCATGCAGTCGAAGAAGCTTCAAATCAAGAATTCAAGGCGAGTGTGCTTGGCGCTTACGAACGCGGAGAGCGCTCTATCTCGGTGCCCAGGTTGCAGCGGCTGGCAGAATTATACGATGTGCCGGTTGACCAGCTTCTCCCAAAGCAGGTAACACAGAAGGCGCCGATAGCTCCGTTAGTGAATTTCTCTGTGCCTGCCAACTCTTCAGAGGAAGTTGTTGAGTCCTTCTCTGTGACGCCCACCGAAGAAAGAAGAGCGCCACTGATCGAGCCCAGTATCAAGGTGACCATCGATTTGATAAAGCTGAATCTGATGGAAGGTCCGGAAAAGGACCTCTTGCGCCGCTACCTTTCGATGATCCAGGTTCAAAGGCAGGATTTCAATGGGCGCATGATCACAATTCGCCACGAAGATCTGAAGGTGCTCGCATGCCTCTTCGAGCTGACTGCAGAGGAGATGGCGAAGAGGTTAGAGGATCTGGGACTAAGGATCACTCATTAGGAAAGAAGCTTTCCAAAAGGCGGTGACCACAAGCACATGTCTGGTCTAGCCTTGAGTGAGTGGACTCATCAATAGGGCTTTACGTCCATGTTCCCTTCTGTGTCTCCAGATGTGACTACTGCGCCTTCGCCACTTGGGCGGGATCAGAAGGTGCTATAGGGGATTACATTGAGGCTGTATTAGCCGAGCTCAGGCTGAGGCGCCAAGTCGGTGATCCGTTTTCCGTCCAGACTCTTTACTTTGGTGGCGGCACGCCCTCACTGGTGCCGGCGCGCGACATCGCAAGAATCATCGAGGAAATAGGTCCCGAACCTGGGGCTGAAATCACCGTCGAATGCAATCCAGAGTCGGTGACTCGCGACAAGCTCAAGGCTTTCAAAGATGCCGGGGTGAACAGGGTTTCGCTTGGCCTTCAGAGCTTTTCTGGGGAGGTGCTGCGATCGCTGGGAAGGTCCCATGATCCCAAGGACATCTATCCAGCGGTCGAGGCGATCGATGGTGCGGGAATCGAAAACTACTCGGTGGATCTGATCTATGGCGCTGCAAATGAATCGCTGGCGGCTCTTGAAGAGACTGTTCAGAAGGTGCTGGAGCTTTCGCCTGTTCCGATGCACGTATCGGCTTACGCCCTGACGGTCGAGAAGAACACCCCGCTCGCTAGGGATCTGGCCCGTTATCCAGACGAAGACTACCAGGCGGTCGCATACACCCTCATAGACGAGATGCTCACCGGCCAAGGGATGGGATGGTACGAGATCTCGAACTGGTCGCGGCCCGGATATTTCTCGAGGCACAATTGGAACTATTGGATGCAAGGAGAGTACCTAGGTCTTGGATGCTCGGCGCACTCGCATCTGGGGTCAAGGCGAACTTGGAACATCTTCAACTTTAACAGGTATATCTTGGTTGCGGGCAATAGCGGCGATCCCACAGCCGGCTCGGAAGAGGTTTCGGGGCATGAAAAAGCCACGGAGGCTTTGGAGCTGCTGCTAAGAACGAATGTCGGCATTCCTGCTACGGCGATCGACAGGTTTGACGAGGTGGCGTCCCTGTGCGATCTGGTCGATGGCGTTGCAACTTTGAACCTCAAAGGCCGTCTTCTGGCAAATCAGGTTGCTTTGAGGCTTGATCCCTCCAGGGTCGGATTGGAGGAGTTGAAGTGGTTTCAGAAGCAGACACCTGAGATGATCTCGAGTTGATTTGAGCTTTGGAGTTCAAGAGCGATTTGACGTGATCGGAGGCAGCATTGGATTCTAAGGGAAGACTGCAGCGAGACGCTGTGACTGTAATCTTCAGGTTGCTAGAAGCCCTGTCTGATGGCGAGCTGAGCCTGGCGCAGGACCTCCTCGAAAAGGCCACCGGGCTAGATGTGGCAGAGGTGAACTCTGACCTTCTCAAGGTGATTGCGGAATGCATCGGCTCGAATTGCAGCCTTGTTGCGAGGCGCCGGATTGTCGAGATGGTTTCCGGAACGCCTTATGAATCCGCTGCAGCGAGGCTGGTCGAGAGTCAAGTGCAAGAGGACGATTAAAGCAAGAGCAGCCCTCCGAAAGGGAGGGCTGCTCGCAGAAGACTTGAGCTGCTAGGCCTTCTTGGCGAACATAGGTACTGCCTCTCTACCAAATACAGAGTTGACCACCCCGCCTAAGACTCCATACCATGCGATCAGTGCAGTTACGATTCCTGCCCAACCGCCGATCTTTGTCCATATGTCGGGTCCTGCGGCTGTGCCAGTGGCAAAGTCCCCGATTACGAGCAGGATGAAGGTTATTAGAAGCACTACGAAAAGGGTCTTTATGACTCCGTTCAGCCCGAAGGCGGCGATCGTCATGATGGCAGTGAAGATCGTCCACGCCAGCAGGAACAGGCCAGTTGCTTTGTACGCCTCGGCTCCAGGCAGCCCACCTGCAATTGCGTGGACGTACCAGTAGAACGAAAGCCAGAAAGCTCCATATGAAGTGAATGCCACAGTGCCAAACACATTGCCACGCTTGAACTCCCACATTCCTGCGAGGAGTTGCGCAATGCCTCCGTAGAAGATGGTCAGTGGTAGCACCACGCCTTCTAGCGTGAGATGGAGGATCCCAGCGTTGAACACGCTGAGAACGAACGTGGTCATTCCAAAGCCAGCTAGCCCCAATGATGCTGGATCTGCAATGGCCGGGGTATTATCCGCCATACTGATTCCTTTCATTTTTACTCGACCAAGACTGTCTTGGGAGTGTGCTGCTGTCTGCAGGGCGCCAAGGAAAAGCACCCGATGCATTTGCGCCGATGCGCATTTGGGTGAGATCTTTTGTATGCCTCATCTATGTCTGTCAGACTCTTGAGACGAGAATACGTTGTCAGTCCTCCTGGGAGGTTTGCATTGCCGCAGCGCGAGCTGCGATGTCATTCACAACGTCGGCATTTGCAAGCGTTGTTACATCCCCTAGCTGTCGCTGCTCGGAGATGTCTCTAAGTAGTCGCCGCATGATCTTTCCAGAGCGCGTCTTGGGCAGCTCATCGGTAAAGACGATCGACGCTGGCCTGGCTATCTTGCCGATCTTCGCAGCCACGTGCTCGCGAAGTTCGGCTATCAGTTGCTCATTGCCCTGAACATGTCCTTTTAGAGTGACGAATGCGGCTATGGCTTGCCCAGTTATCGGATCGTTGCGTCCTACTACGGCAGCCTCAGCGACATCTTGGTGGTCGACCAGGGCAGATTCGACCTCCAGTGTTGAAATCCTGTGTCCAGAAACATTCATGACGTCATCGACTCGGCCCAAGAGCCAGTAGTAGCCGTCAACGTCTCTCTTTGCTCCGTCTCCCGCAAAGTAGACCCAGCGGTTCTCCTCGGGTTTTGAGAACCTGCCCCAGTATGTATCCACGAAGCGCTGCGGGTCTTTGAATATCGTTCTCAGCATGCCTGGCCAGGGATGGGTGAGAACGAGGTACCCTCCTCCGCCCCATGGCACCGGATTTCCTTCCTCATCGACTATGTCCGCTCCTATTCCTGGAAGGGGAACCGTAGCCGAGCCAGGCTTTGTGGTCGTTACTCCTGGCAGTGGGGAGATCATGATGTGACCAGTTTCAGTCTGCCACCAGGTGTCAACGATTGGTGCCCTACCGCCTCCGATGTACTTGTTGTACCAGATCCAGGCCTCTGGATTGATTGGCTCACCAACGGTACCGATGAGCCTCAGTGAGGACATATCGTGTCTTTCTGGGAATTCTGTGCCCCATTTCATGAAAGTGCGAATGGATGTGGGAGCGGTGTAGAGCTGGTTCACCTTGTACTTCTCGATAATCGCCCAGTAGCGATCTTTGTCCGGGTAGTTGGGAACTCCCTCGTAAAGAACCGAAGTGGTTCCGTTTGCAAGAGGGCCATAGACGATGTAGCTATGCCCGGTGACCCAACCTATGTCTGCAGTGCACCAATAAACGTCATCGTCTTTGATGTCGAAGACGTTCTTGTGCGTGAAGGAGGCGCCCAAGAGGTATCCACCAGTTGTGTGGACTATGCCCTTAGGCTTTCCTGTCGTCCCAGAGGTATAAAGGATGAAAAGAGTGTCTTCCGAGTCGGTTTCGGTTGCGGGACGTTCTTTCGGCTGGTCCTTGATGAGCTCGTGGTAATAGATGTCCCGGCCTTGTATCATTGGGACTGCAGTGCCGGTTCTTTTCACCACGACGACATGCTCGATTGACGGCGTCTTTTCCAAGGCAGAGTCGGCGTAGCTCTTCAAGGCGATCTTGTTGCCATTGCGCCACGATTCATCGCATGTTATTAGCACTTTTGCTTCAGCATCGTTTATCCTGTCCATAAGGGCATCGGAGCTGAATCCGCCAAATACAACTGAATGGGGAGCTCCAAGGCGCGCACAGGCCAAAAGAGCTACCGGGAGTTCAACGGTCATGCCCATGTAAATCGCAACGCGGTCGCCTTTTGAGACGCCCAGAGAGGCCAGGCCGTTTGCCAGCTGGCATACTTCCTCATAAAGCTGGCGATAGGTGACAGTGCGCTCGTCTCCAGGCTCCCCTACGAAGTAGTATGCGACCTTGTCACCATTGTTTTCGAGATGCCGGTCAAGGCAGCTCTCTGTGACGTTCAGCTTTCCATCCACGAACCACTTCGCAAACGGCGGATTGGACCAGTCGAGGGTCTTTGTCCACTTCTTTCGCCAGAGTAGGCTGTCTGCCTGGTTTTCCCAGAACGTCTCGTAGTCCTTGCCATCTTCGTACACGGATGCGGCGTTGATGTTTGCCTGGGCTACGAACTCCTTGGATGGAGGGAATACCCTTTGCTCATCCATGAGTGCTTCAATGGTTACCGATGGCTCGTTTTGCGCTTCTGTCATCCGAATTCCCCCGATTCATCTGCGCTATGCTTAGAATTCTCATCTTCCCAATGCTTAAATGAATCTTATCGCATGCCATTTTTAAAGAAAGGGTTGTCGATAAAAACACGTGTTTAATAGGGGATTATGCGGAAAATCGGTAGATTTACCGTGAGATCTACGGATATATGAGATGAGATTTCCAGTTGTTTGGAGGCGTTGCCGACGCGGTTTCGTCGAACGAGAGATAGTCGTCAGCTCCTGAAAATTGCGTGTCAAGGATCTCGAAGGCCCTTTGCAGCGCTTGTTTTGAGGCGCTCAGGTACGGGACTATGTCTTCAATGTCGACCTGGTGTGACTTGAGTTTCTCAGAAAGGGCCGCAATCCTCGCTGGCGTTCTGAAAGAGTTGGAAAGCAGGAAATCACTCATGATTTGATCACGGGAGACATCGCAGAGAAGATGGATAAGTGCGACGCTGAGGCCCGTGCGATCTTTTCCAGCAGTGCAGTGGACAATGGCGTTTTTTCGTGCCGGATCCAAGAGTATGAAAACTGCCTTGCTCAGTTCCGTGCGGGACTTCGAGATGAGATCCTCGTACATCTGAGCCATGTCATCGTTTGTGATCCTTGTGATCTCTTTCGAGAAGATGTGCTCAATGAGTTCACTTTTCCCAAGCACTTCCACTTCAATGGGGATCTCGATGATCTCTATCTGAGAATGTCTCGGCGGCGTTGTCCTTCGTCTAGCCTTTTCGTCGCTTCTCCTGAGGTCGACGATGTGGCTGATTCCGAGTTCTTCAAGTACCGCCCAGTCTGCACTGGAAAGGTTCGCCAGATTGTCGGAGCGAAAGATCTTGCCAAACTGGACTTGTGACGAGCCGTCCTGGGAGACGTACCCGCCTATGTCCCTGAAATTCGAGGTTCCTTCAAGCTCTATCTTTCGAACTCCGATGTAAAAGGTCTTGCCATCGATGTGGGTCCGGAAAAGTGGAACTGGCCCAAACTGCGGTGGCACCTTGAATGAAATGCCTGGGTGGACGATACCAAGCGGAGTCCAGTCTTGCTCTCCCAGCTTGCTGACTTCGAGAGAGAGTGCTGGAAGCGCGGATACCGCGTGCCACGAGTCCATCCCGGGCTCGCGAAGCTGAAGGGCGATTATATAGCGGTCTGGTCCGGACTTTATTGCAATGGGAATGGAGTTCGAATCAATCATCCTAACCAAATATGGTAATGGAGGTTCATATAGCCGTCAGCAGTCCGGGGCGGTGGAGGTCCCGGATCCCTTGGCAACTGCGCTTGAGCTGCTTGAGTAGGTGATTTGAGGGTTTATGCCGGGAAAGAGTGTGAAAGGCATCTTGATCATCTCGCTGGCCCGCACGCACACTGCGCCACTAGAGATCACCACGTAAGGGGTTCCTGCGAGCGCAGCCCCTTTTGGCAGCGTCGTCTCGAGCTGCCGGACAGCAACCTGTTGCGACGAGACCGGATCTAGCCTCACAACGCCATTCTGGTAGAACTGGCGTGAAGACACCTGAGTGCTTGCTGCGGCGGCCGCCAGAGAGAGTGACTGGTCGAGGCCGTCGGCTTTGCTAATGGCGGTTGCGAGGTCTAGAAACAGTGCCATCAGGTATAAGGCCACTAGGGCTAAAAGTGGCGCCAGGAAGATTGCCGAGCCCGCATTATCGTTTGCGGGAAAGACCCGGCCTAGGATCCAATGCATGTCGCAACTCCAGGCAATCCGGCGGAAAGGGGATCGGTCGGCTCCTGTTGGCTCGACGAAAGCGTGACCATTATGAGGTTCTTCCAGAAGAGGTTGAGGGTCTTGCGTTCAGTCACCGCAACGGTGCCGCATCGACCGCCAGAGTAGCCGACAGTAATGGCTGTGGCGGTGGTGTTCAGAGCCATTTGCTGAAATGTTTCACTAAGGTCTGATTGGGCCAGCTGCTCGGGATTTGCATTGTTGTTTTCGACGATATCCCTGATTGCGTTGTGTGTAGAAAGGTCTAGTCCAGCCTGGTACCTTTGAGCTTCAATGACAAACATGGAAAATGCGCCCATCGTCACGATCGTTGTCGCAACGACTGCGAAGAGAAAGACATTTTCAAGGACGCCAGCCTCTTTGGCTGGTTGACAGTGCTTTCTACCATTCATTTCAACTCTCGATATATGAGGTCGCGGATGCAGTGATGGTGTATGGTCCCGCACTTATTCCTGGCCAGATTGAAACCGAGATATCACTTACCGATATCTGAAGCGTTAAAAGGCTGCCTTCCCTTTGAAGTGAGAACGACATGTTCTTTTTGTAACTAGGGAACATCTCTTCGATCTGGTGCTCTACGCCGCTTTGATAAGTTGCGTCTGCGAAGGCTTCACCGACGGTGAGCCTGCGAACCGAGTCTGCCGCTACTGCGTCGAGCCTTTGCTCGGCAAGCACAATCTTCGTCAGGCTCGCAGCTGAGACCAGGAATGTGACGACGAATAGCAGGCCTATTATCGAGCTGATGACGCCAGTTCCTGGTTTCGACCCGGAGCGCAGGCGGATCACCTCTAGTTGCCCAGCTGTGAGATCTGCGAGCTCACCATGGATGTGGCTGTATCCATGGTGTTTCTGAATGCAAACCACATCGCAACACCAAGTGCCGAGAAAATGACAACAGCCACGGCGGAGGAGACCACCCCCTCTCCGCTTTCCTCCAGGGGCCGGAACCCTCTGTTCAAAAAGGCCGATAGCGTCATGAACGCATAACTGATTAGAGAAATCATGATTTTCCTCATCTAGATGAGAATGGATCTTCTTTGGGGGGAGCTTTCAGCCAAGCAGCGAGCGAAGAGTTGTCTCGAGCGGTATGGCTATGAATATCATTCCTGGTATCAGGACGGCAATGGTCACGGGAAGCCATACGAGCTGGTTTCGGCGCTCTATATCCGAGATCAGCTGGAATCGCTGCTCCTTTTTGAGCTGGTCGATCAGGCCAGCGATGAGGGAAGTGGTTTCGGCCGCGGTCATCTTGGCAAGCAGAAGGTCACCTAAGCGTTGTTTTGCTGATGTGTCGAACTCCGCCCGCCAGAAGGCCACCGCTGCCTCGATGTCCAGTCCGGAGCGCAGCATGCTCTGCAGTTCCACGATGTCAAGATTTCTGGCGGCGTTGGCACTTACGACTGCGGTTTGCAGCGGGTTGCCGTTCACAAGCTTCAGATGCACCTGCTCCAGCAGGCCTATGATCGCCAGATCAAGACCTTCATTTCTCCGCTTCCTTCTCTTTCTTGTGAAATGGTTGCTTATTGCTCCTGCGAATGAACCCGTTGAAGCTGCGCCCAAGCATGCGACTGCCACACCCGGTTGGCCTGGAAAGAGCTTGACCGCTGCGATTGCCCCCAAGAGCGCGGTGCAAATGTATGCAAGCTTCGCCGGTCCGTCTTTGGGCTTCGTTTTGATTGACTTGCTCGGACCGCTTCCGGGTTGGCTTGGGTCAAATGTCGCAAGCGCAAAGCCACCCAAGGCCATGGCTGATGCAATCGTCAGGTAGATGAAGCTCATGGAAGGGCCTCTTGGTCTGAAAGCAGTTTTCGTGCAGTCCCAGTCGGCAAGCTTGGAAAAGCCATCAGCCGGCTTGACCAGTACCAGCAAAGGACTGTTATGGCAAGACCTGCAAGAAGCTGGAGCAGAGATGACGGGCTGAGGAATGGCCTCAGCGAACCGGCGAAGGATACTCCCGCAAGGGCCATCCCTAGTGGGATGATCACAATGAAGGTTCTGGCTGTCCTGACGCCCGCTAGGCGGGAATGTGTCTCTTGTCTGAGTTCATTTCTCGATCGAATGGTGGAGGATATGATTGCAAGCTGGTTCTCGATCTGGGAGCTGGTGGAGCCAAGCGTGTCCAGCAGAGATTCGCACACATAGCTGGTGGTCTCTTCGCCTTCGCCCATCTCCCAGACCGTCTCAAGAGACTTTGTGAGATTTCCCGAATTTTCAAACTCGCGCCTGCCTTCGTGTAGCAGCTTCCCAAGAAACTGAAAGTCCGGCACATCTTCTTCGAAGAAGACATATGCAACAGATCGAGATGAGGCAAGCATCTTTGAACGAACCCGTTCCAGATACCAAGGCCAGGACGATGGGAGCTCGGACTGTCTTCGCTTCTTCACCTGCCGATGCCTGAGATACAGCCCTACAGCGAAGGCAATGCCTAGCGAGAAAGCAGGTTTCCAAGTGAATCCAGCCAACCATGCACACGCCAATCCAGCCATGGCCACCACTGCAAGGGAATACCCTGATGGCATGCGGTGCTCAGTGCCGGCCATTATTCGGTAGATATCGCCTATGGCTTTCCGGACTTGGCCGACCATGGCAGATGTTCGCGATAGTCGGGATCCCTTCTTTGATCGAGGGAAACGTCGGGAGGTGAGCACCAAGAGGCCGATCACGGCCATCACTACTGCCCTCATACGCCAGCCTCGACAGGAAGAGGAGCGGCGGCTGCCTCAAGGAGAACTTCGCTGCCGCCATCAAGCCTTTCCGAAAGCTCCTTTTCGACTTTGACATGGCTGAGACGAAGCGGATTGTGCCCGGAGAATTGTAGCGTCGAGCGCAAAGAGTCGAACGTGAACAACTCCGTGGTTACAAATCCGAATTCAAGTTCTTTGGAGCCTTCTTCTAGTGCAATTACCTCGTCTACGATCACGGTATTGGCAACTCTCTTGAGCTGAACGACTAGATCAATCGAGTTTGCAATCATCTGGTTGATAGACCAGATCGGCACGGATCCTCCCAGTGCGAGCTGGGTGAGGAGGCGAAGCCTTGAAAGCGCATCCCTGCAGTTCGAGGCGTGAATCGTGCTCATCCCCTGAATGCCAGTCGAAAAGGAGAGGAGCAGGGGCAGGCTCTCGTCGTCCCTCACCTCTCCAAGTATCAGCACGTCTGAACTCATTCGCAAACTTGCTTTAACCAGGGATCGGAGGGTGATCTCTTCTCGTGCTGGCCGGCTGGTTCGGGTGTGGAGCTGGACTCTGTCCGGCTTGGAAATGCGAATCTCGGGGGTCTCCTCTATGACTATGACTCTTTTTGAGTCAGGGATCGCCTCAATCAGTGCTCCCAAGAGAGTCGTTTTACCCGATCCGGGAGGCCCTGATACAACAATGGTGGCTCCAGATTCGACCGCCCTGAAAAAGAAGTCTCCTGCTTGGGGAGATAGAGATCCGGCTCTGACGAAGTCTTCGATTGCCATGAAGGAGTTCTTTGAAAACTTTCTGATGGAAACCGCAAAGGAGAAATCCCTTGTCAGCTCCGGATGAACAATGTGCAGCCTGGTGCCATCGGGAAGCTGGGCATCCTGGATCCCAAGCGACGGATCCAATTGCCGGTTGCTTCCGACGGAGGTCTCAAGCATTCTTGAGAGAACTCGTTCGAGGTGCTGCTGGTCATGAAAGCTTTCATGATGCTTCCTCGGAGTTCTGCCGTGAGCCTTGACAAATATGTCCTTAGGTCCGTTTACGGAGATCTCCCACACGGAGTTGTCCTCCAGGAGAGGCTCGATCGGCCCGAAGCCAATGAGATTTCTGAGCACCTTCTCACCGAATCCTTCGTCGTCTCCGATGATTCGAGATGGATGCTCCTCGTTCCACGCTGCGATCAGCCTTGCCAGCTCGCGTTTTGCGCTCTTGAGGGAGGAGCGGGTGTTGAGGTCGGCTTCTGATTTGCGAAGAAATTCGAGAAGCTGGTGCTCGATCTGGGCTGCTGCTCCGGAAGGCTCCGGAACTGCCGGGTTATTCAATGTGTCCAATCCGATATCCATAATCATGAGCTTCGCTGGTACCGCGGCTCATTGTGTATTTCGGAGGAGGCGACAACACACTAGCAACTTGCCAGCGGGGAATCAAGGGCGCTTGCATCCCGTCGCATCGAATGGCTCGACGATGGCATCCATTGCCAGCCAATACTGCAATTAGTGGCATTGACATTTGTTGTTGAAGGACTTGCTAAGACGATGCTCGTAGTACTGGTGAGCAGTCCGGAGCAGGCTTGCGGCCGAGAAGCTGGTGGGATCGGTATACGATTTCGATAGAGACTTCGAGGGGCGAACAATGACGGAAGACGAGCCCCAGGACCCGAGGATAGCGGCTGGGATCCCTCCACTCGGGACGCTGGAAACTATAACCTACATCAGCGATGAATTGGCAAGGGTTGTGGCCCCCAACCCCTCACCGAACACGCTAGACGGGACCAACACGTATGTCATCATGGATCGCGCAGGCGGTGCCGCTCTCATCGTCGATCCAGGCCCAGTATCAGATCTCCACTTGGAAAACGTGAAGACTGTGCTTGACAGCGAGAATGTCGAAGCGGTGGGAATCTTTCTGACTCATCATCATCTGGATCATAGTGAGACGGCCAGGCTGTGGTCCCGAGAGTTCGGAGTTGGAGTAAGCGCCTTTCTTCCTCGGTTGGTCTTTGGAATTGGAAAGGTATTGGGCGATGATGATCGTTTCGAGCTTGGCAACAAGCAGATCAAAGTCGTGGCTACACCCGGACACGTGCATGATCACCTGGCGTTTCAGGTTGATAGCGGCCATCTGCTCGCAGGAGACCACATGCTGGGCCGTTCAACTTCTGTGATAGCGCACCCGGATGGAGATCTCGAGAAGTACCTTTCCTCTTTGGCAAAAGTCAGAAAGCTTGGAAGCCAGGTAATCTTGCCAGGTCACGGGCCTGAGATATCTGAAGAGCTGTCTGAAAAGGTGATCGAGTACTACATCTCCCATCGCCATCATCGATTGGCCCAGATCGTCTCGATTCTCGATCAGGAAGTTCCGATCAACGTCGATGACCTGACGCGCAAGATTTACGGCCCGGAGCTTCCTGATGCGTTGTTCAAGCCAGCCAAACAGTCCACTAGGGCTTCGCTCACCTACTTGGTCCAACGGGAGATTATTGAGGTCGACGAGGAGGAGCGTTACAACCTAGTCTGATCTTGCATGTCTTCACCTTTGCGGCGCTTGTCCGTTGAGTGGAGGTTGAGAGGTTGACGCAGCATTTCCCTGGCCCAGCCGGTTCTCTAGTGAGAAGACGCCTTGGAATGCCGGTGTGGCGTCCCCACCAACCTTAATACCCACCAGGGAGCCCGCTGTTTCAGCTTGCGCGATTGCAATCGCTTCCAGCGGGTTGTTGACCGAGAGCAGCAGATCAGCACCGCTCTGGCCAGTCTGGCCGAAGGACGAGCTGGTCTTGGTGATTCCTATCACTTTTGCTGCGCTTGCCACAACACGCGAGGTTGCAGCAGATCCTGATCCTATCGTGGCGATCAGCTCCACGTAATCACCTGGCGCAATCTCGCTGATCGGCGCCTTGGAGGCGTCAAGTGGGACAGACATTTCGTCAGGCTGCCCACTGTGTTGAACTGCGCTTTCGAGGTCGGCCCGCTCCACAAGGTCGCCAGGCGTGAGAGGGTGCCGCGTTATCATGCTGGCAATATCGGAACCGGTGGCAAACTGGGATGAGATCTTCTTGTTAGAGCTTGTGATCTCAATCTGGCTGAGTTGACTTCTCAGAATGTGCGACCCGCTTGATACCGGTGTGCTCACCTGAAATGCTGTTATCTGGTGCCGTCCGAGGGAGACGGCCAGGGTGGTGAATGATGTGATTATCGAGATTGCAAGAAGCGTGTAGCCGACGGCAGTTCGGAAGTGTCTTTTGCGATAGATGCCGGGCTGAAGCCTGCTCTTTGTGCGACTCAGAAAAGGTAACAATGCCTGTCCTTCTGGTGTGGCGTCATCGTGAGGGATCGGGCATCAAAAAGCTACACATTGCCGTGGGAGTTTGCAAGCAGAAACTTCTGAATCTGAGTTGGCGCCACCATCGTGAAATTGTGGACTCCCTGGGAAACGACGCGGTTCGTTCATGTAAATCGATGCAAACACGCCGGGCAAGTAGACTTAATAAAGGACACTATGTCCTTAAAGGAGTATTGTAAGGCTTATGGCCAACCAATTTGGTCAAAGGCCACATGTGAAAGGCATTGCCGCTTGACGACATCGCAGGTGCAGATATCTGTTCCAAACAACTCGTTGATGGTTGGACTACTTGGATACCAGGACGAGCTTCTTAGGTTAGTCGAATCCGAATTTCCGGGGACTGACATTCGCGTGAGGGGAAATGAGATTACCGTCTCTGGCAACGAGTCGGAAAGGGTGGCCCAGCTTTTTGAAGAGCTGGTCACCTTGCTTCAGCACGGCCAGAAATTGGATATTGCAAATCTCTCGAGGACCATAGACATGGTTCGTTCCGATGAAAAGCCCTCCGAGGTGCTCACGACAGAGCTCCTCAGATCAGGGCGAGGCAAGAGTGTCAGGCCAAAGACTGCTGGCCAAAAGCATTACACCGACGCTATAGCGCGGAACATTATTACGTTCGGCATTGGTCCGGCGGGAACGGGCAAGTCGTATCTCGCAGTTGCCCTAGCGGTTCAGGCGTTGCAGGCCAAGCAAGTAAACAGGATAATTCTTACTCGGCCTGCCGTAGAGGCTGGCGAACGTTTAGGTTTTCTGCCGGGCGACCTGATGGCAAAGGTGGATCCATATCTACGGCCCCTATACGATGCGCTTTACGACATGATGGATTCTGAAGCGATTCTCAAGCTCATGGAGCGTGGGACAATCGAAGTTGCTCCACTTGCGTTCATGCGTGGCCGCACGCTCAACAACTCGTTCATCATTTTGGATGAGGCTCAGAATACGACTCCTGAGCAGATGAAGATGTTTCTCACGCGAATCGGCTTCGGCTCCAAAGCTGTAATAACCGGAGACATTACCCAGGTCGACCTTCCTGCGGGCAGGTCTGGTCTCGTGGGCCTGGAAGAGATACTCTCTGGTATAGATGATCTTGCCTTCGTGAGGCTTGGCAAGAGAGATGTCGTGAGGCACAAGATAGTCTCTGAGATCGTGGCTGCATATGAGAGTGCGGACACGCATGTGGAGCAGCGAGCGAGGGTTGGAACGATTGCCTGAAGGGCATATGGTTGAGCCGTTGAAAATTGGCGCGTCTAGTTGGTTTTGGGGTGGGTTCGATGGCCGTTGAGGTTTTCATAGCGAACGAGCAGAGTGCCTTTCCAGTGGACGAAGACCGATGGATGCGTTTTGCGCTTGATATCCTGAAGTCTCAGAAGGTATCTGGCAATGCCGAGTTCTCGCTAATTTTTGTTGACAAGAGCGCCATTGCCGGGCTGAACGAGAGATTCATGGGGAAGAAAGGCCCGACAGACGTGCTGTCGTTTCCGATTGAGACGGAGCCGTATGCTGTGGGGCGATCTCCTGATTCAAGTTCCAACAACCAGCGTTCTTCCAGCCAGGATTCCGTGCCGTTCTTGCTTGGCGATGTAGTTGTGTGTCCAGAAGTAGCTTCTGAGAATGCCCGCGAGCATGCTGGGATCAACTCCCACGACGGCAGTCTTGACGATGAGATGGCGTTATTAATTGTTCACGGCATCCTGCACCTGTTTGGGTTGGACCATGAACTCGACGATGAAGCCGAAATAATGGAGGAGAGGGAGCAGGAGCTGCTTCAGCTCCACTATAGAAAGGGCTCGCTCCCGGGGGCTGTCTAAGACCATATGGATGAGATACCTAAACAGAGCTTGGAATATCTCGGCACTGTAACCGCAAGCGCGGCGTCGTATCACTGGACAGGGTATGACACGCTCACGATAATTGCCGTGGTTCTTCTGGTTCTCCTTGCAAGTCTTCTTGCGGCAGCTGAGACTTCATTAACTCGAATGACCAAAGTGAAGGCCATGGCCCTCACGGAGATAAAGGCAAAGCGCGCATCGCTGCTGCTAAAGCTCCTTGAAAATCAGAGCGGTTTTCTAAACCCAGTATTATTGGTCGCGGTATTTTCACAGTTGGTGGCCGCGACGCTTGTTGGAGCTCTTATCAGCCATATTTTCGGGGCTGTGGGATTGGCTATCAGCACAGCATTCGAGGTTGTCGTGATCTTCTTGATTGCAGAGGCGATTCCGAAGAACTGGGCTGTCAGGAATCCGGAGCGCGCTGCACTCTTTTCGGTCCCTCTTGTGAGGGCCATAGTTCGATTTCCTGTGATCCGGCTTCTGTCCAAGGGCATCTTAGGGCTGACCAATCTGCTCGTCAGAGGCAAGTCAGTTCCTCTTCTCGGCACTGTCAGCGAGGAGGAGCTGTTGGCAATGGCGGACGCCGCCCTGGAGGAGGAGGTCATTGAGACTGAAGAGCGCGAGTTGATTCACTCGATTATCTCTTTCGGCGACACCGTCGCCAGGGAGGTCATGGTTCCCCGTACCGACATGGTTGCTGTTGACGAGACAGCGCGGGTCGACGAAGTGCTGCAAGTGGCTCTTGATGCCGGCTTCTCAAGAATTCCTGTGTACAAAGAGACGATTGACGATGTCATAGGCATCGTGCTTCTCAAGGATCTCATGCGGGCTGACAGGGAGGCGAGATCCAACCAGGCGGTATCCGGTCTTGTTCGCGCTGCTCATTACGTTCCTGAGACCAAGCCAGTCGCAGATCTCCTCCGCGAAATGCAGTCTGGCAAATTCCAGTTGGCAATAGTCTTTGACGAATACGGGGGAACTGCCGGCCTGGTCACATTGGAAGACCTTATCGAGGAGTTGGTTGGCGAGATCTCTGACGAATTCGACAAGGACATTGTCGATGTGGAAAAGATAGCCGTAAACGAGTACCTGATCGTCGCGGCGAAAAGCTTGGATGAACTGAACGAGCAGCTGAGCTTAGATCTGCCGGAAGGGGAATGGGATACCGTTGGAGGCCTGTTCCTTTCCTTGTTAGGCCATCTTCCCGAAGAAGGCGAGCACGTTGATGTGGGACATTATCGCCTGGTTGCGGAAAAAGTCACGAGAAGGCGCATTGGAAGAGTGAGATTGTTCAAAACCGAGTCCGAGCCAATAAGGGATCCGGATGAGTAGTTTCAAGTCAGGATTTGTGAGCATTGTAGGCAGGCCGAATGTTGGCAAGTCAACGCTCTTGAACTCCATTGTCGGTCAAAAGGTATCGATCGTCTCGGATAAGCCGAGTACAACAAGGACCCAGGTGCGCGGCATCCTGACTGAAAAGAGGGGCCAAATTGTTTTTGTGGACACGCCGGGGATCCACAAGCCCAAGTCTTTGCTGGGCCAAAGGCTGAATGACGCGGCGAACCAGGCTATTGAGGATGTGGACATAGTCATAGTTCTGACCGACGCCAGCCAGGAGGTCGGCAAGGGCGACTCATTTGTCCTCGCGCGAGCTCCCAAGAATGCAATCGTCGTCGTCAACAAGTGCGATCTAGTTCCCCGCGAGAAGATACTTGCCCAGTTGAGTGCGCTTTCCAAGTTTGACAAGTCGAGCTACTTCCCGGTGTCTGCCAAGACCGGAGACGGCGTAAACGAGCTCGTAGACGAGTTATTCAACCGGCTGTCACCAGGTCCGATGTACTACCCTCCAGAGACGCTGACCGACATCTCCGATGCTGATTGGGTTGCTGAGCTGGTGCGCGAACAGCTTCTGACTTTGACTCGGGAGGAGTTGCCGCACTCCATAGCGTGCAAAGTCACAGAGTGGGAGTGGCCGCGGATCAGGTGTGAGATTTATGTTGAACGATCAAGCCAGAAGGCGATTGTCATTGGGAAGGGCGGTCTGATCTTGAAAGAGGTGGGGAGCAAGGTGCGCGAGCAGCTTCCACCTGGAGCATTTCTTGAGCTCTTTGTAAAGGTCAATCCTCACTGGCAGTCCAAGGCGCATTCGCTCGAGCGTCTAGGGTACTGACGTCTCCAAATAGCGCCGGGGTTGCCTGTCGCGAGTTTAATGAGAGGTCTTGTGCGGATTCTGTAGCTGTTGTTCGAGATGGCGAATACCATTGCACTTTGGAACGACTTTTTCGGCGCAGTGCCAAAGTTGTTACCGCAGAGAGTCGATTCTCATTTTTTAATATTTAAGTTGGTAAAGTCATTGGCGTGGATGGTTTGCATGGTGGAGATCGGAACTGATCGTGGCGTTTGAGAGATGCTCGCCGAAACTGCTACTGGATAGGCTGGAGGGTACCTGGCACGGCCAGGGTAGTGGATCCTATCCGGACAGCGGGGAGTTCGATTATCTCGAGACCATTGAGTTCACTAGATCGCCCAAGGGCTTTTTTATCTACACCCAGCACACCACCTCTTTGCAGGGCTCTCCTATGCACCAGGAGCTGGGCTATATACGAGTTGACGAGCAACATTCGAATTTGGAATTGCTTATCGTCCAGCCGACTGGCATCAGCGAAGTCCTTGTAGGCGAGGTCATGAGGGATGGTGACAATTTTCGATTTGATCTGAATTCCCATGTTGTGGCAACATCGCCATCGGCAAAAGAGGTGACAAGAACCGGGCGTTACTTCTATCTTGAAAATGGCGCGCTATCGTACCAGCTTCATATGGAGGCACTTGGAGAGGAATACCGGCTCCATCTCGAAGCAAGCTTGGTGCGATCCGAAGGTGAGTAGGCGAGTGGGGGACATGGCCGATTTCGACGCCAATCTTGAGCTGGAGGGTATTGATCCAACGCGCATTCCTGTTCACGTGGGATGCGTGATGGATGGTAACGGTCGATGGGCGAAAAAGAGAGGGTTGCCGCGCACGGAAGGCCATTCTGCCGGCGAGGAAGCTTTGATGGACACCATCGACGGAGCGCTCGAAATAGGCGTGAAATGGCTGACTGTCTATGCCTTCTCTACTGAGAACTGGAAAAGGCCTCCAGACGAAGTCCGATTTCTAATGCGTTTCAACGAGGGACTGCTCCTGCGCCATAGAGACGAACTCCATGAAAAGGGCGTTCGCATACGGTTTAGCGGGAGGCGTGATTGGAGAGTCCCAAGGAGGCTGCTGAGGAAGATGGATGACAGCATTGAACTCACCCGTCACAATCGAACAATGACGCTTACCATTGCCTTCAATTACGGTGGCAGGGCGGAGATAGCCGATGCGGTCTCGGCGATTATTCAAGATGGCATTCCAGCATCCAAAGTGTCGGAGAAAACGATCAGCTCTTATCTGTATTTCCCTGACATGCCCGACCCCGATCTCGTGATTCGAACCTCCGGGGAGTACCGGATCTCGAACTTCCTATTATGGGAGCTTGCCTACTCTGAGCTCGTATTCTCAGATGTCCTATGGCCAGATTTCCGCCGATATCACCTCTATAGGGCGATCCGGGAGTATCAGAGCCGTGACCGCCGTTACGGGGGGATCGAGGGATTATGATCGCCTCGCGCATGGCTGTGGGATTATGGGTCCTGCTCTTTGTCGCTCTAGTGGTAACTGCGCTAGCTGGCTTCAACGCTTCATGGGTGCTACTGGTTTTGCTAGTGGTTTACATAGTGTTGTTTCAACTTGGTGCGAGGATTAGAAAGCGGTGACCCTGTATCGCGATTCGGCGCTGGTCCTGCGCACTTGGAGGCTCGGCGAGTCAGACCGGATCGTTTCGATGCTGGGCGAGAAATCGGGCAAGATTAGAGCAGTTGTCAAAGGGGTCAGAAAGACCAAAAGCCGGTTCGGGTCGAGACTCGAACCTCTGTCCCTAGTTTCCCTTCTCTGCTGGAAGGGGCGTGAGCTTGATGTGGTATCCCAGGCCGAGACTATTGAATTATTCAAGCAAACTCGCGAGGACTTGGATCGTCTCTACAAGGCAAACGTGATTCTTGAGGCGACCGAGCAGATCGCTCAGGACGGGTACTCCGATCCTGAGCTGTTCAACCTAGTAGTGCGGGTTCTTAGGGTTCTTGAAGCTGACAATCCAAAGATGCTTTTGAGTTCTTTCATATGGAAGCTTCTTGCGCTTCAGGGCTATAGGCCCCAGATGTCGGTTTGCGTGAACTGTGGATCGGCCGGTGCCATGGCTGGTTTCGACCCAGCTGCTGGAGGTGTGCTATGCGAGGAGCACGCTAACGGAAAGAGAGTGTCTACCGAGGCTATCAAAGCAATCTCTGGCTCGGTTGGTGGTCAGCTGGCACAGATTCTCAGGATAGAAAGCTCGCCAGTAATAAGCGAAACAGAGCTGCTTGCCTTGCAAGCTCTCGAAGTGGTTCTGGAGCGCTCGCTGCGCACTGTTCGATCGTCGATCGTGCGTCACTGACTGGATTAACCCGGGGCCGCTCCTGGTGGCATTGGGATTTCGAAGCGGGCGGGTTCGATATTGAGGGGGAATCCAAATGGCATCTCTTGTAAGGCGAGAAGCGCTTGCCGTTGCCTCGTTGCCGTCACCGAGGGGATCAGTTGAATAGCGACTCTCGAACACTGCGTCGCCAAGCTCCTCTTTTTGCCGCAGACGGCATGCGCAGTTTCGCGATGGGGTACTTCTCGATCGTATTTGTGATCGTTGCGCGAAGGCTTGGCCTCTCTGCGCTGGGCTTGGGGATCGTAACAGGCATATCGGTGGCGGCTGGAATCGTGATCACGCACCTTTTGACCAAGCTTGCTCATCGATACGGTGCCCGGACTCCATTAGGTATTTCCGGGGTTCTCATGGCGGGGACGGGAGTGGTGATCTCTCTTGCTCACTCTCAGGGCGTGTTGTTTATGAGCGCCTTTCTGGGGGTTCTCCCGCCAAGTGGTGGAATGTTCATCAGCGCCCTTGTCGAAGGAGTGCTGGCTCAATCGCCATCGGAGCGACGCACTGCCGTGTTTGCGCGCAACGGTGTGATAGCCATGGTCACAGGGGCGGCGGGCGCCTTGTTTGCCTCTTTTCCAACGCTCCTTGGGATGAGCCAGGTTGAAGGTCTGAAATTCTTGATCTGGTTTTACGTCGGAATTGGCATCGCAGTTGCGGCAGTGTCGTTTGCCGTCATCGATATTGCTCCAGTTGCAGGTGCACGACTGCCAAGTGGCGATGAGTCGGGCAGTTCGCCAGAAAGCCAGAGGTTTGAGCATGCAAGTGGATCCAATGCGGTCATACACCGATTGTCGATACTTTTTATTCTTGATTCCGCAGGAAGCGGCGTTGTGGCGCCAACGTTGGTCGTTTTCTGGCTGAGATACCACTTCAGCCTTGGCGTAGTCGCTCTTTCACTGCTCTTTTTTGGCATGGATGTGCTCTCGGCAATCTCGTATCCGCTTGCGGAAAGAATCTCTAGAAAAGTCGGTCTTCTCAACACCGCAGTGTTCACGCATATACCTTCGAGTCTGCTACTTGTGGCGGTTCCGTTTGCGCCTGGAGCTTTGGCCGCATGCCTTCTGCTGCTAGGGCGATCGCTGTTGGTCAAGATGGACGTGCCCACCCGCCAGAGCTATGTTGCCTCAGTCGTCACGCCTGAGTCCCGCAGAACTGCTGCCGCAAAGACATCTATGGGAAGGCAGGCAGGCCGCTCCGTTGGTCCAGCAATAGGTGGATTCCTGCTCTCCAACGTTTCTGCTACTGCCCCTTTTATTGCCAGTGCAGTGATGAAGATATCCTACGATCTCATCCTGTGGCGTTCATTCAGAGCAACTCCCTTCGCAGAGGCAGCGGGCACAGCTCCACCGTTGCTGGGAACTCGGCAAGAGCCTTGACGCATCTGCTCGTTGGGAGTTGCGTCACTAGCGGCTGTGCGGGTAGTCTCGCCACTGTCCGCACATGTGCGTGGCAGGTGCCCAAATTGTGAGCTGGTAGGATCGAGCGCACATGGCTGAAGACTTGATGGAGAAAATTGTAAATCTCTCGAAGAGGCGAGGACTCATCTTCCCGTCCGCCGAGATATATGGGGGTTTCCGGTCGACATACGACTACGGCCCCTTGGGCGTTCTCATGCTGAGAAATGTCAAGAATGCCTGGTGGAGATCGATGGTTCAACTGCGCCACGACGTGGTTGGGTTGGACGCCTCGATCCTTTCCACTCCAAAGATATGGGAGGCTTCAGGTCACATAGCGAACTTCACCGATCCTCTTGTTGATTGTCGGAACTGCAAAGAAAGATGGCGCGCAGATCATATACAGGGCGTGTGCCCCAATTGCGGCTCGACCGATCTGACCGAAGCCCGGGCTTTCAACATGATGTTCAAGACATATGTTGGCCCGGTTGAAGACGAAGCTTCAGTAGCCTACCTTCGTCCGGAGACTGCTCAGGGAATGTTCATCAACTTCAAGAACGTCCTGCAGACGACCAGGAAGAAGCCACCTTTCGGCATTGCCCAGGTAGGCAAGTCTTTTCGGAACGAGATAACGCCGGGGAACTTCGTCTTTCGAACGCGAGAGTTCGAGCAGATGGAGATGGAGTACTTTGTTCCTCCAGATGAAGCCTCCAAGTGGTTCGAATACTGGTACAACGAGCGCTTGCGGTGGTACGTGGATCTCGGCATTCGCGAGGACCTTCTTCGCCTTAGGCATCACGAAAAGGAAGAGCTTTCGCATTATTCAGCAGGGACTGTCGATGTGGAATTTGCTTTTCCGTGGGGTTGGGGAGAGCTCGAAGGAATTGCCAACAGAACAGATTTCGATCTGAAGGCTCATGGCGCGCACTCAGGTGAAAGGCTCGAGTATTTTGATCCCGTCACCAACGAGCCATACATTCCATATGTCATAGAGCCCGCGGCAGGAGCCACCCGGACCATGATGGCTTTCTTGGTGGCGGCATACGATGAAGACGTGGTGAACGGGGAGGCAAGAACCGTTTTGAGGCTGGATCCAAGGCTGGCCCCCTACCAGGTTGCCATCTTGCCCCTCTCGAAGAAAGAGTCTCTTATGAAGCTGGCTGATCAGATCTTCGAGGCCATTTCTCCGACCTTCTCTTGCGACTATGACGACACGCAGTCGATAGGTCGCAGATATCGCCGCCAGGACGAGGTCGGCACCCCTGCATGCGTGACGGTAGATTTCGACTCGCTCGAGGACAACTCAGTGACGATCAGGGACAGGGACAGTACTGACCAGATAAGAGTTCCGATTCCGGAACTGAAGGACCATCTCGTCTCGATCCTGCACTGGCTGTAGGCAAACATTCACTTAACGCCGCTGCAGTAGTAGGATTAATAACCCGACCTTAGGGTAAAACCTACGTTGACTTGCTCAAAGTGATCGCTCAGTTCGAGATTCCGCCAATGGCTAGCCGAGCCCCGAGTGGTATTTAGGAGGATCGATGCAATACGTGTTTGACTTTGACCACGAACACCCGCGTCCGCCAATGGAGCTCAAAGACCTCCTGGGAGGCAAAGGAGCGAACCTGGCTGAGATGACCTCGGTCCTCAGACTTCCAGTGCCCTTTGGATTTACGATCACGACCGAGGCCTGTAGGGAGTATCTCTCCTCTGGGTGGCCACAGCACTTGACCGATCAGGTGTCCAAGGCTATTTCTGCGCTAGAGAAGAAAATGGGCAAAAGTCTGGGCGACCCTTCATATCCTTTGCTGGTGTCGGTCAGATCAGGCGCGAAATTCTCTATGCCGGGAATGATGGATACCGTTCTCAATCTCGGTCTCAACGACAGTTCGGTTGAGGGGCTCGCTGCTCAGACTAACGATCTAAGATTCGCCTACGACTCCTATAGGCGATTCATTGCCATGTACGGAAGGATCGTGCTTGGTGTTCCAGGCGATGAGTTTGACAAGCTCTTCGAAGCGGCAAAGGAGCTCTCCAGCGCATCGATCGATTCCGAGGTTCCGTCTGAGCTTTTGAAGTATCTGACCGCAGCGTACAAAGACATCGTTGAGCGCCATACCGGCAAGCCGTTTCCTCAGGAGCCTTTGGAGCAGTTGAGGGGCGCGATAGAAGCTGTGTTCGCTTCATGGAACGGCTCTCGTGCCATCGCCTATCGAAGACGAGAGGGAATCCCCAATGATCTAGGAACGGCCGTAAACGTACAGTCGATGGTCTTCGGAAACAGGGATGACAATTCAGGTACGGGGGTTGGTTTCACAAGAGATCCAGCCACCGGTGAAAAGGGAATGTACGGCGATTTCATGGTGAACGCTCAGGGCGAAGACGTGGTTGCAGGGGTTCGCAACACAGAGCCGCTCATGGCTTTGCAGGGTAGGTTCCCGGAGATTTTCTCGCAGCTGGTCGAAATCTTTAATCGCCTGGAGGCTCATTATCGGGACATGTGCGATACCGAATTCACCATTGAGAGCGGAAGGCTCTGGATGCTTCAGACCCGGATAGGCAAGAGGACCGGGGTCGCGGCGCTGCACATGGCGGTGGATATGACCAATGAGCCTGAAATCTCGTTGACCAAGGAAGAGGCTGTGCTTCGCATTACCGCCGACCACCTTGACTCTGTGCTTCACCCGCAGTTCGCCGCGAAAGACCTCCATGTCATTGCCAGAGGTCTGGGGGCTTCTCCCGGCGCTGCGGTGGGAAAGGTGTACTTCTCCGCGGAGGACGCCATAGCTGCTAGCGAGAAGGGTGAAAAGGTCATTCTGGTGCGCAAAGAGACATCCCCCGACGATGTCCATGGGATGCTCGCCTCAGAGGGGGTGCTCACTTCCAGGGGAGGACTTGTAAGCCATGCTGCTGTAGTGGCAAGAGGTTGGGGCAAGCCCGCAGTGGTCGGAGCCGACGCGGTGAGAATCGTTGGCAGGTCATTCATCGCAAGCGGAACCACTGTATTCGAGGGTGACGAGATCTCAATAGATGGCACCTCCGGTGATGTGGTCCTGGGAGCCGTGGAGTTGACATCTTCAACACCTCCACCAGAGTTTCAGACAATACTCAAGTGGGCTGATGAGATTCGTTTTGGAAAAGTTGCGATCAGGGCCAATGCAGATAATGGGCCCGATGCCGCCAAGGCCCGTTCGTTCGGTGCCGAAGGGATTGGCCTTTGTAGAACTGAGCATATGTTCTTGGCGGAGGACCGGCTTCCGATCGTAAGGAAGATGATTCTTGCTGCCACTCCAGATGACGAGCTGGAGGCACTCGAGGAGCTAAGGGCCGCGCAGAAGTTCGATTTCAAAGAAATCCTCGAAGCGATGGATGGGCTGCCAGTCACGGTCAGACTGCTGGATCCACCTTTGCACGAGTTCCTTCCAGATACGCTCGACCTCTCGATAAAAGAGGCCACAATGGGCCTCACTCCTGAGGAGGCAGCACTATTTGCTGCGGCAAAAGCATGGAAAGAGGTCAATCCAATGCTCGGGACAAGGGGAGTCCGTCTCGGGGTCATCAAGCCTGGCCTATACGCCATGCAGGTAAAGGCCCTGCTTCAGGCCGCTGCGGAGCTGAAGAAAAAGGGGAAGAACCCGGTAGTCGAGATAATGATTCCTTTGACTGTTACCAGAGAAGAGCTTGCACTGGCGAGATCGTGGGTGCAGGATGCTATTGATGGCCAAAAGGTCAAAGGGCTGGAGATCACGATCGGCACAATGATCGAGACCCCGCGAGCGGCCATAAGGGCAGATGAGATAGCAGAGGCTGCGGACTTCTTCTCGTTCGGCACGAATGACTTGACTCAGATGACATTCGGCTTTTCAAGGGATGATGTCGAAGGCCGTCTCATGGCGACCTACATCGATCTCGGGTTGTTGCCTGCCAATCCATTCAAGACGCTAGACCCAGGTGGCGTCGCAGAGCTGGTGAGGATAGGGGTGGAAAGAGGCCGAGCTACAAGGCCTTCTCTGAAGGTTGGAGTCTGCGGTGAGCACGGGGGCGATCCTGCTTCGATCGAGATTTTTGTTCATGCCGGAGTGGATTATGTCTCATGCTCGCCCTTCCGGATTCCGATAGCGCGCCTTGCTGCAGCTCAGGCTGTTTTGCGCGCGAAAAACTAGCGTCAAGGCTTCAACGGTCTCTTTGAGCGCGCCTAGCTGCGCTGTTGGGGCTTTCATGTCCGGCTCAAATGGCTCTATCTGCTGACATTCAGAGTCGTTTCCATCACTGTTGGACCTTTCGACGCGTTTGTCAGGCGAACGGTTGGAAGGGAACTTGGATCCAGGCAAGAAGAAAGACCTAAGCCTTATGTGCCTATGAACTGTCGAAAGTAGTCACGAAGATTCGGGTCGCAAACGTATACATAGGTTCCAAGCATCCCTCTGGTTAGCAAAACCCCATATATATTCGTCAAGAACAGCAAGAGATCTTCGTCGGTGTAGGTAATCCCCAATCGCTTGTTGTTCTCCTTGCCTTTTGCATCGAAGTAGTTCTTTCGATCAATATAAAGGCTTTTGGACCCCGGGTCGTAGCGAAGATCAAGGCCGATGATGACGCCGGCGTAGTTGAGATCATATCCCTGCACCGTGTGGATCGACCCTACCTCGTAGAGCGAATTCGCTGAATTGATCCAGTCAATTGCTTTTCCGTTCCAGTTGAGCTTCAGGCCATCGAGTTCGATATCATGAGCAGTCGGATCCTTTTTGCTTTTCCAGGGCCAGGCGAAGCCTGCTACCATGCGGGAAAGGCCTGCTTCGCTGTCGCGCTTGATTATTTCGTCACGAAGTTTGTGAACATCGTCGAACAGACGCAGTTCATAGCCGTCAAACTCCAAGCGCTTTGTGGGTGGCTCAGGGCTTAGCAGAGCTCTCACGTAGCCGACGTAGTCTTCGTGAGCTTTTATGCGCATCTGGGATCGTAGTTCGAAATACCGCCTGGTTTCCCTGGCCTTTTCGATGAGCCCCTCCTGGATCTGTATCGGAAGATCCGCGGGCCTCACGCTCTGAGCCATGTCGAGAAGGTAAACCCGATGTGTGCTTTTCTCTGTTATCCAATCGAGTTGGTTGACCGAATCGTCATCTTTTCCAAAAAGAGAGTAGTTGATTGCTTTGAACCTTTTATTTTGCGCAGCGGAAGGCTGATTTGCGCGCTGACTCAGCCGATGAGCCTCGTCGACAATTAGCACGTCGAATGGTTTGTCGCTCTCTCCCACCTCGAAAGGCGACAGCACCAGGTCAGCTGCAAGTTTAGGGGTCAGCTTGAATACGTTTTGGATCGAGCGTCTGAGAGACTGTTGCGGGACCACTAATCCCACACGAAGCTCTTTGAGCAGGTCCTGATTTCTCGAAGTAAAGAACTCGGCGAAGGGCGAGTCAGTCGTTGGATCATCATCTAGGGAAGTGGTTTGGATATCTCGGAGCAGTTTGATCAAAAAGATTGCGACTATCGTTTTGCCAGTTCCGGGATCTCCCCTGATGACGCTAGTGCTCGATGTCTTTTGATCAATGTCACCAAGAAGGCTTGCGAGCAGAGTTTGAATCGAGACCATCTGGTCAATGTTCAGAGATTTGAACGGCGAGAGCTTGAACAGGTCGCTGTTTTCAATCTCTGTGATCGTTTGCCCAAAGAGCCCCTGCTCCCGCAACCTGTCGCATATTTCGGCAAAGACCTCCCGATAGCGCGAGCGGTCGAAGTAGTTGGAATCGGTGATCCCGTCATTCAGGTTCATCACCTGGAATCTGCCATCGCCGGCTAACAAGCGGATCAAGTACGATTCGAGGTCGAGGCAAACGGACTTGTTGAAGGTATCGTCGAGAATTATCCTTGCGATGCGGAGGCTCTTTTTCTCTTGTGATGAGAGATGTTGGCTCATCCGAACGGCGAAATTCAGCGTCTCTCCAACATAAACGCGCTTGTCGTCGTTCAAGGTGTAGACAACAGGCCAGTTGCTGAAGCGCGCATCGCTGAAAAGGAGTCCATCGCGAGAGAGGCTTGAAAGTGGAAGTTGTTGTATCCTAAAGCTCGTCATACTTGGCGCTCCGCCCTCGCGCCTTGTCCACTGGGTACTTAGTACGAGTGGCCTCGAGCTTCCTCAGTACGATTTCCCCTGGATCGACTCCTAGTCGATCAGCAAGCAAGTAGCAGTATGTGAGCACATCGGCCAGTTCGTCTTCAACTTTCGCTGTCGAAGAGTCATCGCTCCATTGGAAGCATTCGAGAAGTTCTCCGGCTTCTATCGATATGCTCTTAGCTAGATTTTCCAGGGTATGAAACTGAGTCCAGTCGCGTTCTTGCACGAAAGCTCTGAGATGGTCGAAAACTGATTCCTCGTCCACCGCAACATTATAGGCACATCCGTAATCCAGCCCTCGCTTATTGCGAGGTTTCATTGCAAGGGGTCTCTGGTGAGTCAGTCAGTATTTTGAGCGGCATCTTGCTGAAGTAACGGAGTGCTCCCCTCTGATACCATGGGAACACGTAGGTAACGGCGCTTGAAGTTTGGGCGCATAACGCTTTGCCGTCTACAGCTCGGTTGTGATTGTTGGCAACGTTGATCACGATGGTACTAGCGCAAAACATCCGTCATAGAGCCTTTTCTCAGTAGCTAGTTGGGGGTTTCAGTTGGGGAAGAATGCTGTAAAGCTAACTCTTGCAATCAGTGACTACGATCACGTTCGTGATCTGACCAATGGGGTCGTTCCGGTGGAGGGCGTCGAGCTTCAGGCGTTGGATTTGCAGGTCGAGGAGATCTTCTACAGGTTCTTGAAGTTCAGGGAGTTCGACGTGTGCGAGTTGTCGTTTGCCAAATACGTCTCGCTCGTTTCTCAACCAGATTGTGATGTAACCGCCATACCAGTATTTCCCTCTCGTGTCTTCAGGCAGTCGTCTTTCTACGTGCGCAGCGACGGTCCGACGACGATCCACGAGATACGCGGATTGAAGGTAGGCATTCCTGAATGGGCGCAGACTGCTGCCGTGTACTCGAGGGGCTACCTGACGGAGACTGTTGGGATTCCCTTGACAGACATTGAGTGGGTCCAGGCAGGCGTGAATGATCCGGGAAGGGTGGAAAAGGTGAGCCTACGCATTCCCGCGGGAGTCAGTTACAGGTCCGAGCCGACCAAATCACTGAACGAGATGCTTCTTTCCGGTGAGATCGATGTCGCGATGTCTGCTCACGCCCCACATTCGGTTGAGGAGGGCGATCCAAGGGTGAGGCGGATCCTCGTCGACTACCAAGAGGCTGAATACGAGTACTGGCAGAAGACGAAGATATTTCCGATCATGCACGTGGTGGCCATCAAGAAAGCGGTCGTTGAGCAGTACCCCTGGATAGCAATGAACCTGCTCAAAGCTTTCGAGGAGGCGAAGAGGCGTTCGGTCGAAAGGTTGTTCGACGTGACTGCCAGTCGCTTCCCGCTCCCTTGGTCACGTGTGTTTGCGGGCAGGATTGCCGAGCTATTCGGTGAAGATGGATATTGGCCCTATGGCGTGGAGCCAAACAGGGTGACGCTCAGCTCATTTCTTCGTTTCACATATGATCAGGGAGTGACCCATAGGCCGCTGGAGGTGGAGGAGCTGTTTCCCGCCGGGGTGCAGAGTTCATTCAAGGTATAGCTCCCTTTCCAATTCGTTTTGCGTCTCGTCGCGATATTGCAAGGGGCCTTGGGGAGCTCAGGTACTTTGACATAAAGTTCTCTGCTCAGGGGAAGCGCAGTATAGGCTTGATGACTTTGCCGTCGTGGGCATCTGCGGCTGCTTTGTTGATCTCTTCGAATTGGTAGAAGGTCACCAGCTTGTCGAAAGCGAATTTGCCCTCTTTGTAGAACTCGATGAGCTGGGGAATAAGAGCCCCAGGCACGCTGCCACCTTCCACTAGGCCAGCAACTGTCTTGCTCTTTGACCTCAAGTCGTTGGAGTCGATCGAGGCCTCTGTACCCTGTGGCAGCCCACCGAGCTGAACTGCAGTACCAATGGGTGCGAGCGCATCGACCATCTGCCGCAAGAGAAGCGGGTGGCCCGCAGCTTCCACTGTGAAATCTGCTCCACCATTGGTTATGGAGCGGATTTCGCTTACGATGTCCGGTGTTTTTTGAACATTTATGACATGAGTTGCTCCGAGTTCAAGGGCGAGGTCAAGGCGATTCTGGTGAATATCGATGGAGATGATCGTGCTGCAACCGACAATTGCCGCGGCCATGATTGCGCTCAGCCCAACGGCTCCGGCCCCGACTACCGCAATTGCCGACCCAGGAGGGGGCGACAGCCTGTTGAACACGGTTCCGGCTCCGGTCATCAAACCGCATCCGAGTGGTCCTAGAAGAGCCAGATCTATGTCCTTGGGTACTTTGACAGCATTTCGTGATTTTGCGACAGAGTGGGTGGCGAATGAGGACTGTCCAAAGAAGTTGGAGAGAGGTTGATCACCACGATGCAGTCGGTGACTCCCGTCATCCATTTTCCCGCCGAAATTCAGCTCGGCATGTCGCGAACACGCAAAGGAGCGTGCCATCAAGCAGTTTCGACAAACACCGCAAGACGCAAATCCCAGAACAACGTGGTCGCCCACCTCAAGGTCGGCAACTCCGGGGCCAACTTCCTCAACTATTCCAGCACCCTCATGGCCGAGAACAGCAGGTGCTGGTACTCGGTGGGTCTGGTTCTTCACGTTGATGTCGGTGTGGCAGATGCCAGACGCAATCATTCTGACCAGTATTTCTCCGCTTTGAGGAGGATCGAGTTCCACTGTGTCAATCTGAAAATCCTCACCCTTGTTGTTAACGACGGCAGCCTGAATCCGCATCTGAAAAACGATCTCCTGTAAGTCGCTGGATTGATTTCACAACCATACAGGCTCAAGAGCCGTCTTGCAGGCAGTTTGCGAGGTCGTCCGAGCGGGAGACGGTAGGAGAGGATGTCCCATACCATTTATCGGGGTAGATTCTCACACAGGAATGCAAAGATTCTTTTGTTGGTCAGAGATTTGTGGGAAATTTGATTGAGGGGTTCTGGATTTGTCAGAGGCGGCAGTCCATGGCCGGATTCCGCGTCCGGGCTTTAGAGAAGTAATTCGCTTTAGGAAATGTAGGGTTCGAGTGGGGATCATCTCTTGATCGAAGAGAACGACGTGTCGAAGGTGCTGGATCAGACCGACATCTTGGCACTCATTGGTGAGCATGTTGCATTGAAGAGGGTCGGTTCGAGGTACGTAGGCCTGTGCCCTTTTCACTCGGAGAACACCCCCTCCTTCAGCGTAAATGCCGAAGAAGGCTTCTTCTACTGTTTCGGATGCCACGCATCTGGTGACGCTATTTCTTTCGTTCGGCAGATCGAGAGGCTTGATTTCGTGCCTGCAGTCGAGTATCTGGCCGGCCGGGCTGGTATTGCACTTACTTATGATTCAGCAGAGCTTTCAAAGCATGTGACCAAACGCTCTTCTCTGCAGTCGGCGGTCGCCAGGACTGTAGAGTTCTACCACGATCAGCTAATGCACAGCCCCGGAGGTGAAAGTGCTCGTGAGTATCTCGATTCTAGGGGCATCGAGCAGAACGACTGGGAAAGATTCAAGCTAGGCTGGGCACCCGATTCGCCGTCCGCTCTCTTTTCCCACCTCGACGTGGATCAGGACGTCTTTGTGGATGCTGGTCTCGGATATCTGGACAAGCATGGCCGCCCAATTGACCAGCTGCGTGCACGCGTGATCTTTCCAATCTTCGACGCTTCGGGAAAGCCTGTTGCGTTCGGCGGAAGAGTGCTTCCATCGATCCAAGATGATTCGACCGGGCAAGTGTTGCCAAAGTACAAAAACTCTCCGGAGACGCAACTTTATTCGAAGCGGAAGACGCTTTACGGGCTCAACCTTGCAAAGGTCGATGTGGTCGCCAAGGGTGAGATTATCGTGTGTGAAGGCTACACCGATGTTATCTCTTTCTATAAGGCAGGGATTCCTAGAGCAGTTGCCACATGCGGCACTGCGCTAACCGAGGATCACCTGGCTAAGATCAAGAGTTTTTCGAAGCGAATAATTCTCGCATTTGATGCAGATGGTGCAGGCATAAGTGCTACCGAAAAGTTTTATCAGTGGGAGAAGAAGCACAAGCTCGAGATCTATGTCGCCGATCTTCCAGGCGGGATAGATCCAGGAGAGCTTGGGCAGAAAGACCCTGACAGGCTTCGGGATTCGATCAAGCATGCCAAGCCATTCATGAAGTTCAGACTTCATAGGCTCTTCGATGTCGGCGACATGTCCACCATAGAGGGAAGAGTACGCGTAGTGGAAGAGGCCGTCGAGGTCATTGCTGAGCATCCGAATCCCTTGGTGCGAAACGATTACCTGATGATGGTGGCTGACAAGTGTCGCTTCGAGATGAAAGACCTTCATGTGAGGTTGGAGCAAGCGTTGCGTTCGCGGCAGTACCTTGTCGATCAGCCTCGCATCCGAGTCCAAGCGGACTTGCCGGTGCAAACCGGCGAAGCAGGCAAAGCTCCAGCGACTGCGGAGGAACTTGGGCTCTCGGATCGTCCTGCCATTGAGGGTTTGAAAACGCTAGTGCACAATCTGGAAGAGATGTCAGAGTTCTTCCCACTGGTGCTATTCACTCATCCAACTCATCGTGCTCTTCGAATTGCGCTAGATGGGCTTACCCAGATATCAGAAGCTGGACCAAAAGTTGAAGCTGCAGGTAGGGAGGCAAAAGAGCTCTTGATACGCCTGGCGGTGGAGGCGCCGAGCACAGATCCCTTCGACGTAGTCTCTCGACTCGTGGAGCGCGGTGTGAATCGCAGGTTGGAGAGGATGAAACTTCAGGCCAGGTCTCTGAACTCAGGCTCGAAAGAGTTGGAAGATCTCTCGCGTGAACTGGTACGGATCCGCATCTTGCAGGAAGGACTCCGTTCGGGTGGAAGCGAGCGGATCGATGCGACGGGGCAGCTGTTGGTTTGGCTGGTTGAGAGCGAAGCCGAGGCCTGATCGATGAGCTACTTTGACTCAAGCAGGACCGACGATATCAGGACGTATCTCAAGGAGATCGCAGAGACGCCTTTGCTGAGACCCGACGAGGAGCGAGCTCTTTCGAAAGTCATTTCTGAGTCAGTTGATGTCCAGAGGAGGGTTGGCACCGTAGGAGAGCGGCAAGGGGATCCAGAGATACTGGAAGCTGGCGAAAGGGCCAGAGAGAGGCTCACAAGGGCAAACCTTCGCCTTGTCGTCTCAATAGCGAAGAGATATCGAAATAGAGGTGTCCCCTTCCCAGACCTGATTCAGGAGGGCAATATCGGACTCATGAAGGCGGTCGAGAAATTTGATTACTCTCGCGGGTTCAAGTTTTCAACATACGCCACGTGGTGGATTCGCCAGTCGATATTCAAGGCGATAGGCGATCAGTCGCGGGCAATCAGGGTGCCCCAACATGTTACTGAGGAACTTGTGCGCCTTTATAAGGTTCAGAGGGGGCTTCAGCAGTCTCTCTCCCGTGATCCAACGCCCGAAGAGCTCGGTGAAAAGCTGGACATGCATCCTGGAAGAGTACTTGAGCTGATGCGATATTCTTCAGATGCCGTATCACTGGAACAGCAGATAGGCTCAGATGTCGACTCGGTGCTATCCGATGTAGTAGAGGACGAAAGTGCAGTCAAGCCCGACGAGACGGTTTCGAGAGAAGCTGTCGTGGGAGCAATCCGGGATGTGATGCAGGTTCTTTCAGAGAATGACAGGGCAATTATGTCATACAGGTTCGGCCTTGACTGCGATAGGCCCCATAGCTTGGATGAGACTGCAAAGAAGTTTGCAAGAACAAGAGAGAAGCTGAGACAAGTGGAGCAGAAGGCGCTTGCTCAATTACGAAGGCCGGAATTTTCCGAGGCACTCAAGGCGTTGTGGGAAGAGTGAGCTAAATTTGCAAAACTTGACTGAAGCGCTCTCAGCCTCTACTAGATTGAGTTTCGCCTCAAAGAGGTTTTTGGGCTGTATTCCGGGGTAGCTCAATTGGCAGAGCACGCGACTGTTAATCGTGCGGTTGAGAGTTCGAGTCTCTCCCCCGGAGCGCGCCATATGACATCGAGTTTGTAAATCAACTAGCGGGCCTGTAGCTCAGTCGGTCAGAGCAGGGGACTCATAATCCCTTGGTCGTGGGTTCGAGTCCCACCGGGCCCACCAAAGTATCCGTATGAGAACCCTGCACCTTAGCGATATCCCCGGTTCCAGCCTCAGACCCGCCCTCCGGAGTATCCGGATGGGCGGTTTTCTTTGCCTCCAGTTCATGGTGTACCCGGGCTGGAACAAGACGTGAAAGCAGGCTGTCAAAAGGCTCGTTGTAGTCCACCCGGATGCTTCGCTCCCTAGTCTCATCATCCTCATCGATATAGATCTTGGCGAAGAATGCCTGATTGAACAGTCGCCTGGTGCTGTCATTGGCCTCGAGATAAGCAGAGTGACAGTCTCGAGTCAGATCCAACGTGTCCGCCAGTACTGATCGTGCTTGTTCGAAGTTAGCATCGAGGCTCGTCAGCTGTGCTTCAATCCGTGTGAGGTGACCGGCGATCCGGTCCTGTTCGCTCTTCATTAGATCGAGCGGAATTGCCCCCGCATAGTGCGCATCGAGAAGCTTCTGGCGCTTAGCGTCAAGCTCAATTCGTTGGCTTTCTATCTGCTCTCGTTCGGTTTCGGAACCGGCCTGTAAAGTGTCGAAGTCTTCTAAGACAAGCTCTTCGATGCTGTCTCGCAACGCTGGCGAAAGTGCAATGGTGCGGTATTCATCCTCGATGAGTTCCTCGATTACCTCTGCTGACATCGCCTGGCGTTGACAGTCAGTGATCTTACGCGCTCGGCCGGAGCAGACGAGATAGAGATACTGGGTCCCCCATCTGTTGCGAGCGGTGGTCACCATCAGCCGAGAACCGCAGGTGCCGCAGTAGGCGCTGCCTCGCAGGTAGTGGTTGTTGGTGCGTTGATGCGTTCCAGCCACGGCGTGCGAGCTCAGCAGATCCTGGACCTGTTGCCAGGTATCTGGGTCAACCAGTGGTTCGTGAAGTCCGGGGTAGATCACTCCCCGGTAGCGGATCTCTCCCTTGTAATAGGGGTTGCGGAGCAACTTGTGAAGGCCGGTTATTGTAAGTGGCTTAGATGGCCACTTCGGTGTTGCGCGCGTTCTAAGTCCACGAGTTGTCAGTTCATCGAGCAGGCTTCGAAGGGTTGGATCACCTTCTGAGTACCGATAGAACGCCCAGGTGATCAGGTGCGCTCGCTCGGTATCTATCTCCACGGTCCGGTCAACACGCCCGAGTTCGGTGTTGACATGGACGTTCCTGTATCCAAGTGGTGCTCGGGAAACAGTGCCGCCGATACTGGCTTTTTGGACCATGCCTTTGGTGACCTCGTTGGCGAGATTGCGGGAGTAGAACTCGGCGATGGAGCTCATTATGCCGTGCATGAGCATCCCCGATGGGGTTTCGTCGATGTTCTCGCTGGTACTGACGAGTGTGACCCCAGCCTGGGTCAAGGCGAAGTGGATGGAGACGTCATCAGCACGAGACCGAGCGAGGCGATCGAGCTTGTGGACGATGCAGTAATCCACGTGATGTTCCCGGACATAGGACAACATGCGCTGGAGCTCAGGTCTTTTGGCCGCAGAGGTACCGGACTCTCCCGCATCGACAAATTCCTCCACGATCACCGCATCCAGCGATGTTGCCTTTCGGGTATTGGCTTCGCGCTGGGCGGGAATCGAGAATCCTTCCTCTCGTCCACCGCGCTTGGCTTGGTCAGCAGTGGAGACACGCAGATAGGTGACTGCGGTCTTAGAAGATGCAATATCCATTACTCTCGGGATGGCAGAATCGTTTGACATGGCACTCCTTCCTATTCGTTTTCTGTCTTGCGGCTGTTCTGCTGCGCCTTGGTTGCGGTGACAGATGGTTGGTCAATTATGGCAGCGACTGCAGACTTGCCCAAGAAGCCAGCGATTGCGGCGCTGCGTGCCGCTGCTTCTCGCTCCAGCTCATCACGAGCCTCCTTCGCACGGGCGATGATCTCGGGATCATCCTGAGCCGAGGCGATGCGAGTTTCAATCGCCTGACGGATTTCGTCGCTAATGCTGCTCTCTCGCAGCTGGGCGATGAATCGCAATTGTGCGTGCAGGGTCTCCTCGACGCGAATTGCCAGGGTTTTGGTGTGTTGTTCTTGCTTATTTGGATCATGCCTGCCCCTATAGGGCATTGCTCGCGATCCTTGTTCTACTTCTTTCATGTGTAAACCTCCTTTTCGGTTAGTTGTTTAGTGATATCGCTTCCGAGGCTGTTTGGCTTCGGGGCCTGTGACATTGACGCTCTGTCTGGCCGAGAAGTCAAGTCGGAAATGGCTCTGTGGAAATGGCTCTGTTACCTGGGCAATGGCCGGTCAGGAGCTCTCAGAGGGTTGGCCAGTGACAACCTCCAGGTACTCTTCGGTGGTGCAGACCCGGAACAGGGCCGGGTCCAAGCCCGCCGTCGCCGCCAGGGCGGCCCGAACGGTCTCCGCTCGGGCAGATCCAGGGACCACCCAGAGAACGGCCGGGAAAAGGCCGTGTGTCACCTGGTAGCGGCCCGTTGCCCGGAACGCCTCATAGGCAGCGCACTGGCGCACAATTACCGGCATGTGTTCGCTGGCCATGTCAACCTCGATAAACCAGTGGTGCTCGTAGTCGCCAGAACCGGTGACGAGGCGAAGGTCGGGCTTGAGTGTAAGCGTTGTACCAAATTTCGACAGTGACTGCTGCCAGCTGGCTGGTTCCGCCTGGACTTCGAGTACTTCTGAGTCACCGTGACGCCCAGCTTCGATTGTCCGCACAGCCAGCTCAGATATCGCCAGGGTGTGCTCGACGAAGTGCCGAGATGGTTCTCGATAGTTGCGGCGCCCGGATATGACGGGAGGGTCAAGGCTCTGGAGTATTCGTTCACCAGCCGGACCGATGTACCAGACGAATCCTGCTGATCCGGCCCGGACTCCACCGATGCGACGTTTGAGCGCTTTGAGCACCAGGGCATCTCGAAGCCGTGACAGCGTTCGATTGCAGGCACGAGCTGAGGCTATCGGTGTTGGATGCACGGGATCGAAGTGGAGCCGCTGGATCTGCTTGGTACTTAGCAGTCGGAACTTCTCTACGCTACCAAGCAGCTCGTAATCACGATCGGCGAGGCGATCTTTTAGGGTGTCGAGATCCGAGCGTATCATGTCGCACCTCCGGTTACCAGCTGAACTTTTCGCCGCCCCTCACGACCCCGCAATGCGGGGTCAGTCCCCTCCCGCCAAAGGCGGAGTTTGGCCAAAGGCCTCCATGCGCACATGCAATTCCAGGGTCGTGGCACGACGGTCGAGATGACGACGACGAACCCTCGGCCTCCGTTCTTCTTCTCTAATAGGGTTGTGGAAGTTGGTAAAAGATAGGTAGTCATGTACGTCTCCTCTTCCGTCCCAGTTCATCTCTCTCCGCCCCGCAGGAATGCGATTCACTGGATGGGCCATGTGGGGGTCTTGGGATAGAACTGGCATATCGATCGTGACTGCGGGAACGAACTTCTTTGCCGAGACCGGTTGGCTCCGGTGGCGGAAGCGTTCGGATCAGTGCCCATCCCGATGGCGCTCCACCAGAAGTCAGGTTCGCATACGCCTGGTACTGACCAAGGCTTAGGAAATCGACTGCCTGGAGACTGGGAGCCTGCTTTGCGAGAGCGTATGCATCGTCGGGATCAAGGAGCTGGAAGATGATCTTGGACTTTGCATTTGTATCAATCGCCGCCCGGGTCGAGGCAGGAAGCTGAGCTCGATGCTGATGGGCGAGGTGCCAGCCTACACCGCTGGAGCGAGAACGGCTCAGAGCATCGTCGATCGAGACCGGCAGGTGCAGATACTGCTGCACCTCGTCGATGACCACGGTTGCCGGACGGCTGGATGGATCAGCTTCGCTCGCACGCTCCATCGTTGCCGACCACGTCTCGGCCACAATCAGGGAACCGAGCAGCTGGGCTGTGATGGGGCCGATCAGTGCTTCATTGAGCGGAACAAGTACTACCTTGTTGTCCTTGAACAGGTCCCGAAGCCGAAATGGGGGATCGGCCTGGCCGAGAATAGACCTGAGACTTGGCCTGAGCAGGTACTGACGCAGCTTATTCATCGGCGCAGCGATGGCTTGTGCCTGTGCGCCAGGAGACATAGCCAGATAACCCGACCAAAACGATGCGAGACCGGGGTCATCCATTACTTCTCCGATGATGCCACGTCGAAACCTCTCGTCCGCCAGAAGCCGAGGGAGGTCAATCAGTGTGAAGGGTAACTTGCGATTTGTGCCAACCCTGGCGAGCGTGAGGAGTGCGGAGTGGATGATGTCCTCGGTGCGAGGTCCCCAGCCGTCGTGAAAGACCTCCCTAAGGACCGCTACTAACCCATCGACCACAACGTCAGGATCACGATCACCAACGTTGAGTGGATTGAAGCCAACCACCTTTCCGGTCTTCGCTTCGGCTGGATCGATAATCACGACGTCGTCGATTCTCACTTGCGGAACTGCCCGCTCGACGATGTCACGTATCAGCTGCCACTTCGGATCGATCACCAACACCGGACGCCCAGCTGAGATGTCGGCGGCGATGAGGTTGAGAAGTACTGTCGACTTACCAACGCCGGTCGGACCCATCGCCAACAGGTGTGCCGTAATATCCGAAGCCGCGATCCCTATTGGCATTCCTGGTCCCGGGCCACCAGGAACAGCGAAGAGCCGCTCGGATCGATTCACCTGCTCAGGCACTCGCATCGGGCGGGGGTGCAATGGAGCGACGCCCGGCAGGTCGTAGTCCCCTAATGGCCAGCCCAGCAGGCCCGTCAGTTCAGTGGCTCCGAGATGCAGATTCCAGTGCCTCGGAAGACGTGGGGCATTGAGCCGAACCGGTGGCTCGATTACCAGATCTATGTAGGTGGCACGGTCAATTGCCGTTGACAAGGCCCCGAGTACGCCGATGACCAGCTGTTGTCTGCGCTCTCGTTCCTTCGCTGTTACCCCTATGCGGATTATGGCTGCGAATCCATGTTGGCCGGATCTTGTGTCAACCTGCTCTCGCACAGCCTTACCTGCCGGGTGCTCACCCATGGTTAGCATCTGCCACCATGGCTGGGTGGGATCGGCAATCTCTTTCGGCAGGTGTTTCGGTGCCATTCGCCGACCAAGCATGATCTGAACCACTAAACGTTCCCCAGCCTCGAGCCGTGCATACAACGCAGAGAGCAGGCTCAGGCTCGTGACCTCGGCACGTTCTGTAGCCAAGGCGAACGCCCTTGGACGTATCCTTATTCTGACTGAGCGGTCCACTTCAAGACGCGGCTGATCGATGCCGTCGATATCGAGTTCTGGAAGCAGATGCCGAAGGGTTCGCTGTACCCAGATGACATGCTGCGCTGGCGTGCCGAGCAGATGCTGGGTGAATTGGCCATGCTCGCTGCGAGCCTCGAAAACCAGTGGCGGTGCGGCCCTGTCGGCAGCCATTCGCAGTAGCATTGCGTTGACCTGATCGACCCCTAGCGGACGAGGGAGATGCAACTGGGAAAACACCCAACCACTGCCTGAACTCTTGGAGCGAGACCGGTTATGACGCCTCATCTTGATCCCCTTCGTCGTCGTTTCCAGGTTGGTGACGATCATTAGCGCGCTTCGTTGACTTTTCCTGTGCTTGTGCCTCGACCTCGGCTCGAGCAAGTGCCAGTCCGATGAATGCCCGGGAGAGCTTCTTCGCATCTGGAGTACCTCGTCGCACGCCACGCACTCGCAAGGCCCGCTCCTCCTGGCGTTTCTGGTTGGTCTTGCGCTTCCTACGCCTCGGCATTACGACCTCCATCTTGGCCACCGGTATCAGAGGGGACTGGATAGCCGGGGATGACGATGTCGGCCTCGACCTCGTCTCCCCATACGCTCCACTCGGCGTTCGAGGGTGGCCGCCGCCGGGCGAACAGTTCGAGGTATGGTCCATTGCTGACCCGCTCGATGACTGCATACTGTTCCTCGGGCTTGTGTGAGTGTTCTTGCAGCGGAGCAAACATCCATGTCGGCTGGGCACGGAAGTTGACCGGAGCATGTCCTCGTGTACCGAGAATCAGGTGCTCGGTAGCGTTGCGAAGATACTGACCCAAGCCAATCCGTGGCTTGATCCAGGTCAACGGAGACCGGGGAGTGAAGCCCCATGACTCCATGACGTCATAGCCAGCCCGTAAGGTGGCGTTGGTGACCCAGAGCCAGCAGTGGGCATCGGCTGCCGCTAGGTCGACCACCGGCATGGCTTGAATCTCATCCAGTGTCATGAGTTTGTAGTGCGATGCCGCTCCGAGCGCGCCTTTTTGCTGAACGTCCCACGGGGGATCGGCCAAGATGGTCTTGAACTGTTGCCGGAACACCGGCCCGCTATTAGGGAACAGGTTTTGTGTTACCATTAAGAAGCTCCTTTCTGCCCGAGTTTTCGATTGCCGTCGAAAGCACGGGATGTTGATTAGGTTGATATAGAAGTCCACCGAGAATTGCGAGGAGCATCCCCGGGGTGATTACATCTAAAAACATCCCGGGGACCATTTGCAATAGCAGAGGTCGCCAAGGTGACTACCGATAAGACGTGCGATGCGACGCCTCGTATCTCTTGCAATTCATGCGAATTATGATCTCGTAATGTTTACCAATAATGGCGTTGCGGAATAAACAACGTTCTTCCAATTACCAACGATTCATGCGATTTCTTCGCCACAGCAGACTTACGACGGAACCCAGGATGATGAGCCCACCAACTGCCGCTCCGATGTCGACCAATTCCGCTGCGATCGACTCGATGAGTCTCACCGCCACGTATATCGCCATCGCTGCCACAAGAAGCGCCAAGCAGATCCCGACAAGCCGGTCCAACATTGCCAACTACTCCTCATACCTGAGCCAAGACCTCGAGGGATCGAGAAAGATTCCTGTAAGACGCCGGACCAGCTTATGGATGCGAGCCGCTGCAGCAGAGCCGGTGAGCCTGCTTTGTGTAGGGGAGAGAATGCTGGCCATCTTGTTCATCGCATCGACCACGATGCGCGTGGCGACATCACCTTCCTTCGCCGTCGCTCGCCGGTCAATCCAACTGCGACTGCTGTTTGCTGCTGCTCTCATGTGAGACCACCTGTCCTACGTGCGGCTTCGCGCATAGCAGACAATGCCTGTACGGTGAGCTTCTCAAGACGAGCGTCAACCGAGAGTCGTTCGGCGAAGATATCGAAGGTGCGACGGTATTGGCGCCAGGCCAAGAGCGCCCAGACACCGGCGCCCGAGAGCGCCAATGCCAGGACGGCGATGCCCAGCGCTAGCAGCGCGGTCATCTGATTCGGCGCAGGTCGCGCCGCAGATCAGACAACAACTCTGCACAGCCGAGCATGTGGTCATCAGCAATAAAGGCCAAGCGACCAGCAGCATCTGGTGCAATCATCTCAAGTTGACGCTGTGCCTGGGAGACCCGAGTGATCTGCTGCATTGCGTTGCCAGTAGCCATCGTCAGATTCTCAACCTTGGCTAGTGTCACGTCGGTAACATTATCGACCTGGCTGGTTCTGATTTGTGTGCCGAGGCGGCCCCGGGAGATCTCACGTCCAACTCGACGAGCATCTCGGGAGAGTGCACCACCTCCGTTATAAGTAGCCAACTCGCTCATAGGGTCACCGCCTCATAGTTGATAGCCTTCATATTGTCCTTGCTCCTTTCTCCAATTAATCCGACTGTGTTGCGATGACACCGTGGGTGGTCCGTTGCAGCGGGCCATCCACACCTCTCATCGCTGGTATTCGACATATTGCTAAATCGAATATTCTCGAGGTTAGAGCTGGCTTTGCATTGGAGATATGCCCAGGATCAGAGTTGGAGTAGGAATTGGAGTCGCAATCAAAGTCGGTCCGGTCATCATATCGATGGATTGAACCATCAGCGTGGGACCCCAAGCAGGCTTACAACGTTCTCCAAGATCTTGTCTACTTGCACAAAGACGCTGGCTTCTCCCCAGCCCGTATCGCCAGAGCCAATCTCGTTCGCCAGCTTCTTGGTGGGGACAATGAATCGTATGAGGTGTTGCGGGAACGCTTCATTTCTGCCATTGAGTCGCTACGTGATCCCCATCCCGAGATACTGCTTGATGTCTTTGGCCTTGCCCCTGAGACCGAAGGTATGACGTACCTCAAGGATCGCCGCCGACACTACGGCGATAGGCACGGCATCAAGGTTGAAGCTGTCGCTGACCGGGAAGAATCAGCAATGGATAACCTGCGTAAGCAGCTCGTCACGGGCTGGTACCCCAAGTCCCCAACTGGCTTTGCGGTGCCGCAGTCACATAACGGCTTCGTCCAGCAGGCCGCCCGTATTCTGACAGTGGTCCGTAACCGAGACTGGCAGGAGAACAGGGAGTGGCACCAGCTCATTGCTGCCTTCGATGAGGCCGACTTTATCTCGATCAGCAGCTCATACCCAGGTCGGCCCATCCCCGAAGGGGACTTTACGGTCAAGACCGAACGCATCGGGGCGAGCTTCACCCATCAGTTCTGGTACAAGGAGCCGATGCGCCGAGGCGAGACCTACGACCTCAAGTTTCGGATAGTCGCTGACCCAGACCTTGGTACCCCTGGTGCTCTCACTGAACATAGTCAGGCCTTTCACGAGCCCACTAGGTTTGCCTCATTCGGGGCGGTCTTCAGTGGCGAGCGACCAAGCACCATCTGGAGCTACCGTGGACTTACGCACTTTGAACGACCTGGAACGCCCCACATCGGCCAGATCCTCGAGTTTGGCGATGAGCCGGGAGTAAAGGTCGAGTTTCGCGACTTATACGGTGGACTCTATAGCGGCATTGCTTGGGAATGGTGAGTACAAGTCGAAGATTGGAATCAAATCGGATTATTGATGGCAAATGACCACAGAGATTGAGGGCAAATTGGTTGCTTTGAATTCGTATTAGCTGTCCAATATTGCCTCGAAATGCGCTGTGTAACAGGCGATCAGTAGTATTGTATTCAGATTTTTGGATCTTGCATACAATGTTATAATAAGGGGACTTATGCAAAAATCAAGGCGCCAGTTTAAGAGTTTATGGCAGGAATGTCACTGATGGCGGCCCAGGTACGCAAGACTGCGACGAAGCCAGCCAAGACGCTCGAACAGCGCCTGTGGGACACTGCGGACGCGCTTCGTGGCAATCAGGAGCCAAGCGAGTACGAACACATTGTTGGCTTCGATAATGATCCTGAAGGTCTCGTTGATGTCAATTACAGCTGTTGCGAAGATCAGCTTCACTTGGAGACCGTAACCAACACCTTGGCTCTGATTTCCCAGGCCGCGGGCGATACTGTCTCGCCCGTCAGGAGGCAACCGTGACAAGCGCATTGCCTACATGGGACCAATTCATGGTTCCGACCCTGAAAGTTCTTTCTGACGGAAAGATTCCGAGTCGGCGGGAGCTATACGACCTTGTAGCTCACGAAACCCATCTCGATGATGAGCAGCGAGCTGAGGTACTCGATTCAGGAGAACGAAGGTTCGAAAATCGAATTAGCTGGGCGATCACGTATCTCGTCAAGGCCAATGCGATCATGCGACCTTCTCGTGGCCATCACTCGATCACAGAATCAGGCCGTATACTTCTCGAGGCACATCCAAATTCGCTGACCGAGGCAGATCTTCGCTTAATCGAGGGTTATGACGATGGCCGCAAGAAATACTTACCCGCAGCCGTAAGCGCACCTGCGCCTGACGAACTTGACCCCCACGAGCTCGTCGAACGAGGTATTTCGCGCATTAATGATGAAGTGGCGAGTAATCTCCTCGTTCGTCTGCATTCTCAGGATCCCGCCTTCTTCGAGCAGGCCGTCGTTGATTTAGTGGTCGCTATGGGCTATGGCGGCGCTGACGCCAGGGCCACAAGGACACAGTTGTCTAACGACGAAGGCATTGACGGTATCATTGATCAAGATGTACTTGGGCTAAGTCGCGTCTACATTCAGGCAAAACGCTATTCCTTGGATAGCTCAGTAGGGCGTCCAGACATTCAGTCGTTTGTGGGCGCGTTGCAGGGACAGCAAGCCAACCAAGGCGTATTTATCACCACGGGCCGTTTCAGCTCTGGGGCAGTTGAATATGCCAAGAGTGTACCAACCCGAGTGGTTCTCATAGATGGATCTCGGCTAGCCGAGCTTATGATCCGCTACCGAGTTGGAGTCCAAGTTAAACGGACTCTTCAAATTGTTGATGTAGATGAGGATTTTTTTGAATGAGCCTGACCAAAGAGACCCAGCGTGCCGAGCTGCACAAGACCATCTGGCGTATCGCCAACGACCTGCGTGGCAGCGTCGATGGATGGGACTTCAAGACATACGTGCTCGGAATCCTCTTCTACCGTTTCATCTCTGAAAACCTGACTGCTTACTTAAACGCTAGCGAGCGCAGTGCTGGACAGGCCGACTTCGACTATGCCAAGCTGAGCGACCCCCAGGCAGAGTTTGGACGAAAGGAGACGGTGGCCGAAAAGGGCTTCTATATCCTTCCAAGCGAACTCTTCGCCAACGTCCGCAAACGTGCCGCTAACGACGAGAACCTGAACGAAACGCTTGAGCGAGTATTCAAGAACATCGAAGGTTCCGCAGTCGGCACCGACTCAGAAGACGACTTGAAAGGTCTATTCGACGATCTTGAGGTAAACAGTGCCAAGCTCGGACAGACGGTGGCCAAGCGCAATGAGAAGCTAGTCAAGCTCCTGGATGCCATCGGTGATCTCGGTCTTGGTAGTTTCTCCGACCACACCATCGATGCCTTTGGCGATGCTTATGAGTATCTGATGCAGATGTACGCGTCGAGTGCAGGTAAGTCAGGAGGCGAGTATTACACCCCACAGGAAGTATCCGAGCTGCTTGCTCGAATTACGGTAGTCGGTAAAACCTCCGTGAACAAGGTCTACGACCCTGCATGCGGTTCTGGGTCCTTGCTGCTGAAGTTCGCCAAGGTACTCGGCAAGGACAACGTCCGCTTGGGCTTCTTTGGCCAGGAGATCAACCTGACGACCTACAACCTAGCTCGCATCAACATGTTCCTACACGACGTGAATTACGAGAAATTCGACCTTACTCATGGCGACACGCTGCTTGATCCAGCCCATTGGGACGAAGAGCCGTTCGAGGCTATCGTCTCTAATCCTCCGTACTCCACTAAATGGGAGGGTGACGCCAACCCGCTGCTAATCAACGATCCTCGCTACGCACCAGCCGGCGTACTCGCGCCGAAGTCGAAGGCTGATCTAGCCTTCACCATGCATATGCTCCACTGGCTGGCCGTGAACGGCACGGCTGCCATTGTCGAGTTTCCAGGTGTGCTCTATCGTGGAGGTGCGGAGCAGAAGATCCGCAAGTACCTCGTTGACAACAACTACGTCGATGCGGTCATTCAACTTCCGCCGGATCTCTTTTTCGGCACGACCATTGCGACCTGCATTCTCGTCCTGAAGAAATCCAAAAAGGATAGTGCAATTCTGTTTATTGACGCTTCAGCTGAGTACGTCCGAGGTGGTAACAAGAACAAGCTCACCGAAGCTAACCAGCAGAGGATCCTCGATGCATTCACGACGCGCAAATCCGAGGACTACTTTGCCAGACTCGTCCCTTACGAGGACATCAAGACCAACGACTACAACATCGCTGTTTCCTCCTATGTAGAACGGGAGGACAATAGCGAAGCTGTCGACATCACGTCTCTGAATGCCGAAATTGCCCGAATTGTCAAGCATCAACAAGAGCTCCGTAACCAGATCGACGCGATTGTTGCGGACCTGGAGGGTACGTTGTGAGTGGGATTGGTGAACTTATCGAGAAGTTCTGCCCGAAGGGCGTTGAGTTCCAGTCACTGGCTGACATTTTTGAAATGCGGAATGGCTATACGCCATCAAAGGCCGATGTCTCGAACTGGACTAATGGAACGATTCCATGGTTCCGCATGGAAGATATACGGGAAAACGGTCGAATACTAGACGACGCTATCCAGCACATTCCTGCGTCCGCCGTGAAAGGCGGCAGGCTGTTCCCTGCAAACTCGATTATTCTCGCCACATCCGCAACGATTGGTGAACATGCGCTGATCACGATCCCGTTCATGTCAAACCAGAGGTTCACGGCGCTATGGCCCAAGCCAAACTTTGTTCGGCTGTTCGATATGAAGTTTGTTTTCTATTATTGTTTCGTGCTCGACGAATGGTGTCGGAGTAATATCACGACCTCCAGTTTTGCTGCAGTCGACATGTCTGCATTTAAGCACTTTAAGTTTCCCATCCCACCCCTCGAAGTACAACAGGAAATCGTACGTATCCTCGATACCTTTGCAGAGCTGGAAGCAGAGCTGGAAGCAGAGCTGGAAGCAGAGCTGGAAGCCCGTCGTCGTCAGTACGCCTACTACCGGAATACGCTGCTGAGCTTCCCTGAAACGGGGGGGGTACCGAGGATTCCGATGGGTGAATTCGCCAAACTCGTCCGAGGAAACGGGATGCCCAAAACTGATTTCACGGATTCTGGCATCGGCGCTATCCATTACGGTCAGATCTATACCTACTACGGTACCTGGGCGACCCAGACCAAGTCCTTTGTTTCGCCGAACACCGCAGCCAAGCTCGCCAAGGTCGATTCCGGCGACATCGTGATTACCAATACAAGCGAAAACATCGACGACGTGGGCAAAGCCGTCGCATGGCTCGGTCGCGAGCAAGTCGTCACGGGCGGACACGCTACGGTGATCAAACACACCCAAAACGCGAAGTACCTCGCGTACTTCTTCCAGACAACCGAATTCTCTCTAGCGAAGCGCAAATATGCCTCGGGTACGAAGGTTATTGACGTGTCGGCAAAGAATCTTGCCAAAATCGAGATCCCGCTTCCACCTCGAGAGGAGCAAGACAGAATCGTCGACATCCTCGACAAGTTTGATGCACTTGTGAACGATCTGTCGGCGGGCCTCCCCGCCGAGCTAAACGCTCGTCGCAAGCAGTACGAACACTACCGAAACCGTCTCCTAACTTTTGAGGAGGCTTTGGTGTGAACGAGGCTAAGGCAAGCCGATACGAACCGATTGCCGTCAGCTCGGAAAGTACGGTCGTTGCAGAATTTATCCCGGATGCATCAACTGACGCCGCTTATCAGTCCGAGGCGGACCTGGAACGAGAATTCATCAAACTGCTGGAGTCACAGGCATACGAGTTCCTTCCGATCACGAGTGAAGCGCAACTTATCAATAACCTCCGCACTCAGATTGAGACCCTGAACTCAATCATTTTCTCGGAATCCGAATGGAAGCGTTTCTTCAGTGAGAAGATCGCCGGAGCGAACGATGGCATCGTCGAGAAGACCATCCGCATCCATGACGACCACATCCAGGTCCTAAAGCGAGATGACAACTCAACGAAGAACGTCATGCTTCTCGACAAGACGAACATCCACAACAACCGACTGCAGGTCATCAATCAGTACGAGATCGGTAAGGACGATGGTGGCGCTGCTCGTTCGAATCGCTATGACGTAACGATTCTTGTCAATGGACTGCCACTCGTGCATGTTGAACTCAAACGCCGTGGCGTTGATATTCGTGAGGCATTCAACCAGATTGACCGCTATCAGCGAGACAGCTTTTGGGCCGGCTCTGGTCTCTTTGAGTACGTGCAGCTCTTTGTAATCAGTAACGGTACGTTGACTAAGTACTACTCCAACACCACCCGACGTCAACACTTGGACGAGAGTACCCGATCGAAGAAGGTGCGCAAGACCTCGAACTCGTTCGAGTTCACCTCGTGGTGGGCGGATGCCACCAATAAACCAATCCAGGATCTCGCAGGTTTTACGAAGACATTCTTCGCAAAGCATGCCCTGCTAAATATCCTGACCCGCTATTGCGTACTCACTGCCGACAAGCTTTTGCTGGTGATGCGTCCCTATCAGATAGTCGCCACCGAGCGGATCCTGCGGAAGATTGAAATCTCCACGAACTACAAACAACTCGGTACGATTACCGCAGGAGGGTATGTCTGGCACACCACTGGATCAGGCAAGACGCTGACCAGCTTCAAGGCCGCCCAACTCGCCTCGAAGCTCAGTGATGTAGAGAAAGTGCTCTTTGTCGTGGACCGCAAGGATCTTGACTACCAAACAATGAGGGAATACGACCGCTTCGAAAGAGGCGCCGCTAACTCGAACACCTCTACGGCCGTGCTCAAGAAGCAGTTAGAAGACCCAGGTGCCAAGATCATCATCACAACAATTCAGAAGCTGTCGACCTTCATCGCCGGTAATAAGGGTCACGCAATATATGGCGGACATGTCGTGATTATCTTCGATGAATGCCACCGCTCTCAGTTCGGTGACATGCACACTTCAATAACCCGGGCGTTCAAGCGCTACAACCTGTTCGGCTTCACCGGCACGCCGATCTTCGCTGGGAACTCGAGCAGTGGTGGCAACCCGAATCTGAGAACCACCGAGCAGGCCTTTGGCGACAAGCTGCACACCTACACAATCGTCGACGCAATTAGTGACAAGAACGTCCTGCCATTTCGCATTGACTATGTGAACACCATCAAGCTCTCCGAAGGTCTGGCTGATAAGCAGGTTTCAGCCATTGACACCGAGCGTGCACTGCTCGCCCCGGAGCGACTCCGCCAGGTCGTCGCCTACACGCTGGAGCACTTCAATCAAAAGACCAAGCGGGCCGAACACTACTCAGTGCCGGGCAAGCATGTCCATGGGTTCAATGCGCTCTTCGCAACGGCTTCGATCGACGCAGCAAAGCGATACTACGCCGAGTTTAAGATCCAGCAGAGAGACTTGCTTTCCGACCGCAAGCTCAAGATCGGCATCATCTTCTCCTATGCCCCAAACGAAGACATTGGAGATGACTACCTTGATGAAGAGGGTTTCGAGACAAACGCGCTTGACCGGCCATCGCGTGACTTCCTCGACGATGCAATCAAGGACTACAACGCTTTCTTTGGTACCAGCTTTGACACCTCTTCAGACAAATTCCAGAACTACTACAAAGATTTGTCGCTACGGCTGAAGAATCGCGAGATCGACCTCGTCATCGTCGTGAACATGTTTCTCACCGGATTTGATGCAACGACTCTCAACACGCTTTTCGCGGATAAGCGCCTTGTAAACCATGGACTCCTGCAGGCCTACTCACGCACTAATCGAATTCTGAATTCAGTAAAGACCTACGGCAACATCGTCTCCTTCCGTGATCTAGAAGAAGAGACCAATAACGCCATCGCATTATTCGGAAACAAAGATGCTCGCGGCATCGTACTGCTCAAGCCCTATGACGACTACTACACCGAATACGCCGAGCGCGCCCAAGAGCTGCTCACGAAGTACCCGCCAGGTACTCAGATCGTCGGTGAAGCGGCACAGAAGGACTTCATTTCGCTCTTTGGTGCAATTCTTCGCTTGCAGAACATCCTGACTTCGTTCGACGAGTTCGCTGACAACGAGATTCTCACCGAGCGACAAAGCCAGGACTACCGCAGCGTATATCTCGATCTCTACGCTAACTTTCGGCGAATCGGTGACGCTGATAAGGAGTCAATTAACGACGATATCGTCTTTGAGATTGAGCTAATAAAGCAGGTCGAGATCAACGTCGATTACATCCTTATGCTCGTCCAGAAATGGCGTGAAGCCCGGGGAGACGGTACGGACAAGGAGACAGAGGCGATCACGCAGATTCAGCGTGCGATTGACTCCAGCCTCTCGTTACGCAACAAGAAGGATCTCATCATGACCTTCGTTGATTCAGTCTCTGCCAGCGGCAAGATCGATGAAGAGTGGCGAGCGTTCGTCGATGCCCAGCGAATAGCTGAGCTTGACGACATCATCGCTCAGGAAGAATTAAGTCCAGACGAGACTAGGAAGTTTATCGAGCGTGCTTTTCGCGACGGTGCCATTCCAACCGCTGGAACAGCCGTCACAAAGATCCTCCCTCCAGTCTCACGCTTCTCTTCCGACGGCGGTCACGGCGTGAAGAAACAACGTGTGCTCGCGCGACTCGGGGCATTCTTCGAGCGGTTTTTCGGCCTGAGTTTCGAGGGAGACAAAGAGTAGCCATGGCTTTCGTGCTGACATCTACGTTCTCGAAGGTCCACTGCTTTCCTACAAAGCACAGCCAGCCTCCTGATCGCAAGGACATGACTGTTGAGCTCATATTGCAGCAGGCTGGGCTGTTTGTAGGAGATGGTAATTCATGAGGTGCATCAATGGAGGTGAGACCTAACCATGAAGGCTGTGTGGAAGACGACACTTGAGGGCGCCATGGATGAGTCCCTATTGGCGGTCGATCTTTACAATCAGCCTCGTCAACCGCGTAGCCTCGAAGGATTTTACGTTCACATGCATCTTGCCTGGTTGTACCTCCTTCATGCCGAGTTTAAAAGGGAAGGCGTGGATATTCGTTACAAGTATCCGAACGGTCGCCTCAAGAAGATTGATGGTGAACCAAAGACCTGGGACTTAAAGAAGTCCATTGCGTACAAGTGGCCGGAAATCAATCCTGTAAGGGCCAATCTTGAGATAACTATTGCCATTCGAAATAAGATTGAACACCGGTATCACGAGGCAGTAGCAGCACTCACTGCCGGATACGCGCATTCCTTATTGATTAACTTTGAGGATGAGCTCACGAGCTGTTTTGGAGCGAAGTATTCACTTGGCGATCAAATGCGATTTCCCATTTATGTAGGTTATATCTCGGCATTGAGCACAGCACGACGCGAGAGTTTAGTTGAAGATCTGCCAGTCAATACAAGGGACTTTCTTGCACAACTTAAGTCGGGGATCGACGACTCAATCGCTAATGACTTGCACTTGGAATTCCGAGTAACTCTTGTACAGACTGTTGGTTCATCAGGTGCCGCGGATAGAGCTTTGAACTTCATTCGTGAAAGTGATTTGACGAAAGAGCAACGCAATGTGCTTTCTTCTCTCGGCAAGACGGGCGCAGTCGTTGTTCGGGAGCAAAATCGTCCTGTTTCGGGTGCGGGGATGATGCGTCCTGCTGTAGTGGCCAGAGAAGTTCAACGACAAATACCGTTTCGATTTACAACGAATGATTGTGTCAAGGCTTGGCGCAAACTCAATTGTCGACCAGGAACCGGTAATCAACACCCAGAACGTACTATTGAGAAGTACTGCGTGTACGACGAGCCACACGGGGACTATGTCTATACGGCGGCATTCATCGCCAAGATAGTCAAAGAAACGAGTACAGAAGATAAGTATCGCACTTTTCTCGGGAAAGCACCTAAACCGAAAGTCGAGCCCGTGTCATGAATCAGCACCTTGTGTCCCGAGTGTTGTTGAATCGCTGGGCGGACCGCAAGAATGGCCCTATTGGTGTACTCAACGTCAACACGCTAATCGACGATGCTAAGCCAGCAGCCCAACTCGGAAGTCTGGAGGATCTGGTCAAAGCTGGCGCCGAGGAACTTGAGCAAGTTTGGAATAACGAGGTCGAGAAGAAGTTACCTCACATATTCAAATTGCTGGATGACGACGATCTCCTCAAGCGCAAGAATTTGCAATATCTCGCCGTCCTAAAGGACTGTATGGCAATGCATTGGGCACGGAGCTTCGCGATCAGAGCGATGGTTGATCGACTCAAAGTTCAGTACGGCAGCAAGATAGCGGATGACGTTCTTAGCAGGTTCCCAGCACAAAGTGTGGCTAGGGCGTTTTCAGGGATCTACCTACCTGAACTAAGGGTTGAACAGTTTGCTAGGGATAGTGTTCAGCGGGCGTTTGAGAAGGACTTGGAACAAGGGTTTCTTCGAGATCAGTTCCTCAAGTATTTTGCTGAAGCAAAGAAGCGGATAGCCAGCTTTGGCATCGAGATCGGTGTAGCGCTGAAATCAGAATTTGTGTTGGGCGACTGTCCAGTCGTGACCTACGACAAAGACACCGATCGCGCCGGAGTCTTATTTGGAGCTACCTGGGCGGATGCCAACGCCATATTCATGCCAATAGGACCAAGACATGTGATAGCTCTCGCGAAAGATAATCGGAGACGAGATCTATCTGAAGGTATGGTTGTAGCCATCAACAAGCTGCAGGTACGAGCTGCGTTCCAGGAGATTTATTTTCGGTCAGATAGCGGCCTCGGTAAGGTCATAGCGGAGGCACTCAGAGGGTCGAGCGAGCAGTTGCAAGGTGTGAGTTCGTCCCATGATCATGATGGAGGTTCTGAGTGAGTCGGTCGATCAAAGCAGAGATGAAAGCTAAGTGTCGGGGAATATCGCCTAGGTATGGATGTACCGATGGTGTTGTCGAAACGAGTATAGGAATCCATCACGGAATTCTTGACCGAAAAGTGCTATGAGATTTAAAATTGGTGTAGGCAGCTAGCGAACGATAACACGAGGAGATATTGAGATATGGCAGACGCTCAGGATTCGAAGACTGTAACAATTATTGTAGAAGGCACTCCCCACGAGTGGCCCAAGAATGAAGACATCTCGTACGCTCAGGTGGTCACGCTCGACGTGCCGGACTACCCGCAGCACACTGAAATCACCTACGCCGTCACTTACCGTAACGGCCACGGGGAGAAGCCTGAAGGCGTCCTTGCGCCGGGTGCTTCTGTTAAGGTTAAGGAAGGCATGATCTTCAGTGTTTCAGAGACTGGTCAGTCATAACGAAGATCTAGCACGCCTGGTTGATAAGGGTTATGCGGTCGCACTTGATGTCTCCAATCACCTGGTGGTTCGAGATATTCCTTATCTCGATTCGGCCGGCGGTCTCCAATGGGGTGCTATCGTCGCCAAGCTCGTTTTCATCGATCAGGACCATGTCCGACAGGATGATCATCAGGTTTACTTCGCGGGATAGCCGCCGCACCAACTGGATGGAACCGCGATTGCCAACCTCGCCGGCGGCCCGATCACGATCCAGCTCAGTCCTGCGTGCGCTGATATCAAAGTCGAGCGATCGTTTTCGAACAAGCCTAGAGTCAACGGCACGCTCACCGGGTTCGCGGACTTCTTTGCGAAGGTCGAGAGCTATGTCACGATTATCTGCGGTCCCGCGATGGAGCGCCACGGAGTGTCCCCGCTGACGCACCGATCAGTGACAGACGATGTCGAAGATCCGATCTTCAAGTTCAGAGACACCCTTACGAGCAAAGCAGAGATCGGTGAACTGGCATCGAAGTTTGAAGTTGAGGTCGTAGCGGTCATTGGTTTGGGCGGGACTGGGTCCTACGTTCTGGACTATCTGGTGAAGACCAGGGTGAAGGAGATTCGCGGCTTTGATGGCGACGACTTCCACGTGCACAACGCATACCGTGCTCCCGGACGAACCCATGAAAGTGAGTTTGACAAGCCCAAAGCACAGGTGTTGCAGGATCGCTACGAGAACTTCCGCCACGGGTTGATACTGAAACCGACCTACATCGATGAGACCAGCGCCGCCGAACTTGATGGCGTCACCTTTGCCTTCGTATGTGTTGATAAGGGATCTTCGCGGGCTCGTATATTCGACGTACTTATCGGTGCGGGGATACCGTTCATTGACGTCGGCATGGGGTTGAAAAAGAAGACAGCCGGACTGACTGGCTCGATGCGCGTGACCGAGTTTTTGCCCGACAAAGCAACGGCGGTGCGTGGCTGCAAATTTGCTGCTGAGGTCGACGAGCCCGAGAACGTGTACCGCGCGAACATTCAAATTGCCGAGCTGAACGCACTGAACGCCTCGCTTGCGGTCATCAAGTATAAGCAACTGTGCGGCTTCTACCGGGCCGATATTCCCGCCGATCATCACATCTTCAACATCGCAGAACTCAAGACATACGAAGAAGGTGTCAAGTGAGAATCGAACTCCAGCGGGTGCAGTTCATGCCCAAGGTTCTCAAGCCAGGCATTCTCTATTTTGCCGAGGAGTACGGTGCTGCTGCCCACCTGTGTGCATGTGGGTGTGGAGCTAAGATCCGGACGCCGATTGGACCAACAGAATGGAGCATCGACGACGGGCCCAAGGGTGTTTCACTGTGTCCATCCGTCGGGAACTGGCAGCATCCCTGCCGATCGCACTACTGGATTGCTGATGGTGAGATCGAGTGGAGTGGTGAATGGACGGACGAGCACATCAAGGCCGGACGCGAGCGAGAGGCTGCACAACGGACTAAGTACTACGCAGCGGGGCAAACAGATAAGCGGAAGCTAGGCATCCTCCGTCGGCTGTGGCGCAGGTTGTTTCAATAGCTCGTATCACCCCACCCAACTTCTGCCGGGTTGAGCGAGCTGAGGCGGAACTGGACGCCGGCCGCCTTCAGGTGTTTGGACACCTTCTGGCGGCTTGATACTGAACTCCTGTGCCAGCTCGTAGACGGTGCTCCCTGACTCGTAGAGATCGACTGGGCGAGGAAGCTCCGTAGCGTAGAGCCGCTTGGCCCTTGATGAAGAATAGGCCGAGACCAACCTGAGGGGTCCGGCGGTGCTGCTTCGGTTTCCGGAGGCCCCTCACCACAGCCGTCATTTAGCGCCCCCCTCTTTGTCTTCGATGATAATGTTGGAGTAATGGACGATACAGAACGAGTCAACCGCATTGAGAAGGCAGTGGTGGATGAGTGTGAATTGCTACTTGCATCGGATGCATTCGATACTTGGAAGGGCGCCGAATCCATTCGCCCCAATGACCTTGTGGTTGTCAATAATTCTTTCTTATTTCGCGAAGGTCGTTCAACGGTCAAGAACGTCAATTATTTGGGAATTCAGATTGACGAAACCGGTGAATTTACTTTACCACCGATAATCGTAACAACAAGAAGTCGAATTAATTCTCAGTTCAAGCGGATTTCACAAAAGACGGTTTCACAGTACAGTACTTCCGATCTTAGAACCGCTATTTCCGATCAATTGCCCGGGTTGGGCACTATTCTATTCAGCCTGGTTGGTCGAATTGGAGATCCCGAAGCTGCAGAAGTCGACTTACCGGGAGTGCCTTGGGCTCAAGTGTTACGCTATTCGCCAAACCAAACTCACACAGTCGAGCTTTTGGATGGCGTACTCTCATTTGGTGATATTTCAAGTCTGGACGTTGCCTGGACCGCAGCGCAAGCGAAATCAACCGACCTTGATCTCGATATTGAGGCTTTGAGCGATGTGTTCGAGTCTGCTTTTCATGCGCTCGAGGAGGCCGTGACATGTCCTGTAGATCTGAAGGACATTATGGAAGACGCCCCATCAATTCTTGGCAATGTGTTCCTTCGAATACACGAGCAAGTAGATGCGTTTTCAGGAGCGTTAGCCATGCACCAGGAGAAGCCAGATGATGGTGAAGCGTACAACGAGCTTCTAAGATTGGCCTACAATTTTGCGGACGGTGTTCGCGGGTTTTTGAACCTAATGGTAGGAATTTGTGATCTTAAACCACTCATTTTCTGGCTAACGGTTTTCGAGCAGGTGGAACTCGCTCATCGCTTTGCCAAGTTGCCATTTTCTCTCGTAGGAAAAGGAAAGCCCTCACTGGAGAGATATCGGTCAGTTGTTGCTGATGCCAGAAATCAAGCGTTTCATGACCTATTCGCTTTTGACCATCCCTTCAAAATTAATCTTGAAAGTGATGCTCTTCGCTCCCCTCAGCTTCGACTATTTCGGGGATATGGGAGACGAAGCGATCCTGCGCTCACTTTTGAAGATCGTGATTTGGTTGAACTATTGCAGTCGCTCACGAGAACCTCTGAGCGTCCTGTTCCACTGGGTTTTTGGGACTGCAACCTGGATGTAATGAATGCCGTCATTGGAGCAATCGGTGCTTTGCGTCGAGCACTTGTCGTTGTTGCAGCGTAGTCATTATGGTCGACAGACTGAAAGCCCCATGTAAAGACAGCTATTCCGTGACCTCCGATTTTGCCCACACGCGAGTGGCAAGAAGGACCAGGACGTAAAGTACTCTTGGAAATGAGAAATACCAAGCAAGTCTGTATCGAATTGTTCGAAGTCCACGAACTTCAACCCGCGTCAGTGTGACGGGGTGGAATTACCGGTTGTGTCACACCCTTATGCGATAATTTGTAACGCTTAGCAGAAGGAGATGAGAAATAATGGCAAAGCAGTCAAATGAGGAACCGAAGGTAGTTGGTGCCGGAATCGGAGGAGCAATTGGCGGAATTATTGGCGCCATGATGGGAGGTCCGATAGGGGCTGTGATTGGCGCCGGTGTGAGCAGTTGGATTGGACACTCAGTGGAGAGCGACATGCGCAAAAAGAAGTAGGTTTGCTATCAAACCGGATTTGCGAAATGCGGCGTACGCTCTTCTTGAGAATGAAAGATATGGCCAAGGTATCAGCAAAGTTGATTTAGCTGGGCCCTTGGAACAGCCTAAAAATTGCTTGGATGTCGCGTGACCTTAGGCGGTTTTCGCGGTCGAGTTTAACGAACTTGGTATAAGTCCTTTTGCGATGACGCCAACGCCGTCTGTTTCCATGAGCTCGAAACGTCGACGCCAAAAACGCACCGACGTATCGGTCACGCCCAGACGTCTTGCCAGCTCGTTCGTAGCCACACCAGCTGATGCCATCAGCAGCGCACGAGCCGCAGAACTTTGCGGTGAGGGAGTGGCGCAGAGCCCTTGATCACATCTCAAATATGGCTTTCTGCTCATCTGAGAGCACGATAGGAAGTTCCAAAACTCGGTAGCCAAATAACGGTTATACCGAATTATCACGAGCGCGGTCTGTGGGGAGCTCGCCTATCTACTCCTCGTTGCCGAAGATGGTTGAGTACCGTATCTGCTGAAACGCCGATTTCTTCTCCAACCTTTGCTGCGGATAATCCTGTAAAGTAGAGCCGAACCATTTCGTCAATCATTTCGTTAGTCGGGGATTGGCGACGCAACATGATTCCTTGATCCCTTAGTCGCAATGAAACGGTTCGGCGGTCAATTGCATATTCTGAGGCCAGGTCGTATACCGTTGCGCCGCATTCGTAATGTTGAGCCAATTGTACACACTGCTTCTCGCTGAGTCGCTTTGCTCGCTTGGTCTGTACCCGACCTTCTCGTTTGTGGCGGGGTGCAGTTAGGTTCAGCCGACGATAGGCGTTTATCGCACGGCAAAGCGCAGACGGGGTCGAGTTCGAGAAGAGTCTGGCGAGGACCACCAAAGTATCCGTATGAGAACCCTTTACTTGGTCTATACCAGAGTTCGACAACTGTCCCGTCGAGACCACCAAAGTATCCGTATGAGAACCCTGCACCTTGTCGGTGCTGTAGTTCAAGAAGAGTCCAGTCGGGCCCACGACCAAGGGTTGGCGACAAAACTAACCCTGTCATAACGACAGAAGTCACGCCCCTAAAGGCAATTATTGCACCGGGGTGTGACTTCTCTCTTTTTTCTAGGCCGCCACCGCCGTATCTGGGCTTTCGAGATCGGCTTTGAGTGCGCGGCGCGCTGCTGGAAGGTATTCGGATTATTTGCGATGTTGTGAAACTTTATTTTTAGGTGTCGTTCACGGCTTATGGAGTGAATTTGGCGAGATCGTAACCGACGGTTACCTTGCCGTCAAAAGATTTTCTGACGTCCGTAATTAAGTCTGCAGGGGTCCCTCCGGCGAGCATCAGGTGCGATAGCACAAGATGCTTCACATTGGCCAATGAACAGATCCCTCCGACGTCTAATGAAGACGTGTGATAGTTCAGGATTCGTTCCAACCGCGCTCGGTCAGCTCCTTCGGATTGATCTATCGACATCCTCATCCCCTTTTCCCAGGCGACTTCATGGATCAGCAGGTCGGCATTCCGGGCGTGCTCGATCAGATTTGTGCATCTCGTTGTATCTCCCGAGATCACTACTGACTTACCCTCGTATTCGAATCTGAAGCCGAATGCATGCCTAACTGGGAGGTGGTCCACTCGAAATGCTGTCAATTTCCAGTTTGCGCGGGTGCTTGTCCAATTGTCTTCGACCTCAATGATGGGAATTTTCAAGTCCGATACGGAAACCGCACCCTCATCAGTCCTTAACCGAATATCCTCCTCGAAAGCGTGGAAAAGTCGATCGGCAAATACCTTGGTACCTGGTGGTCCGCATAGGAGAGGCGGCCGGCCTTTCCACCATCGACCCACCCATCCGGCCCACAGAAAGTCGTTAAGACCGGATACGTGGTCTGAATGCAGGTGAGTTAGCAGAATATGGCTAATTTGGCTGGCATCTAATCCCGACTGAAGAAATCTGTGAAGTGCTCCCGCACCGCAATCAATTAGCACAGTGTCTTCGCCTAGCTCAATTACTTGACTTGGGCCGTGTCTATCGGGGTCGGGTATTGGTGTGCCAGTTCCTAACAACGTAACGACTGGCGTTTTCATCGACCCGTTTTGCGCACTCATTGTGGCTGTTCTCCATCGGAGAGCGGCGCAGCCGCTGAGGCTGATCGGGTCAGCCACCTGTCCTTGAATGAGAATCCATTTGCTAAACGAGACATCTTTCCCCCATGCGTAGGCTCATTTCACTTTCCAAATGTCGTCAAGGCTAAATGCAATCGATATAGGTATTGCCTTGTAGAAAGGATTTCGTTCCACTAGACGTTCCGGGCAAAGCATGCGTTGGACCCCCAGGTTTTCCGGATCCTCGCGGCTGGGACCTTTATAAGGAATTCACGACGATCAACTACGAGAAGCGGAGGGAATTATTTGGTCTTTTGGCTGAAACAAACTTCGTAAGGAGATCAACGAAGTCCTTGATGTGGCTTGATTGCTCATCTTTGCGCCACGTGACAAATGTTGGGAGGGACGGCAGCTCAGCATTTATCACATTCACTCTATATGGTGATCGGCCCTCGTTGAGGGCCACCTTAGATAGCATTCCTTCGGCAACGATTCCGCGTACGCCGGTATGATTTCTTACGATCTGCGTAATTAACAGCGGATGGTTGACGTGGACAATGTTGCGTGGCCATACGTGGTGGTCTTTGAAGAAAGTCTCTATAAGCTCCCACGCGAGATAGTCTCGCACTGGGGCAAACAACTCCCAATCGGCAATGGCTTCGAGCGGAATATCAGGAAGTTGCTCTCCGGCTATCAGAGTTAGGCGATCTTCGAACAGTCTCAAGGTCGCCAAGTTTGGAAGATTTCCGACACTGTGAAGCAGGCCCACATGGAACCTTCCAGATTCCAAACCTTGAAGAAGCTCCGGGGGATGGCAAACGATCACGCCCGAAGGGCTTCGTCTCGAAGTCTGACTCAAATGAGCGAGGAACTGCGGAAGAATGACGCTGGCGAGATCTGGTGTGGCAGCGACCCAAAGTTCGTCTTGTTCTTGCGTAGGCAACATTGCTCTACGAATGTCTTGCCATGTGCCGAGCAGCCTAGGTGCCAGTGCTGCAAAGACTTCCCCTTCGGGAGTAAGTGAAATACCTCGAGGGGTTCTTTCCAGCAACGCAATCCCGAGCTCTCGCTCCAACGTCTTAAGCCGATTGTTGATGGTTGGTTCAGTCATGAACGTTTGTTCGGCCGCTTTTCGAAGGGATCGGTGACGCAGTATATTTACGAATAGCTGGACTCTTGCCTCGTCCATGAATCTCCCTTTAGACCGCTCGGTAGCTAGGGCTGGGTGAGAATAACCACCTCAGCTATCTTACTCTCACGAGGCAAGCTGGACCCAAAGTGGGTGGTTTCCCAATTTATACGCGTCAAAATGGCGCTTTTTGCCCTTGAGCGGTTCCACCCTAAGATTTTCTGAAGCTGGTTACAAACTGTTATTTTTCATGAGTCGTGTCGAAGATCCATTCTCGGATGATGGCTAGTGGTTTCGTTTGGGCGGTCAACCGTTTTGGGATGGCTCAGGTTCGATACGCGGTCAATATTTCTGCAGGGAGTTTGGTCACCTCGTGGGCGGCGCCGTCGGGAATGATATAGGGCGGATTCATGACTTGTTCTAGTGCAACGATTTCTTTTGCACTCCGCTCAACGCTGTGGTGCGTACATTACTTTAACGCAATCGACTCGAGTCGAATCTTCGAAAATTTTGGGGGAAATAATAATGCGGATTCGTGATGTTGGCGATCATAGGCCAAGCTGGGTTGGCAGTTCGAAAAAGTCTCGCTTCGCTGTCTTTTCAATGCTTAGCGCGGCGTTCTTGACCGGTTGCGGGAGCACTTCTGCGACAGGGCAGTCTTCTACCGCGACGTCAAATGGCGGTTCGGCATCGAATAGCCCATATGTGATACACGCTCTTGTGTCTGAAACAGGTGCTGGTGCGGTCTTAGGTAGTCGGGAAGCGAAGGCCCTAAATATTCTGGCCAGTCAAGTGAATTCCACTGGCGGCATCGACGGTCATCCCCTAAAAATTGTTATAGACGATAATCGAACCAATCCCGCCGTTTCCGTCTCGTTGGCGACTCCTTGGATCAGTGCAAAGGTACCGATAATTATCAATGGGTCGATAGCAGCCCCGGATGAGGCCGTCGATGCACTTGCAAGCGCCGACGGTCCCTTCATTTACGACCTGTCTCCTATAGAGAATCCCGCACCCGGCAGCATGGTTTTTTCTGCGGGGCCGTCAACTCTTGACGATGCAGAAGCGTATCTTACGTTTATGAAAGCAAAGGGATACACCAAAATTGCTGAAATCACTTCGACTGACGGAACCGGGGTCGATGGTAACCAGCAACTCGTCACCGCACTGAAATTACCGCAGTTCTCTTCCATGCGCCTCGTGGCTCATCAGACGTTCGATCCTACAGCCGTCAATGTGAGTGCTCAACTGTCGGTTATCAAAGCCGCTAATCCGCAGGCACTGGTCATCTGGACGACTGGAACTCCCCTGGGTACCGTGCTTAACGGTATGTCTGCCCTCGGGATGGAAGGCGTACCCACAATTACAAACAATGGAAATGCTAGCTTTGCCCTTCTGACGCATTTTGCCTCTGTTCTTCCTTCGAACATTTTTTTTCCAACACCTCCTTTGTATCTTCCCCCATCGGATATCACTAATCCGGCCGTCAAAGCTCAAGTGAGTGCCTTTGACACTGCGGTGACAGCTGCTGGAGGTCACCCTGGAAATCCATGGGCGCTCGCATGGGACCCATTGAATCTGCTTATTGGAGCCCTGAAGAAGCTTGGAATTGGCGCTACAGCGGCGCAAATTCAGGGCTACATGCAGCACCTGACGAATGTTCCAGGCGTTTTTGGCCTTTACAATACTTCGAAGACGCATCACCATGGACTGGCAGTCTCAGACATTTATATGACACGTTGGAGCGGAGGCGCTTTTGTTCAGGCATCCGGGCCAGGTGGGAAGCCGTGACACTTGCTTGTGTGGGAGGTTTATGGTACCGGCAAGTCCCCGTTGACTGGTCAGGTTTTTGGGAACCGGCCACTGCGAGGTCATTCTGATATCTCAAGTAATTTGGTAAATGTGATGTTTGACACTTATGGAATAGCTCATATACCATGAGGTTTGCGATAAAAGTTCTGGGATCACCGACGAGGGGGAAAGATAGTCGACGATCGCTGTGCGACCCTGAATTCGCGAAGACGCTTTGAATCAGAGTCTTCGCTATAAACGTAGTGGGGCGGGAGCATCAGCTTTCCATGAAAGCCGTGGGTTCGGTGTAACTGCGACGTCAGAGTGATTCTGTGTCTTATTTGACAAGGGGGAACAATGAAAGGCGCAAAAAAGGGGATTCTAACGTCATTGGTGGGACTTTCGTGCGCGGCGCTGGCCTTCTCGGCATGTGGAAGCTCCAGCACTGCTTCGGCGAGTGCATCAGGAAAGCAAAGTCCAAGCGCTGCCAGCAGTTCGACGACGGCAACGTCGGCCACGGATATCGTTTCCCAGGCAAAAGCCGAGATCGCAAAATATCAGGGGATTCCAGAGTTCACGCCACCTGGGCCAAGTATCGATAGCAAGAAGTTGACAGGCAAGACCGTGTTTGTTGTGGAGGACAACACTGTCGCAGAAGCACTAGTCCAAATTACGCAAGGTATTCAGGCAGCTGGCAAGGTCTTAGGAATAAATGTCCAGACATATAACGGCCAGAATGTCATTAGCACGATAGAGCAGGGTGTTCAGCAAGCAATTAACCAAAAGGCCGATGCCTTAATGTTGGTGGGAATTGCGACTTCGCTCGTGCCATCTTCCGTGGCAGCTGCAAACTCCGCCAAGATTCCAGTTATCAGCGTTCTTCCTTCCCAGCCCGACCTCTCTGCCCCTGGCCAGGGGTATGGGCCGGGAATCTTTGGGGGAGCTGGGCCGTCATATACACAACTCGGACGGCTGATGGCTGACACCGCAATAATCGATTCAAACGGCGGACCAATCACAGCAGCTGTAATCGATTTCAATAATCCCGGCGAGTTCGCTGTGGCCAGCGGCATAAAGTCCGTGCTCAGCCAGTGCTCGACCTGTAAGATCGTGGCGACTCAAGATATCGAACCTCAGTTTTGGGCCACAAAGACGACCGGCGCAACTTCATCGATGATTCTCGCAAATCCGGGACTCAACTACATATTTCCTACGGCTGACACAATGGCAATCTTTGCGGTCCCCGGTGTCAGGCAAGCAGGAGCGACAGGCAAAGTGTCGGTCATTTCGGAAGATGGTGATTCCGCGGTGCTGAGTCTGATTCAACAAGGGCCTATCATGACGGCAGATCCGGGCTATTCCACACCATGGATAGGTTGGGAAGCGATGGACCAAGCGATGAGGGCTATGAGCGGGATGCAGCCAGGGAACCCGGTTGTACCGATTCGGTACTTTAGCCGTGCGAACCTGGCTGGCGTCAATGTGAAGTCGATGTCGACCCTCTACGGCAACTCTTACATTGCCGGTTACGAAAAGCTTTGGGGCGTGGGATAAACACATCGCTCTTGACAGCCTGCGTTCAGAGCTGTTTGTCTTAGGTTGGTACCAACGTTTTGGGGGTTGTGACGGACAAGCGAGAAAGTTTACATAAGGCGATATCTGCGATAGATCACGGGATGACCGTTGCCATCGGTGGTTTTGGTGGGGCAGGATTCCCAACGTCTCTTGTCAGCGTGCTCGAAAAGCGTCGACTACACGGGCTAACAATGGTGTCGAACAACGCCGCCCGGTTGGAACCCATGATCGAATCGGGTATGGTCGCGCGAATAATCTGCTCGTTTCCGTTTGGAGGCGCATCGGACACTTTGCGAAAGTCGATTCAGAATGCAGGAGTCGAGATCAGACTCTTGCCGCAAGGAACGTTGTCCGAATGCCTTCGTGCAGCTGGCTCAGGTCTCGGCGGCGTGCTCACCCGGGTTGGAATTGGAACCGAATTCGGCGAGGGACGGGAGATAGTCGAGGTCCACGGAAAGAAATATCTGCTCGAACCAGCTCTGAATGTGGAGGTTGCCCTGATTCACGCTTCGGTGGCGGACAGGTGGGGAAATCTTGTGATGAGAGGTACCGCTAGAAACTTCAACTGCGTGATGGCCATGGCGGCTGCTATCTCGGTGGCGGAAGCAGCCGAGGTGGTTGAAATAGGAGAGATCTCTCCTGAGCGTTGCGATCTTCCAGGAATTTTCGTCGACAAAGTCGTAAAGACTGCTTGAGAGGGAGTGGCGCTACGTTGGCTTGGAGTCGAGATGAAATTGCTCGTCGAATTGCGTCGGATATTCCAGACGGTTGGACCGTAAATATTGGAGTTGGAATTCCGACGCTTGTTCCAAGGTACATTCCCCAAGGTAGAGAGGTTGTCTTTCATAGCGAAAACGGGATACTTGGGATGGTGCCTCTGCGAGAAGATGAATCTCCTGATCCCGAAGTTATTGACGCAGGCAAAAATGCCGTATCAATTAGGTTCGGGGGATCGTTCTTTGACTCGTCCGTTTCGTTCGCCATGATCCGCGGGGGCCATATAGACCTCGGGATTGTGGGAGCCCTTCAGGTTTCTCAAAACGGCGACCTTTCAAACTGGAGTACGAACGAAAGGATGATCGGAGGAATTGGGGGAGCTGCAGACGTGTGCTCGGGTGTCAAGCAACTCTGGGTGGCAATGATGCACACAGCTGAAAATGGCACAAGAAAGCTTCTCACCGACTGCACGTTTCCTCTAACAGCCGTATCAGTGGTGTGTCGAGTGTACTCCGACCTTGCTGTGCTCGAGCGGGATGAAAGGAAATGGAAAGTTGTCACCCTGTCTCCCGGCACTGATTTATTGGAGGTCAGGAACGCAACGGGATTTCCGATCGATATTTAAAGGAATCGAGAAACTTTGCCCCCCCGATGAATTTTTCCGGTCGTTTGCAGTCCTCAGACAATGGAGTCATAGATGAGAGAAGTTCGCTTTACGGATACCACCTTTCGAGATGGACAGGCCAGTCTTTGGGCGGAAGGCATGCGCACTGGAATGATGCTCGCTTTGGCGCAGAAGATGGATCGGGCAGGTTTTGTCGCAGCTGAAGTGATTGCCACCAGCCATTTCAAAAAATGCGTCAGAGACCTTAGAGAGGATCCATGGGAGAGGGTTCGACTCGTCTCCAAGATGATGCCCAATACGAAACTGGCGGCAATGGGTTATACGCCGGCCACCTTCAAGAGTTCGCCACTTTCAATCACTGAACTCTACATAAATCGCCTTGCCGCCAACGGAATACGAAGACTGCAGGTAATGGACGCTGCCAACGACATGACGGGCGACATAGTGAATGCCGTTGCATTTGCACAGGCGGCAGGCCTTGACGCCATGGTTGCGCTCGTCTTCTCAGAGTCCCCAAAACACACCGACGAGTACTACGTTTCCAAGGCCAAAGAAGCAGCATCAATGCGGCCCAATCTGATATACCTCAAAGATCCTGGAGGTCTTCTGACCGCGGAACGAGTCAGGTCTATTGTTCCGGCATTGCTCGACGCTGTCGAAAACGTGCCTCTCGAATTCCACACTCACTGCACCACAGGTCTGGGTCCGATGGCTGTGTTGGCGGCTGTTGAATCTGGCATTAATATCGTCCATACTGCGGTACCGCCTTTGGCCAACGGCTCTTCGCAGCCGTCTATTTTCAATATTGCAAGCAACTTGCAGGCGCTGGGATATGAGACGGCAATCGACGGACAGCCTCTCGCGGAAATCTCTCAAGAGCTGTTCCGGATGGCCAAGATCGAGAATTTTCCCATAGGCAAGCCACTTGAGTACGATTACTCCCAATATGTCCATCAGGTGCCTGGTGGAGTCATTTCCAATCTCAGGTACCAGCTCACTCAAATGGGAATGATCCGCCGCTTAGAAGAAGTGCTCAACGAAAGCATTCAGGTGAGACGGGATTTAGGTTACCCAATAATGGTGACTCCGTTTTCGCAGTTTGTCGTAAGTCAAGCTGCCATAAACGTTCTTTCGGGAATTCGCTACAGAGTTGTAACCGATGAAGTCATCGGCTATGTTGCCGGTGCATTTGGAAGTGAAGCGAGCAATGGAGTCGATCCCGATGTTCGAGATCATATTCTTGATAGGCCACGGGCCAAGACTCTGCGCGAAAATAAGCGAGAGGAACCTTCGCTGAAAGAGATACGGGGGACACTTGGGGGTCCCGGAGTCTCCGATGATGAACTGCTACTCAGATATGTCTGTGGTGGCGAGGAGGAAGTCGCTGCAATGCGGCGTGCAGGTCCATTCAAGACGTACTCGAGCAGACCGCGTTCGATTGTGGACCTAGCCGAAATGGCAATGGGCGGGCGAAAGCTCGATCAATTTTCGCTTAGTCAACCAGGTTTTACCATCAAAACAAATGGGAATCTTGGTTACGTTTAGCCGCCACGCTCCCATGCGGGTTCCACTTTTCTTTGTCAAAAGGGCCTTCCTCGATGGTTTTCCTGGCGTCTCCGGCTAGCGTTTCCGCCGCAGCTGTTGAGGGCAGGATATCTGATCCCAGGGACTTTATTTGACGGAGGCGATCTATGGAGCTTTGTTTGCGTGGGAAGTCGTGGAGATTCGGGGACGACATCGATACTGGGCAAATGGCGATCGGTCAATATACGAGACAAGGGGTAGAGGTTTACTCTGCGCACTGCCTTGAAAATTTGCGTCCTGAATTTCCCAAACAGGTTTCTAAAGGGGACATAGTTGTCGCTGGGCGAAATTTCGGCTCCGGTTCGAGTAGGGAGACAGCTGTAATCGCGCTCAAGCATCTAGGTGTAGCGGCGGTCGTCGCCAAGTTCTTTTCTCGCCTATTCTTCCGAAATGCCATAAATTTAGGGCTTCCGGTCATCGAATGTCCCGATGTTGAAAGCATCGGGGACGGCGACATGCTCGAACTCTATCCACTCGAAGGTCGCATCGTCAACATTAGCCAGAATGACACTTATCAGGGGTCAGTGCTCCCTAATCATTTGATGAAGATCATCCAGCTTGGCGGCCTGGTTCCCTATCTGGAACAGTCTCAGAGGCCCTAAATCGATATGGAGCTTACAGTTGCGATCACTCAACGAGGACAGCCATTCTCCGGCCTCTCGGCTAGACCACCGGGGCACCAGAGTAGTAGGTGTTGAGGATGTTCCCCTCGGTTCTTGGCAAGAGAAGGTACGAAGGGTGCTCCTCGTCGTGGAACACGGTAACCGTGACGCTGCTGTCCTTGTCATGCTGTCGGTGCCGATCCTCTCGAGCAGGGCCTTCGGTTTGCCATCTGTACAGGCTATCTTCAGGCCGATCTTGCTTCCTGCTCTGAACAGGTTGGCAGTGGGAACGATCTTGATGCCGAACTCGTAGACCTCTTATGGTATGTCAAGGAATGAGAAGTTCTTTTAGGACCCACAGGGTCCCGCCTCACCAGTCCCTTCAGACAAGAATTCCCAGCAATCCCGCCAAGGCTTCATAGACAACTTTCCGTATAGCTCCTGATTAATTTTTGGGGAGCCCTCAATTGTCTGAGGGATGAATGCATTCCGGTTTACATAATTGTTTCAGGTTTGCTCAAAACTGCTTGGCCGTGACATCCTTCAGTCCGATGAAGGGCTAATTTTGTGAATCCCTGTGCCCGTCTCAATTCAATTGTCGATGCAATTTGGTATTTTGGAAACGGCGGGCTCGTAAATTCGCGTTTCAGGTGTCGAATATCCAACCTCGTGAATATAGATAGTCCGATCAAGTGTTGCGTGGTTGTAAACCGGCCGATAGGGGGGAATATGGAAGGGGAGTCAGCGCTTCAGCTGAGGGAGCCAGCTAGCCTAAGGCCAAGTTGGTTCATAGGATCGGCAATAGTGATTGCAGTTGCCCTTGCTGGTATTGCCTTGGCAAAGTGGTGGCCGTACTCGCACAAGTTGGCGGATCTTCTCACTTCGCGAACGTGGTCGGGGGGGTCAATATTCAACGTGGCGGGACCTGCAGGTGCAGATCCATCGATCCACGGTGCTCTCCAATTCACTGTTGCTTATGTCAAGTCGATTTGGTTGGCTCTTATTGTGGGACTCGCAATAGCGTCTGCTGTTGAGGCTTTTCTTCCAAAGAGGTGGCTTTTGGGTTTGATGGGGCGGAAGGCTGGTTTTGGCAGTTCTGTTGTTGGCGGTCTCTTGGCTGTACCTTGCATGATGTGCACATGTTGCGGTGCGCCAATTGTTGCGACGCTGAAAAGGGAGGGGGTGCCCGTTTCTGGATCCCTTGCTTTTTGGGTAGGAAATCCTACACTGAATCCCGCTGTAGTGGCATTTCTAATCTTGGTAGCTCCGTGGCAATGGGTACTAACAAGGATAGTTGTTGGAGTTCTTCTTGTTTTCGGTGTGACCGCAATAGTGGCGCACTCGACAAGAACAGACTCAGCATCGGAGAGCCTGAGTCTGCCCAGTGGATTTTCCGGTGATGATTTCAGCTTGGGAGAGGCACCTCGTCGGTTTGCCCGTGCCCTGGTCCGCATGTGTCTTACGCTGCTACCTGAGTATCTTGTAGTCGTCGTATTATTGGGCCTTTTTAGAGGCTGGCTCTTTCCGTTTGGTTCTGCAACAGATCACTGGGGGATTTGGGCTGTGTTGCTCGCAGTTGCTGTGGGAACCATGATGGTTATACCCACGGCAGGGGAGATTCCAATCCTGCTTGGGCTTTCTTCAATTGGAGCAGGCCCGGCAGTCATAGGTGCTTTGCTGATCACGCTTCCAGCAATCAGCCTTCCGTCAATGGCCATGGTCAGCAGATCTATATCCGTGAAGGTCACCGCTTTGATGGCTGCCGGGGTTGCAGCGGCTGGACTGGTATCTGGTGCTTTCATGTGGCTTCTATCCCACTGAGTTTGGGCTGACATGTTCCATATTCAGCACTTCGGCCTAATCGTCGAGGGGCCGGGCTACTGGAGTCAAGGAGGAGCGACCTGCTCTCAATTTCGGATACGCTCGATGCTGAACGATGTCAGAGCGATACGAAGTCGGGCTGGCGCTCCAGATGAACTCTCCCATAGATCTGTCGCTTATGACGGTGTCATAGTGGCAATCGCCCCGAAAAGACGCTTGGACTACAAAGATCTGACGGTTACTGCCGCAAGAACTGCACAGGTCGTCAACGCTCCTCGAAAAATAGGCCAAAACGCTCTTAAAAACTAGGCCACCCTCCAAGTGTGTGTCAACTGCGGTCGTCTGGATGGCAAGGGTTGGTCAGTCTGCTGTCAGCGAAAACATGAAGCTCATCCAAGCGTTCCGAAACGGTAATCTCACCTGTTTCGCAACAGGTCTCACGGTTTCCCACCTGGCCCGTTCGAACTGGCGAGAAGCTGAAACTGGACTTAGTTCCAGTTACGGAATGCATTGAGACTTGCGCCGTCATTTCGGAAAATGAGGGGAGCGTGATACTTGTCCGCTCGCCCCACTACCGCAATGGGAATTGCTGGTAGTTAGAGGCATCATCTGTGTCTTTCGAGCGCCCAAAGATCTCACCCAATGCACTTGAGTGGGGCAAGCTGGTTAACTCTCGGTTGACTCTCGACTCTAGGTCGAGCCACTGAATTCCAAAAAAATAGACTCTTGCCGGGGTTATTCGATGATTCGTGGACTTTCCTCTTGGGAGAAAGAGGTGCCGCAAAATGGACAGTTCAATTTGTATTCCTTATGCCTCAGGTCATCCCAGTGACAGTGGAACTTGCCTTTGCATTTCGGGCAAACCGCATCAAACAGTCTCACCATCTCGATCACCCTCTCGCTAATTTCTCAAGCTCTTCTTGGTTTACAAGGTTTTCCAGCTTCACCCTTTCAAGCGCTTCATCTGGCACCCGCACCCGTTCGGCAAAGGGTCGTCCCAAGGGCTTGGTGGCATCGATGATCATCTTGTCTGTCATCACGTCGTCTGTCTGGGAAGGATCCAAGGTGTTGCCCTTGACGTTCTTGATTATGTCGACATCTTGAGAAGCCTGGACTCTGGTAGCCATTGCCCAGAGAACCTCTTGTTCATTGAAAGGGTTGATGTCCTCGTCTACCACTACGACATGTTTGATAAAATCACATTCGCCCAGAGCTATCATCGCTGCCTGCTTGCTTTCGCCGTTTACCTTTTTGGCAATTGAGATGTAGCAGTTGAATCTTCCTGCTCCGGAGTCGGGCATGTGCAGGCCCCGTACGGTAGGAACAACTCCTTTGATCCTGTTGAAGATGGTTCCCTCTTTTGGAATTGCACCCAGAGTCCAGTTATCCTTATGACCGACGAAGATATCCTGGTATACGGCATCTTTTCTATAGCTGATCGCCTTCACCTCTATCACCCAGCGGACGCGCTGTGGACCAAACGTGCCGGGGAACTCCCCGAAGGGACCTTCCACTTCTCTCACATTGGGAAGGACCTCGCCCTCGATGATGATCTCGGCGTCGGCTGGAATCATGAAGTCAGAGCCCCACGTCTGAGACGGCGTGATTCTCAACGGCTCATTCATGATCGCCCCCGTGAGTTCGTAATCATCGACTCCGAATGGGGATACGTTCAAGGCGCCTAGATAGAAGGCAGGGTGGTGGCTCACAACTATTGCCACCGGCGTTGGCTTTCCAGCCTCTTCATTCTTGCGCACGATCTGCCAGTTGTGTCGAGGCGACATGTGGAAGCCTAGCTTCCTGGGTTCTTTGTACATAGTTCGCAGAAAGGCGATGTTGTAGGCACCGCTATCGGGATCTTTCATGACCGGAGTCATGTCCACATAAGGTCCGCCATCCATGTAGTGGTGTTTGACTATCGGGAACTCACTAAGGTCGGCCTCGTTGCCAACTTTGACGACGTCACAGACTGGTGCTTCTGATCGATCTATCACTACGGGGTTGAGCCGTCCTGCTTCGCGCTTTGCATATTCGATTCCTAGTTGAAGACCGCTCTGGTCGGGCTCCAGTCCAAGTGCCATGGCGCAACGCTCGCGGGACGCATAGATATTGGTTGCAAGAGGAAAGCGCGAGAGTTCGCCTTTGAGATTGAGACAGTTCGAGAAATAGGCCATGGGGTACTTGCCTTGTTTCTCCAGATGGGTCAGTACCGTGGTGACGTCAAATGAAGCAGGATTGACCACGCCGTCGACGTGCAAGATCTCCGATGGATGCTTGCTTTCCAAAAAATTCAGATAGTCCCTAAACCCCAGAGCCATGTCCCACCCTCTTTCTGAGCTCAAAACAGATGTAGAGCGCTCTCATTTCCCCAATACATGTCCATCAGCTAATCTATCCCCAGTTGTCAGCTATTTTTCGGTTCCACTGATCAAGTCAGAACTACTACTTCCCCACAGCAGTATCTTGCCCAGACAACCAGGACTTCAAACATGGTGACATAGCCTGAGTCACTTGTCTAAATGAGCTCTGTTGGAGACACCAGGCGATGGTGATGAGCTTCACACCTGGGCACTTTTTAGCGCACTTGTGAATTTGGTTCGATTCTCGAGACGGCGCTATCATCTAAGCAACATTCAAGAGCGGGGAAGAACAGCAAGACATTTTTCATGTCTTGGCGCAATCCACTATTATTGCGTTTTACTCTCAGTAGCGCCAATTGATGCCGTGTAACGCTGTAAAGGTAGTTCACGGCGGCATATGCAACGACACCGTTACATGATTTTTCGTGTTTACGTTTTCGCATCAATACATGCAAAGGTGGGGGGAAATGACTTTTTTGAGAAAGATGCCTTTTGCTGTGACGGCAGGCCTTTCTGTCTTGGCGATGCTGGCTTCTGCCTGCGGTAGCTCCAGCAGTTCTTCTTCTGCGACAACAACGCAAGCTGCAAATACGTCTGGTACGAAGGCAAGCACTACAACGGCTGCCTCAGCAAATCCGGTCTCACTTGCAAAGACGGAGATCGCAAAATATATGGGGGAGCCAAACTTCACGGCTCCGGGGCCACCAGTTGATGCGGCCAAGCTGAAGGGAAAGAGCGTCATGATTGTCGAGCATGACACCGTCTCCGATGCATTGGTTGAGATAGCAAAAGGAATACAGGCAGCTGGTCATGCCGTCGGAGTCAACGTCGAGACTTATAACGGCCAAGCGACTGTAAGCACGATTGAACAGGGAATACAGCAAGGCATAAACCAGAAAGTCGGGGCTATCATCCTAGATGGGGTAGCTACTTCGCTGGTTCCTTCTTCGGTCAAGGCTGCAGATGCCGCAAATATTCCTGTTATCGGAGTGCTGACTGGTCAACCGGATTCGAGCGTTGCCGGTCAAGGCTTTGGTCAGGGAATGTATGGAGGTTCGGCGCCCTCATTCGTTGAAGCAGGACGTTTGATGGCAGACACGGCGATTGTAAATTCCGACGGCGGGCCGATCAATGCTGCAATAATCACGTTTGACAACCCGATGGGACCTTCTATCGCCAAGGGCATCCAATCTGTATTTAGCAGCTGTTCAAACTGCAAGATACTAACTACCCAGGATATCGAGCCTCAAAACTGGCCAACCAAGACGGCTGGAGCAGTCTCTTCCCTGATCCTCGCGAATCCATCTTTGAACTACATTTTCCCAGTGGCAGATACTATCGGAATCTTCGCTTCAGCTGGCGTGAGTCAGGCTGGAGCAAGCGGCAAGGTCTTTGTTGTCTCTTCCGATGGCTCAAGTTCTGGGACCTTGGGACTGGTGCAGAAGGGTCCAGTCTTCTCTGCCGATCCAGGATTTTCTGCACCTTGGCTTGGTTGGGAGGCTATGGACCAAGCACTGCGCGCGATGAGTGGCATGAAGCCCGGCAACCCTGAAGTACCAATCAGGTACTTGGACAAGTCAAATCTAACGGGCGTGAGCCTTACTGATCTCACGAATGTATTTGGCAACCCTTACGTCGCTGGATACAAGAAACTGTGGGGCCTTGGATAATAGCTGCGGTTTTTGATTGAAGGGCAGCAGCTAGTCGCTTTCACTCAGGAAGGAGGCAGGAAGTGAAAAGCTTAGGTGATTGGCTGGCCAAGGTCGAGGATCTGGGAGAGCTGGCGAGAATTGAGGCTGAGGTTGACCCGAACCTCGAGATGTCTACCATCACGTATCTTTCCGGAAAGCAGGTTGGCGGCCCAACCTTGCTTTTCGAGAACATCCAAGGACGTGCCGGGTTTCGGGTGCTGTTCAACCCCTTCGGTTCAAGTTATCGCAGATTGGCTCTAACAGTTCGCGAAGACCCTGGAACCGGGCCAATTGATCTTGCACGAACCCTAGCGCACAAGATGAGAGCTAGAACTCAGCCCGTAGAAGTCGACCCAAGCATTGCTCCGGTGAACCAGAACATTGAAATGGGCGACGATGTCGACGTCACTAAATTTGGCGCGCCGGTGATGTGGCCCAGAGACGGAGGTGCTTACATCGGAACAGCCGATGTGGTTCTCACGATGGATCCCAATTCAAAGAGGATCAACCTTGGCACGTACAGACAGATGATAGAAGGACCGAACCAGGTTGGCTTCTATGCGTCTCCCGGCAAAGACGCATTGCTTGATCGAGAGCTCTGGTGGAGCCAAGGAAAGCCCGCTCCCGTTGCGGCCGTGTATGGATGTGACCCACTGCTTTACCTGACAGCGGCCACCACATTTCCAAAGGACGTGTCCGAATATGAATTCGCGGGTGGAATCGCTGGAGAGCCGATAGAAGTCTTCACCAGCGAGATCACCGGCCTGAAACTTCCAGCCAATGCTGAAATCATCATCGAGGGGTTCTCCTATCCTGATCGAACTGCGCAAGAAGGTCCTTTTGGAGAGTTTCAGGGCTACTACGGTCGTCCTGGAGGACCGACTCCATTTATCGAAGTCACCGCGATACGTTATCGGAACAATCCGATCCTGATGTCGGCCCTAATGGCAGATTGGCCATCGAATGAAGCTGGTGCAATGTGGGGACTTGCAAAGTCCGCCAAAGTATGGAGCGACCTCGAGTCAATGGGAGTGCCAGGGATCAGAGGAGTCTGGTCTCCTCCGGAAGCTGCCGGATGGGGCTGGACCGTCGTGTCGATAGAGCAGAAATATGCCGGACATGCCGCTCAAGTGGGCGCACTTGCAGCGCAATGCATGGGAGGAGCATACTTCACCAAATACATTGTTGTGGTAGATGAGGATGTCGATCCTACAAGTCTCGCTGAAGTCATTTGGGCCATGGCCACTAGATCTAGGCCAAAAGATTCGATAGACATCCTGCGTGAAACTTGGAGCACTTATCTAGACCCGAGCCAGAATCCTCCTGAAAACAGGCCTTGGGGATCAAAGTGCATCATCAATGCATGCAAAGAGTTCAAGTACATCAAGGACTTTGCAAGGCGCACGCGTCTCGATAGAAGCGTGTATGAGAAAGTGGCTGCTAGATGGCAAGAACTTGGGCTAAGAAGTGAGGCTCCGACAGTCAGCCTGTTCGAAGACGAAGGATTTGTGAGGTAGTCCCCCAGCATGACATGAAGATGAAAGCCAGGAAGAGATCGACATTGGGGAAGCGACCAAATCGAAGGCAACCGTGCCGTCTTTGGGAGCCTCCCATGGGTTCATCGTGCGGATAAAGACGCTCGCGCAGTGTGAGGATATGGGAAAGTCCTATTTAGCTCGACTAGACAGGTGAACTGGGAATCGTTGAGTGATTCACACGCCTTGTTTGAATTTGGTGTCCTAGCCAGATGGTTTGGTTGTTCAGGTCAGTAAAATCGGACTTGTCGTGTCCGAAATCAAGACTCGGTCACATCACGTGCCAATTGCGAGCCAATACTTGTTTGGGCGAATGCAAGAATATACAACAGCGTTCATTAGACGCCTTCTGTCTGCCGAACACTTAACAGCAATATCGTGACTGCCAGATTCGACTCGTGGGTTTTTGCTGAGTGGTCCAGCTTGAGAAGTCTGAGAGGCCCCCCGAAAGATCAGCTCATGAAATTCAGGACAGCGTTATCTGTTGTTGGGCGGAAGCACTTGCGGGTCCTGGCAGTCTTACTCAAGCCGCACGTTCTTCGAGAAGTCATAGTCAGGGTGAACCTGGCCTTCATAGCGCGAGAAGATCAGCTCAGATGAGTTTCTCTTCGTCAACATTTCTTCAAAGAACCCTAAGATTCTATCCCACGCCAATTTTGCAGTATCAGGTCGGTATCTTCCAGGCATTGTGTCATTGAGCCAACCATGTGGCGCATCAGGATAGATCACTATTTCATAGGATTTCCCGTACTTCTCAAGGGTA
>JAJZBG010000094.1 GCA_021799035.1 Actinomycetes bacterium | reverse complement strand
CCAGTATTGGTTATCCATGGCAATTGTTAGGGGTTGGGATGCTGACAGCCGCCAAGACAGCTAAAGACACCAGAACAGATCTCCCCGGATAAGAATGACAGATGTCCCTCTACTCCCGCTGCGTTTACTTACCCACCCCTTTGGCGATGACGGGCTTTACCATATATTGCTGGCTCACCCAGGTAGATCGGCCTTGTACGCAGTTCGTGTTCCTCGGTGCAAAGGTCTCGCCTCGGGCTTCCTTCCCACCCCAATTCGCCATGACGCAGTTGCCTCCGGCTCAGGGTTAGGATCGCCGCTTCCCCTGGAGGACTTTCACCTCCAATCGATCACCCATGCCGGGCGTACAATATAAACGGTCCTTGCCTCAATCGGCAAGGACCGTTACTAGTTCGAACACGCCGTCTGCGGCCTTACTTGGCAGCCTTTGCTACCTTCGGATCGGTTCGGTGAACTGCCGCCTGTTCCGGAGTCTTTTTGGTTCTGCGAAGGATCTTCCTTCCCAGCCAGGCAATCGGGTCGTATGACGCGTCAACAACCCGCTCTTTGAGAGGGATTATTGCATTATCAGTGATTTTGATGTGCTCTGGGCACACCTCCGTACAGCATTTAGTGATGTTGCAGTAGCCCAGTCCCATCTCCTGACGAAGCAGCTCACGCCTATCGTTGGTGTCAAGAGGATGCGATTCCAGCTCCATGTACCTGATGAAAAGGCGCGGGCCAGCGTAATGCTCCTTGTTCTCCTCGTGATCTCGAATGACATGGCAGATGTTCTGGCACATGAAACACTCGATACACTTGCGAAACTCCTGACCCCGTTCAACGTCAACCTGTTGCATGCGGTAGGTACCGTCAGGACCTGGATCTTTTGGAGCAAATGGCGGCAACCTTCTCGCCATCTCGTAGTTGAACGACACATCGGTAACCAGATCGCGGATGATAGGGAATGTCTTCATCGGAGCGATAACCACCGGCTCCTCGGTCGGCAATGTGTCCATTCTCGTCATGCACATCAGATGCGGGAGCCCATTTATTTCAGCTGAGCATGACCCACACTTGCCAGCTTTGCAATTCCATCTGCAGGCAAGATCGGGAGCGGCCTCGGCTTGGATACGGTGTACGACGTCCAGGACCACTTCACCCTCTGACACTTCGGTCGGAAAATCCTGGAACTCACCTCCCTCGGAGTTTCCCCGCCATATACGCATTACCACTTTGGCCATCAGTGTGCCCCTTCCTCAAGCAAGGCCTTAAGCTCATCTGGCATCTCAGGCAACGGTTCTGGATTTATCACGACCTCACCAGCATCGTTAATACGCTGCACAAAGTTGATCTTCCCTAGTTGAGGGTCGGCGGAGGGAAAGTCGTCGCGAGTATGTCCACCACGGCTTTCCTTTCTTTCTAGCGCCCCCGTTGTGACCATGGTGCACACAGAAAGCATCGAAGGAAGATCCGTCGCAAGGTTCCACCCTGGGTTATAAGACGGGCCTCCGTTCACGGCAACCTTCTTGACCCTCTCCTTGAGTGAGTTGATCGAGTCCATCGCCCGAACAAGCTCTGACTCCGTCCTGATGATTCCAACGAGATTCTGCATCGTGTCCTGCAAATCTCTCTGAAGGTCATATGGGTTCTCGCCGACTTCTCTGGTCAGCGGTGCTCTCGCCTCTTGAATCACTGCTTCGATCTCGGCTGCGTCAACCTCAGTGCTGCTTGTCCTGCCCTGGGCGTAGTCCGACGCTCCCATACCGGCCCGACGACCGAAGACCAAAAGGTCGGATAGCGAATTTCCACCGAGACGATTGGCTCCGTGAAGCCCTCCAGCGACCTCTCCAGCTGCAAATAAGCCTGGGACAGTTGATGCTGCCGTATCTGCATCAACTCTGATGCCACCCATTATGTAGTGGCAAGTTGGCCCAACTTCCATGGGATCAGCTGTTATGTCCACTCCAGCCAGCTCTTTGAACTGATGGTACATCGAAGGAAGCTGGCGCTGAATGAAGTCAGCTGACCTCCGGGAGGCTATGTCGAGAAACACCCCTCCGTGAGGTCCTCCGCGGCCAGCCTTGACCTCCGCATTGATGGAGCGCGCCACCTCATCTCTCGGAAGAAGCTCAGGTGGTCTTCGGTTGTTGATGTGATCGTCATACCAGCGGTCCGCCTCGGCCTCATTGTCGGCAGTCTCGGCAGCAAAGATCTGCGGTATGTAATCGAACATGAAACGCTTTCCTTCGGAGTTCCGCAGAACCCCTCCGTCACCACGCACACCTTCAGTTACCAACAGGCCACGCACCGAGAGAGGCCATACCATCCCAGTTGGGTGAAACTGCATGCACTCCATGTCGATCAGGTCAGCGCCAGCCCAAAGTGCCAGGGCATGCCCATCGCCTGTCGACTCCCAAGAGTTAGTGGAGTACTTCCACGAGCGTCCAATACCACCGGTCGCCATGACGAAAGCCTTCGCTGTGAACACGAGTATCTTGCCGTTAGGGCGCTGGTATCCAACTGCCCCGCTAACTTCTCCGGACGAGTTCTTCAACAAGCGCAGAATCTTCGTCTCCATGAAGACATCCAAGTCCAGCGCAACTGCTCTTTGCTGGAGCGTGCGAATCAGCTCCAGGCCAGTGCGGTCTCCAACGTGAGCAAGCCTTGCATAACGGTGGCCGCCAAAGTCTCTCTGATGGATCCGCCCATCTTGTGTCCTGTCGAAAAGCGCTCCCCACGCTTCGAGCTCATGGATGCGATCTGGCGACTCCTGCGCGTGAAGCTGAGCCATCCGCCAGTTGCCCAACATCTTTCCACCGCGTATGGTATCCCGGAAGTGGACCTTCCAGTTATCTTCGGACCACACGTTGCCCATGGCAGCCGCGGCACCACCCTCTGCCATGACGGTGTGAGCTTTGCCGAGCAATGACTTGCACACGATTGCCGTCCGCAACCCCCGCTGCTTCGCCTCAATTGCCGCACGAAGCCCGGCCCCGCCTGCTCCTATGACTACTACGTCAAAATCAAACTGTTCATATTCAGCCATGGTCACCCTTTAGAAGATCTTCGGGTCAGTGATGACGCCACTGGCCACTAATCGGACGTACAGGTCGGTGAGTGCCACAAAGGTCAGACTAACCCATGCCAACTGCATGTGCTTTGCATTCAGTGGGGTGACGATTTTCCAAAATCGGTGCCGGATACGGTGCTTCGAAAACTCGTTTACGTGACCTCCGCAAAGGTGCCGGCATGCGTGGCAGGAGATCGAATAGAACCACAGCAGCACCGCATTTACGCAAAGCACCAAAGTGCCGACGCTAAAGCCTATCCCCTCACCCGGCATGCGAAACGCCACAACTGCGTCTACTGTCAGCATTATGTTCAGCAGTATTCCAAGGTAAAAGAAGTAACGGTGGATATTTTGGATAATCAGCGGAAATCTGGTCTCTCCGGTGTACTTCTTGTGACCATCAGCTACGCCACAAGCCTGGGGCGAGTGCCAGAAAGAGCGGTAGTAGGCCTTCCGATAGTAGTAGCAGGTGATCCGGAATCCAAGCGGAACAATCAGAATCACAAGGGCTGGCGAAAAGGTCCACCAGTGAAGATAGAAGCTACCTCGGCTGCCCGGCACACAGCTCGCACCTATGCAGGGCGAGTAGAAAGGTGAGATTAGGTCACGATGTGAACTGGCTCCCACATAGTAGTTGCTGTTCTGAAATGCGGCCCATGTGGCGTAAACGATGAACAGAATAAGGTAACCCTGCGTTATAAGCGGTGACCTCTTCCAACTGTCCCTGCGTAACGTCTTGACTTTCGGGCCACCACGTGCCCCCCCTAATACCAGCGGCACTGGTGCCGGTCTGATTCCCTCTTGCGTACTCAAGCGTTCCTCCAGTTATTTTTCAAAGCACATTAAGTGACGAAACGGCCAAATGCATACAACTGCCGACCTAGTTTGCACCAGGACTCTTCCCCAAAGTCATCTCCCGAACAGCCCCCGTCACCTGACTTCAGGGAACAAGCTAAATAGCCCTAGCCACTGCACCTGACTCTTTCCAGAAATCTAAACTCACATTCACCAAAACCTCCAGGACCCGCAACTTCGACAAGCACTCTGGCCAGACAAAAACCACGTCCTGTCAAGCTTCGAAGTCACAGAAGACGCAACTACAATAAGCCACAACCTCAGCAGACGGCAAATCAATCAAGTTCTGCATCTGCCGTCACGGGTCGACCGTTGCGGCCACCGATCACAGCTATTCATATAACCAAGCGTTCGCCTAGCGACTAAACCTTAGCATCCTGAGTCGCCCAAACGGCGACAGTTTCAACGCTGCAAAGAAGAATTTAAATTGGGTAGGGGGACTGGGTCACCCAGCCCCCTCCCACACCACCGGACATGCGGGCCCGCATCCGGCGGTTCGTCAAAATAACCGACGACGGTTCCAACACTGCTCGAATCCTTGTAGTCCGAGTT
>JAJZBG010000093.1 GCA_021799035.1 Actinomycetes bacterium | reverse complement strand
ATCAACCTATGCGGCAAGATGCGATGTTGCCATCCAGAGTTGGTCCTTGCCGGACATTGAGGTGAAAAAGCCCGTGGCTCGTCTTATCGTTCTAGTTGGCGCTGCCACGGTCTAATGCCTTCGTCATGGAAGCGATACATCAAGAATTTGTAACAGTGTTGCTGAGCGGTTCGCGTTGAATTGTTGGTGATGGTGTCAGCTCTTCTCGGCTTTGAAGGAGATAATAATGCCAAATGTTATAATGACATCTAGAATTAAGTGTTCACTTAATAGGACACTGGACACGCGAGGAGCTTTTCCACCATGTTCGCATCGTTCGACCGTCCGGTACGCTGCAAGGACGGGCACCTTTTCACGACTATCTGGGTCCCGCTCGGTTCGCTGAAGGCCATCCGTTGGTTCAACCAGCGGTACCAGTACTGTCCTGCTGGTCACCATTGGTCCTGGGTCACTCCTATCAATGTTGCGACTGCCAGCGAGACAGAACTGGCGCAAGCAGCCGCCGTGCATGATATTCCCGTTCCATAAAGGGTTCTGCCAGGTGCTGTTGAGAATTGACACGACGTTAGCTGAACCATTGTATGGTCAGATTGCTAGCCAGCTCACCCATGCTATAGCTAGGGGCGAAATCGAACCGGGAAGTCGGCTTCCCTCGGCGAAGGAACTCGCCTCTGCTGTCAATGTAAATCTGCACACGGTGCTGCATGCGTATGCAGTGCTGCGCGATGCGGGTCTAGTCGAGCTAAGGCCTCGCCGAGGTGCAGTGGTTTTGCCGTCAGGACCCATGGCAGCCCGCTTGATGGAACAGGTTCGACAGCTTGTAGAGGCTGCACGCGGTCAGGGATTCTCACAGCCCGAGCTGATTGATCTGGTGAGGAACGAATGGTAGCAAGGCGCACTCGACTTCTTGCCTACCTGTTGGGTGGAGTGGCGCCCTTATGTCTGGCCGGGCTTGCATTGGGTGTCCCCGTCATGTATTGGTCAAATCTGCCTTCACGAATTGCTGATCACTGGAATCTATCGGGAAGGCCTAATGGGTCGCAGCCCAAGATAGTGGCCTTGGGGATAGCGCTGGCACTCGTGGTCGTAGGCGCAAGCGCTCTGATCACTTGGATGACACTGATGCTCAAGTTGAGTCGAAACCCTAGCACGGCAGAGCCAGTCCGCTCACCGGTTCGCTCAATGGCTGGGTTGCTTGCAACGGGCCTTATGTTGTCGGGGGCTGGGACGGCAATCTCTCTAAGCATGACGCTTTCCAACCTGGACGTTAACAGCTGGCAGACCGCCCACCAAGACCCATTGGGGTTCATACCACTTATTGCCGGACCATTGGCGCTGGCTGCCGTCGGAGTTGGTCTTGTGCGGCGGAATATCACGTCAGTCTCTTCCAGCGGTGCTGCCTTGAGCGACTTTCCTCGACTCGGCTTAACAGACAGCGAGGAGGCCCTTTGGCTCAGCGGTGCGAGATGCACATGGGCGGCTCCTTCGTCCTTGGTCGGGTTAGTGGGAGCGGGCGTGCTGTGGCTTCTTGGAGGGCACGTATTGGCAGTGTCCATTGTCGCAGTGTCACTAGGATTTCTCGAACTCAGCTCGGTCAGAGTTGCTGCAAGCGCGGTAGGAGTCATGGTGCGATATGGTCCATTTGCCTGGCCAGTCACCAGGATACCCCTAAAGCGAATCGCTCGTGCCGAGCCACTGGATCTGGCGCCGCTAAGTTGGGGATATCGAGGAAGCCTGAGCATGTTTGGCACGGCAGCGGTAATGGTGCGAAGAGGACCGACCCTTAGGCTCCATCTCAAGGACAACAAGACGTTCCTCGTCACTGTGGACGATGCCGTGACCGGAGCAGCTCTCATTAACGACCAAGTGCAAAGACAATCTCGAATCAGTTGATTTTCACCGACGGTGGTGAAGAACGGAATAGGGCGTCTGGAATTTTGCTCGGACTTTCTAGTGGAAGAAATGGGGTTATTATGGCCACCTGTTGCGTGGAGTTTCAAAGTCAGGAACTCTTGCTGAAAGGCTGCTGATAGGGAGTTGGCTTATTGAGTGGAAAGATCAACGATCTGATGAGAAGACCTAGCCATCTTGCGCTGCTTTCCGTGTTCCTGGTTTGCCTGGCAGTCTCAGGCTGTGGAGCTACCCAGGCTGCAAAGCCGACTACTACAACCTCGGATTTCCCTGCTCCTTCTACAACTCAGGTCACTTCACCCACGGTTACCTCGACTTCGCTGCCGTCCATTCTCGCGGGAGCGTCCCTCGTGGATTTGAGTTGGGTAAGCGCAAATCAAGGATGGGCACTTGTGGAATGTAACATCGGAACTTGCTTTCGTATCGCGCACACTTTGGATGGGGGAACAAATTGGCAAATGCTGCCAGATCCACCAGCCAGTTCCCAGAATGGCCATGTTGACTGCTCTAAGACCGCATGTGTAGCCAAAGTCCGCTTTGCAAGCCCGAGCGTGGGTTACTTGTTTGATCCCTCCCTTGAAATGACGACCAATGGCGGAAAGACATGGATCCTCCAGCACGGTCTGGCTACAGAGACTCTCCATGTGGTCGGCGGTGAAGTGTATCGCGTTGCTTATACCAACACCGGCTGTCCAGGACCTTGTCAGCCTACACTTCAGCGGTCATCGGCAGGCTCTAGCACATGGAAGACTCTCATCGGAGCCCTTCAATATCCTGATCGAAGCGGCTCTGCACAGATCGCAAGTTCCGGTTCCAATCTATTGGTAGCCATGTACGGAAGCCCGGCAGGGCCGGTTTCGGCACAAGCAATCGTCTACCGATCGGGTGACGGTGGTGCGACCTGGAGCAAAATGACTGATCCATGTTCTGGCAAAGGACCTGGAGGCGCGAATCAGGAGGAGGACTTAATCCGTCTTACCGCTGCGCCAGGAGGTTATTTCGCAGGGTTGTGTAGTCCACATACCGGCTTCGCCACCTTCCTCGTGAGTTCAACAGATGGGGGACTGCACTGGAACGTGGCAGGAACACTCCCAGGGTCTCAGGGATTGTCTATTCTTTCTGCTGCTACACCTACGACTCTTGCGGTAGCGACCGGCTCAGCATTTGGCAAAGGGCCCTTTACGGCGACCCTGCTCATGTCCACTGATGGTGGGAAGAACTGGTCTGTCGCGGCAAGTGACTCTCAGACCCTGATTGCACCTGCAGCAATTCCGGCATGGTTGGGATTTGAGACTGCGAGGGTCGGCCGGTGGATCAGCGGCCCGAACAGTATCTGGGCCACAAGCGACGGTGGGTTTCAGTGGAAGCGCTCCAAGCTCGGATAGCACGATCATGAGTTTGCGTGCAGATGGTTGGGCAAATCGAGCAATGTACGTATCGATTTAGGCAACTGTGACGACAAATTCAAGTTCTCCGTCCTTGACGAATTCCGTATTGAGAGAGCCGTGCTCTTCAATCAATGGGTCGCAAGTCTCAACTCCTAGACTCTGGTCAGTCTGATAGCGGAGGCTGGGATCAGAAATTTCCTAGCATGGCTCTTATTCCATCTTGTCGAAGTGCTCGACTATGCTTGCGGAGTCAAGACGCTTCTTGTGTGAGATTGGAACTAGCAGAAGCTTTAGATCTCCGAGATTTTATCTTCCAACAAATGGACCAGCTTGGTATGGGACCACTCCCACCTTGTGAACACTCCCTTATATCTTTCAGTCGACGCGCCTTGAAAAATAGGCCAAAACGCTCTTGAAAATAGGGCCACCCTCCAAGGTGGAGGAAGATCAATTTGCAATAATGGGGCACCATCAGACACGTACATTGGGCCGAAGGCGAGCCGAACCGATCGATCGCTAAACGGTTAGGAATCTCGAGAGACATGGTCTCTAAGATGGTCAGCTTTCCGGTGCTGGTGTTGGTGCTCTCGCACTTGAGATTCATGCTTGTGCAACATCACATCTCCTACGGTCCACTGTGGTATTCTGAGTCGGATGCGTGAGGTAGAGCTTGTGTTTGCTGTCGGGTGGGCGGCGTTTTGGCTTCTCTGGCTAATGGCAGCCTTTTCTATGAGGCGGGGTCATGTTCCGTGGTCTCGCGGTCTGGGCATCAGGGCGGTGATTGTCGTTGTCGCGATACTCTTGGTGCGAACTCATTTTTTTAGAGGGGGCAGTCACGGTGTCAACACTGATCCCTGGCGTGCCGGTTTGGGACTTTTCCTCTTTGCTCTTGGGCTTGGGTTCGCAATTTGGGCCCGGATCCACATAGGGAGTAACTGGGGTACCCCTATGACGCAGAAGTATCATCCTGAACTCGTGACAAGTGGCCCTTACCATCTTGTTCGTCATCCGATTTACTCCGGAATTCTGGTTGCGGGCATTGGAACGGCAGTGGCGTTGAACTGGTTATGGATACCTGTCGTAGCCCTGGCCGCGGTCTACTTCATCTACAGTGCAACTGTCGAAGAGCGCTATATGACTGGCCAGTTTCCTGAAAGTTACCCCAAGTACAAAGGCTCGACGAAAATGCTGCTGCCGTTCATCTTGTAGGTTGATTGGGTCTACTGGCAATTATCGTTGGTTGTGTAACCAGGTAAAACTGATGTTAGTACCTGCGATGCTGA
>JAJZBG010000033.1 GCA_021799035.1 Actinomycetes bacterium | reverse complement strand
TTTTCGCATGCATGCCCATGGCGAGCCAACCGGCCACCAAAGGAGCCGAAAGCCTGACGACGCGTCGCAGGTTTAGGCACTGGGAGCGAAGAATTTCATTGCATTAGGATTCGATATTTGAAAAGGTTTCTAGTCAAGCGAGTCGAGTTCGTCCGCGATCAGTGAGGCGAACGGGAGGCTCGAGGTGAACGCTGGTGAGACGGCGTTTAATACGTGTATGGTAAAACGAGTCTTCTCAATTGTGAAGTCGTTGACCAGTCTCTTGGTGGACCTTTCGACCAGCTGGGCCCTTATTCCTGGGCGGCCCCATCTTTGAAATTGCTGGACAGTGATTCCGGGGATGAGGCGCGCAGCCTGTTTGACTAATAGGGTTTTCGAGTACTTCATAATTTCCGAAACAGCGGATTTTCGAATAGTCGAGCCAGGCGCGGTAATCATCTCGACTAGGGTCGACGTGGTTTCGGCAAATTCACGAAGTTCAAAGCGGTCCCTCCAGCCGTACTGTTCGCGCCAGAGAGCAGGTGTTGCTGTTGGGCCTATCTTGACGTGGCCGTCCACAGTGAGTGTGAAATGTACTCCAAGGAATGGATTTCGAAGATCTGGCACCGGATACACGTGCGTATGCAACGGGCCGAAGGCATCATTTGCATGAAGGTAGAGGCCCTTGAACGGCTGCAGCTGAAGGTTTTTCCCCACTCCGAATACGTGGGCAACTCGATCGGCATAGAGGCCGGCAGCATTGATGAGCGCCCCTGCATGGATTATCCGCCTAGTTGTCGCCACCTTTACGGATTGCTGCAGCTCTTCGCCGTGAGTGAAGGCTTCTCCCATGAGGATCGATATGCCAAGGATCTCGCACTCTTCGACCATCTTTCGTGTGACGAGAACTGGATCCACCGAAGATGTATTTGGCGAGTAGATAGCTTTCTCGAGAGTGTGCACCCGGGGTTCAATTTCGTGTACCTCTGGTTCGGTGACAATCTGCAATGGTACATCGTTTGCAATGCCATGCTGGTAGAGCTTTTCCAGAGCAGAGAGCTGGTCAGGTGCGGTGGTCACGACAAGCTTTCCGCAGCGGTTCACTTTGATACCCCGCTCGTCGCAGAACTGATGCATCTGGTGGTTGCCGAGGTTAGTGAGTTTGGCCTTCAAGGAGCCTGGCTCGTAGTAGAAGCCTGCGTGCAAAACCCCGCTGTTCCTGCCACTGGCATGTTGGGCGACATCGGCTTCCTTTTCCAAGACCGTCACGCTTCGATCGGGCCGTCTCAGCTTGATCTCTCTGGCTATCGTCAGGCCCACAATGCCTGCCCCGACGACTAGAACATCGCAGGTTTTCAATTGAGCTCCCGCAGGTCAAATCTTTTCAGTGAGAGACTACCTGGGTTCGATCTGAATCGGTCTCGGCGATCACGTGCAGGAATCGCCCCGATCGAATTTCAGCGACTCTACTTTGCCAAAGGGTTGCGCCACCACGGTCATCCAGATGGCGGAACTGGACGCTGATGTGGTGGCGCTTGGTTCACCCGGTTGGAGACGGGCGCTGAAGGGTGAGTCGATCACCTTTTCGCTTGACCCGTGAGACCAAGCTAACACTTGGGACCGTAGAAGTGTTGTCGTGATGCGGACCGGTGCCCTCAGTGGCGGGTCCAACCAGCAGTCTCGAAATAGAGAAGTGCCATGGTTTCACTCAACGGCCTCGATTCTGTAGAGCGGATTCCACAATGTCAAGGTTTTCCCATCTGCACCTACTGTGCCTTCGACGGTGCAGATTGTCCCTGGCCGGAGACCGGCGACTACACGCCGCCCCATGAAGAGAAGATATAGTTCGCCAGTTTGGTCTGACAGTCTGCAGCGGAAGCACCAGCTGCTCCCCATGTCGATACTCTCAGTTGCAAGTATCGTTCCTGTTGTGATCAAGCGTTTTCGAGGTAACGCTGAGGCAATTTCGCGGGCGGTGTCTGGGTCTTTCCATTCGCCGGATTCAGTGAAATCAAAGGTGCTCATTTCAGCTTCGCGAGTGCCTCGTTCAGCTTCAGGACGTTTACGTACGGGGAGCCGAGAAATCCGAGTTCAGGGCCTGTTACATGTGATGTGACAAGTTGCCTGATCCGTGAAACTGGAAGTCCTCTCGCTTTTGCCACTGCATCGACCTGGGCATATGCTCCTGCTGGAGAAATATCTGGGTCGACGCCACTTCCCGAAGTGGTAACCAGGCTTGGTGTTGGCTTGATTCCTTCCTTGTGCAGCAAAGCAATCTGCTTTGCCACGTCTGAAACCAACACTTTTGAACGTGGACCGAGATTCGTGCCACCTGTTGACATTGGGTTGTAAGCGTCAGGCCGTCCTTGAAACCATTTGGGACCGATCCACTTCTGGCCGATCAGGGCTGATCCGTATTTTGAAAGCGAGCCGTTCGTTTGATGGGAGAAGAGTGTTTGACCTATGCCCGTCTCGGCCAGGGGATACAAGAGTCCCAGCACAGCGAAGAACGCGATGGAGGCGATAATCGATCTCCGAATGTGAGTGAGCATCACATTTCCTTTCAATAGGCGTGAAGAGCGGTAAGGATCAGGTCGATGATCTTGATAAATATGAATGGCGCAACGATCCCTCCCACCCCGTAGATCATCAGGTTTCGGCGGAGAATTGCGGCAGCACTCGAAGGTTTGAATCTGACGCCTCGCAATGCGAGGGGAATGAGCGCCACGATAACAAGGGCGTTGAAGATCACTGCCGATAGGATCGCGCTCTGCGGGCTGTGCAGGCTCATTATGTTCAGCGCTTTCAGCTGTGGATACGTGGTGACGAACAGAGCCGGTATGATCGCGAAGTACTTTGCGACGTCGTTTGCGATCGAGAATGTCGTGAGTGCTCCGCGCGTAATTAGAAGCTGCTTTCCGATTTCAACCACTTCGATTAGCTTGGTGGGGTTTGAGTCCAGGTCCACCATGTTTCCAGCCTCTTTTGCCGCTGTTGTTCCCGTATTCATGGCGACTCCGACATCGGCTTGAGCAAGTGCTGGGGCATCGTTGGTGCCGTCGCCGGTCATTGCCACAAGTTTCCCCCCCTCCTGCTCAGCTTTGATCAAGGCCATCTTTGTTTCAGGTGTCGCCTCAGCCAGGTAGTCGTCGACTCCTGCCTCTTGAGCGATTGCCGCAGCGGTGAGCGGATTGTCGCCAGTGATCATGACGGTTCGGATCCCAAGTGAGCGCATTTGTGCAAAGCGCTCACGTATTCCTTTCTTGACGACGTCTTTTAGTTCGATTATTCCAAGCAGTGTTGAACCGTCTGCCACGGCGAGAGGGGTTGCACCAGCTGTAGCGACCTGGTCTGCCACGTGGTCCAAATCTGACGATGGGGATCCACCTTGCGCAACGACCCAGCGCTTGATTGCTTCGGTGGCGCCTTTGCGTATCTCTCTTCCGTCAAGATCTATTCCGGACATCCGTGTCTGCGCGCTGAAGGGGACGAAGACGTGCTCCGAGCCAAGCGCTCTCTCGCGTATGCCGAAACGCTCCTTTGCCAGCACGACGATGGAGCGACCTTCGGGTGTCTCGTCGGCTAGCGACGCAAGCTGGGCCACCCCAGCGAGTTCCTCCTCGGAATGCCCGTCAATGGGAATGAATCGAGATGCCATACGGTTTCCCAGCGTTATGGTTCCTGTCTTGTCGAGCAGAAGCGTCTGCACGTCCCCCGCAGCTTCGACGGCACGACCCGACATTGCCAAGACGTTTCTCTGAACGAGGCGGTCCATGCCAGCTATTCCTATCGCAGAAAGCAGCGCACCGATCGTGGTAGGAATGAGACAGACAAGTAGGGCGATAAGGACTACCACGGAAACGTCGGCCCCCGAGAAGTGGGCAAATGGCTTGAGGGCCACCACAACTGGAAGGAAGATGATCGTGAGCGCCGCCAGGAGAATGGTAAGGGCGATTTCGTTTGGGGTCTTCTGTCTTTGAGCACCCTCAACCAAGCTGATCATTCGGTCTAGAAATGTTTGTCCGCGTTCAGCGGTGATCTTCACCACGATGCGGTCAGAGAGCACCTTTGTTCCTCCAGTGACTGCAGAGCGGTCGCCTCCGGATTCACGGATGACGGGTGCCGATTCGCCGGTTATTGCGGATTCGTCGACAGATGCAATTCCCTCTATGATGTCGCCATCGGAGGGGATGATATCTCCGGTTTCGCAAACGACCAGATCTCCTTTGGCAAGGCTTGCAGCCGGGACATGCTCCTCGGTGCCGTCCTCTCTCAGTCGTCGGGCTTCCGTTTCGGTTCGCATTCTCCTGAGGGTGTCTGCCTGCGCTTTTCCTCGTCCTTCGGCGACTGCCTCAGCGAAGTTTGCAAATAGCACTGTGAGCGCGAGCCAGATGGTGACTGACCAAGTGAAGATGCTGGGGTGAGCGATCGATTCGAAGAAGGTTACGACGGTTCCGATGAGGACCACAAACATGACCGGGTTCTTTATCTGTACCCTAGGATCGAACTTTTTGAAAGCCTCGGCAAAAGCCTGCCCAAGGATTTGCCGGTCGAAGAGCGATCGGCCTTGCCTTGCTTTTTTGACCGAAGAGCTACTGCCCGAGTCGACTGTCTTGGCTGCTGAAATGTTGTCTAGGTCGGACATTCTAAGAAGCCTCCGCTAAGGTTCTCTGCGTAATTGGATTCGTTGTGGCGATGACAGGTGCTTTTGGCGAATCGCACGGTAGAGCAGCAATTCTCGAGAAAAGTGTCTTAGGAAAGGCCATTTCCGGGCATTTGTTTGCGAAGAAGGTGCCAGATCTTTCCATTAGAAGAACTTCCCATGGGAGAGCTGCTCGACGATCGGACCAAGAGAGACTGCAGGAAAGAACGTTAGTGCTCCCACAATGAGGATAACTCCGATCAGGAGGCCGACAAAGATGGGCTTGTCGGTCCTGAAGGTTCCCAAGGAAGCTGGAACCACATTCTTTGCAGCAAGGGTTCCAGCCAGAGCCAGGGCTGGAACGATGATTGCAAAGCGTCCCAGTAGGAAGCCGAATGTCTGGATTATGTTATAGAACGCAGTATTTGAACTCAGGCCAGCGAACGCTGAGCCGTTGTTGTTGGTGACTGAGGTGAATGAGTAAAGGATTTCAGAGAAGCCGTGGGGCCCCTTGTTAAGCGGAGCCACCTGTCCTGCATGGACTGAGACGGCTATGGCTGTGAGTATCAGAACAGTTATAGGCATGACGAGAGTTCCGAGAGCTGCCAGTTTCACCTCAGCTGCTTGGATCTTCTTACCTAAGTATTCCGGGGTTCTGCCAACCATCAATCCGCCGATAAAGACCGCGATGATTGCGTAAATGAGAATCGTGTAAATGCCGCTCCCAACTCCGCCGGGGGTGACTTCGCCGAGCATCATTCCGGTCATTGTGGTGAAACCACCCATGGGGTTATACGAATCGTTTGCTGAATTAACGCTCCCTGTGGATGTTTGCGTAGAAACTACGTTATAAAGGGCAGAGGAGGTATCCCCAAAGCGAACCTCTTTGCCCTCCATATTGCCTGTCGTTTGATGGGTTAGCCCTGCGGCTGTTACTGCTGGATTTGCCTGGTGTTCTGCGAAAGTCCCTATCGCAAGCCAGGCGCCAAAGATTATTGCCATGGCAGCGAGTATCGCGACACCTTGGCGGACGCTTCCCACCATTTTGCCGAAAGTATAGGTCAGCCCTACAGGTATGCAGAGAATCAGAGAGATCGACAGAAAGTTCGTGAGTCCTGTTGGGTTTTCAAAGGGGTCAGCTCCGTTCGCGTTGAAGAACCCGCCTCCATTGGTTCCCAACTGCTTGATCGCTTCTTGGGAAGCTACAGGGCCACGGGGGATCGTTTGGTTGAAGCCATTGAGTACGTCGTGTATGTGAACTGGCCCTCCCAGTGTCTGGAGAGCTCCCTGGGCCATGAAAATGATTGCCCCGATGAAGGAGATGGGGAGAAGGATGTAAAGGATCCCGCGGGTTAGGTCGGTCCAGAAGTTTCCTATGGTCTTGGACCCTTTTCTCGAAAATCCCCGGATAAGTGCTACGGCAACGGCTATCCCCACCGACGCGCTCACAAAGTTTTGCACGGCCAGCGCACCCATCTGGGACAAGTAGGACATGGTAGTCTCGCCTGAGTAATTCTGCCAGTTCGTGTTTGTGACGAACGATACAGCGGTGTTCCACGCTAGAGCCGGTGTGACGTTGGGCAGATGCTGAGGATTAAACGGAAGATAGGCCTGGGTGCGAAGAATGAGGTATGTGGCAAGAATTGCAATGCCGGAAAAAACTATCAGGGAGGCCGCATAGCGCTGCCAGGACTGCTCGGCTTCAGGGTCTACACCCATGAGCCGGTAGAATGGCCGTTCGACGAATGCAGCCCACTTGACACGACCCTCGTAGACCGCTGCCATGTATTGGCCGAGGAAGCGCCAGGCAATTGCCAGAACCACTACCAGTGCGACTAGGGTCCACAAGAATCCCATCAGAACCACTCGGCCTTGAACATGGCCAGACCCAAATAAAGAAAGATCACTACGGAAATGACGAGAAGGAGTAGATCGACTGTGCTCATACTCGCTCCAATGCCCACACCAGACCTAGCATCGCCGCAACGAACGCCAGTGTCCCGATGACAACCAAGATATCGCTCATGGAGACAAGGTTATGAAGGTATTCGTAAACGAAAAGACAATATTCCGCTCTAGGGCGTTAACAAATTGTCAACAGATCTGGCAGCTCCTTGCTAGGCTTCCTCTGTTGTATCTAGGAGCTGGTAGCCAATGCCCGGCTTTGTTCGGATGATCCTACCGTCGGCATCGCCAAGTTTTCTCCTGAGCCGGTTGATGTACACTCGTAGATAATGAGTCTCTTCTCCATATCCTCGTCCCCAGATGTCTCTGAGTATCTGACGGTGGGTGTACACCTTTCCTGAGTTCTTGGCAAGGTAGAGAAGAAGGTCGAATTCCCGGGCCGTGAGATCGATTGCCACTCCGGAATTAGTTGCTTGCCGCTTTTCGAGATCAATAGAAATGTTGCCCACGCTTATTCGCGTCGTGTTGGCAGTTTCAGGTCTTCTCCTTGCGTGTCGGAGCGCGACACGAATTCGTGCGTCGAGCTCGGCCATGCCAAATGGCTTGGTCACGTAGTCGTCAGCTCCAGCATCAAGTGCTTCCACCTTGCGGGTTTCGTCTTCTGCTGCGGAGAGTACAAGAATCGGCGTCTCACTGTATGAACGCAGTTTGCGGCAGAATTCAATACCATCGATATCTGGAAGACCAAGATCAAGCAGTATCAGGTCGGGAGAGAATAGCACAGCCTGTGCAAGGCCATCTCTACCATTCCTGCAGCCAGAGGTGTCGTAGCCTTTTGCAGCGAGTCCGATCTCGAGCGCTCTTAGAAGTGAACGGTCATCATCGACCAGGAGTATCTTAGTCATCGAGATACCTCCTTTCGTCAAGTGCCACCAAGGGAAGCGAGAAGCTGAAACGGGCGCCCCCAGACGGTGAATTGTCGACGCCAATCTGGCCTCCCTGGGCATTAACGAAGGCCTTGGCTATTGCGAGGCCTATTCCGGTATGGCTGGCGTTGGAATCCTTCTTGAACATTTCAAAGACGTGTCCCATTAGCTCCTGTGGAACTCCCGTTCCATGATCAGCTACAGTCACGGTCACCTCGGGTCCGCTTGGGGAGACTTCGACCTCGACTTGCTCGCCTGCAGGTGAATGCCGCAAGGCATTGTCCAACAGATTTGCGATCACTTGAGAGATAAGAACGTGGTCCGCCAATACGAACATGTCCCTAGGCAATTCTTTCACAGAAATCTGTGCCTTTGCCCGCTCGTCCCCAAGGGCGTTGATCCCTTCTTCTATGAGTTCTGACAGTTCAGTCACCTCTGTGCGAGGGGTCAGAACCCCAGCTTCGATCCGCGTCATGTCTAGAAGATTGACTACCAGACGTGACATGCGGTCGGTTTCAGAAGTGATGGTTTCGAGGAGTTCCTTGGTCTGAGCATCATCAAGATCGACCGAGGGGTCAATCAGGCCGGATGCGGCGGCCTTGATCGAGGCAAGAGGTGTTCGCAGGTCGTGGGATACGCTACTTAGCAACGCTCTGCGCCATTTGTCTGTCTCTGCAAGAAGTTGGGCTTGCAGGGCCTGTTTTCTGAGTTGAGCTTGCTCGATTGCAAGGGCGGCGTGGTTGGCAAATGTGGAGAGAAGCTGCATATCGGGGGTTTGAGCTAGCACTCCTTGCATCACCAAGAGGCCGACTGGCTTACCTCCCACCGTCAAGGCTATGGAGAACAAGCTCTCAGAACCGTCATCTGATGTTCGCAATACGGTGGCAGGAAGCCCGGATTCTGGAATTAGCTCGTGTAGCTCTTGCGTGCTCATGCCGCGTCCGGCTGTGGCACCGACCTCGAGCCTTTCGGGGCCTTGCAGCAGAAGCAGGACTGCTTCAAACTGGAATGTCACCTGAACGCTGTTTGCAACGGTTTCTAGCAGAGCAGTCAATTCCTGCTCCCCCAGGAGCAGCTTGGATAGTTCGAAAAGCTGGCGCGCATGCCGTTCGCGTTCGATAGCCACAGAACGGGCATCTTTCATGTTGGCTACAACTCTTGACACCAGGATGACTACCACGACATATACGCCCAGTGCTATCCAGTTTTGTGTCTGGCCTACGTTCAAGGTGTAATAGGGCGGAATGAATACGAAGTCATATATGAAAAAACCCAGCACAATGCCGACGAGACCGACGCCAAAACCGCCTATCACGACTCCTAAGACGACTGGTATGACGAGAACCAGGGCAGACGTGGCCACGCTGATATGTGACCTGGCGACGAACATCGCCATCGTGACGACGAGAAATGAGGCAGTGGTGAGCGCTAATCCGGTGACCTCTTCACGCCATTTACGACTGTTGCGCACAAGAGCATCCTACTTTGCTAGTGTGCCAATAGGGATTGATATTTTCATAGATTGAAATGGTTCAGGTGGAGGTGGGCTACGGCCAGTACGGCGGCTGAGGACAATTCACTCCTAGTTGAGCCAGCAGGCAGGTTCAGAATCTATCTGGGTGCCGCTGCTGGAGTGGGCAAGACGGTGGCGATGCTCGACGAAGGGCAGAGAAGGCTCAGCAGAGGGGCGGACGTCGTGATAGGTTTCGTCGAGACCCATGGAAGGCCCTTCACCGAACAAAGGCTGCAGGGATTTGAGGTTATCCCCCGAAAGAGTGTTACCTACAAAGGAAAACAGTTTACCGAGTTCGACGTGGATGCGGTTCTGGACCGGAAGCCCGAAGTGGTTCTAGTTGATGAGCTGGCGCATACAAATGTTCCTGGAAGCGGTCGCAACCCAAAGCGCTGGCAGGATGTCCTTGAGGTCTTGGATGCGGGGATAAGCGTCATCACCACAGTCAATATCCAGCACCTTGAGTCTTTGGCAGATGCAGTGGAGGCAATGACGGGTGCGAAGGTGAGAGAGAGGGTGCCCGACTGGGTGGTGCGACGCGCTGATCAGATCGAGCTTGTTGATTCGTCCCCTGAGCAGCTCAGGCGCCGTCTGTTGCATGGGAATATCTATCCGGCAGACAAGGTCACTACCGCACTCACTCATTTCTTTAGATTCGAGAATCTTGCTGCCCTTCGCGAACTCTCCCTCAGGTTCATGGCGGACGAAACGGAAGATGAGATGATTCACTATCTTGCCAGAGTGAATCGCGAGGGGCAGTGGGAGACAACCGAAAGGATCATGGTCGCGGTCACCGGAATAGCTGGATCAGAGCAGATTCTTCATCGTGCTGCAAGAATTGCGGCACGGGTCAGGTCTGAGCTTAAGGTTGTCCACGTGGTAATTGACGAGACTGCGTCAAAAAGCTTCGGGACGAACCTCGAGAGCCTAAAAGAGGTTGCGGCGAACCTTGGTGCACAGTGGGTTGATCTTCACGGGGACAACGTGGCGGAGACTCTGGTTCGATATGCAAGGGAAGAGCGAATAACCCAGATAGTCATTGGATCCACCATGCGCAGCAGATGGGCAGAGCTAACCAAAGGATCGATTCACAGCAAGCTGATGCGGGCAGCAGCTCAGTATGGCATCGACGTCCACATAATTGCCCGACGAGAGTTTGAGCTTGAGTACACGGCCCCGGCTGACGGCGGCGAAGAGGACCAGTGACTTAGGCTGGCTGTGCGGTGCTCGACTCTGTTGGCAGCGGTTGCATGGAGAGCTTGTCGAAGAGCCATATGACTACAATGAGCGCACCTGACGTCGCGCCGATTGCTGTTGTGGCCAGCCAGCCACCCTCTTGCCATGCAAAACCCGCAAGTGCTGAGCCAATGCCGCCACCTATGAAGTAAAGGGTCATGTAAGAGGAGTTGATCCTCGACCGCGCTGCCGGCATGACCTTGTAGATGATGCTCTGGTTGGAGATGTGTACTGTCTGGAAAGCTCCGTCCAAGATGACTATTCCGATTGCCAAGATCCAGATCGTCTTCGAAAAGATGTAAGAGCCGATGAAGCCCAGGAGTATCAGAACTCCACCTAGCCCTGTGGTAAGCCTCACCCTGCCCTGATCTGCTGCTTGGCCGGTCAACCGCGCGGCGAGAGCGCCCGCAACGCCGAGGAGTCCAAACAGTCCGATAGTTCTCGGGGAGTATCTGTAGCTGGGGCCTGCAAGATAGAAGGAGAGAGATGTCCAGAGCATCGTGAAGCCAAGGAAGCTTAGCATTCCATAAATACCTCTGAGCTGGAGCGTCCTGTATTGGATGAATATTCGGACGGTTGATGCGAGGATGGTCTTTATGTTGCTTTGAGGGTGCTTGGCCGGGATATTGGGAAGCATCGCTAGTAGAGCAATTCCCATCGCCGCCATTACCACTGCCCCTACTATGAAGACCGCCCGGGTTCCCAGGTACTCGGCGATTATGCCAGAGAAGGTTCTTGCCAAAAGGATCCCTATGAGGAGCCCGCTCATGACGGTTCCCACTGTCTTTCCGGACTTATGAGGTGGCGAGAGGTCGGCGGCCAACGGCACTACGATCTGGGCGACTACGGAGCTGATGCCTGTGGCCAGTGACATCAGCTCAAAGATGAGTAGGCTTTTTGAGATTGATATCAGCGCAAGCGACACGGCCCCGAGGAAGACGCCAGAGGTTATCAGCCATTTTCGTTTCACCAGATCGCCAAGCGGCAGTAGGAAAAGAAGGCCCATTGCATAGCCTATTTGGGATGCGGTGATGACGAAGGCGACACTCGAGCTGGATGTGCGAAAGAGTGTGGCGATGTTGGGAAGGAGTGGTTGGGCATAATAGAGGTTTGCGACCGAAACCCCACTCGTGACAGCAAGCAAGAGTGTCAGGCCAGGTGTCAACTTTTGATGATCTTGCAAGGCACTCCCTCTGCTGAGATGAAAAATCCGACTTTCTCAACGGCAGTGGTCCAGTAAAGAGTGTCCCAATAACGCCGCCGGGATCAGCCATTGGTGACGTCATGTGCCATGCGATGCGTTTTGAGTCGTTACTGGATTTGCGTTGGACTTTGCGCCAACTGAGAGCTTAGCTTTGAAGACCAAGGGTTTTGGCGGTGCAGAGGTGGCCAGGCAAGACTGGCAAGATCAGTTACTTGTGCCGTTCGTGCCAGCCATGGCTGGTTCCAGGGACCAAATATCGTGCCGTGATCGCCATAAGTGCGCAGTGTGGTAAGTTTGCCACTTTATGGAGTAATGTAGGACCTATTCCCAGATTTAGTCGGAAATGGGAATCTTTGGCAGCGACAATCGGTTCGACTCTCTAAAATTTTTGACGCTAGCCCATGAGTTTGGCATGGGGTCGGGGGAGGGTTGAGAGACAGTCCGATTCTCCCCCTTTATCATTTAAGCCACACATCCAAAGGGCAAATTGCGCGAGAGATCGCGCTTCACAGTCAGTCTGTCGCTGGTACTAGCCATGTACCAAGATGATCAGCCCAATGGTGTATCCAAATGCTATTACTGATATTTTGAGAGCCTTAGGGCTCAGCTTGCGGGCGACTCCCGCACCAAAGTAGCCGCCGAGGAGTGAAGCTACGGCCATTATCGCAACGGCGATCCAAGAAACTGGGGCGAAGATGGCGTAGATCACAGAGCCTATCGTGGCGATGACAAGCGAGAGAAGCGTTTTCAGCCCATTGAGCCTTTGTAGGTCTTCGATTATGAAACTAGCCAAAATAGAGAGAAGCATTATCCCAAGGCCTGCACCAAAGTAGGTGCCGTAGACCGAAGCAAGGAAGACTCCTCCATAGAGCGACATCTGCGACCTTCTAGGGTGTGTTGCCGTTCTCTTGCTGAAGAAGGCGAGCATGTGCTTCTGGATCAGCAACAGCGTGGTGGCAGCGAATATCAGATATGGAACCAGGACTTTGAAAATGCTCGGTGGGGCCTCGAGTAGGATAACCGTTCCGATCACTGCACCCGCAATCGATATGCCGGTGATCTCCTTGGCGCGCTCCTTTTGGGCTTGTATGTGTTTGCGGTAAGGAATGACACTCCCCACATATCCGGGCCATACAGCTATTGAATTTGTGACGTTTGCTGCGACTGGAGGCAAGCCCACGGCGAGAAGAGCGGGAAATGAGATCAGGGATCCACCTCCGGCAACGGCATTTACTGCTCCCGCTCCGAATGCTGCCACCAGTATTAGAAGGTCCTTGGTTAGGGTCACATCTTTCCGTTTCACTATGAAGAACTCAAAACCACATTCTTGTTTCTCGCGAATGTTGCGATGGCACACCCGGGCGACAGAGACGGGTATTGAAAAGTCGTCGATCATCTCGAGGACTGAGGATGTTCGCCGTCGCTTGGTAGATACTATCTTGGAAGAACGCTATGGACTCCTTAGAACCAGTACGGAGAGTTGAGATAATCGATAGGTTGCGGGCTGCCTATCCTGGCAGTGCCAAGGAGCTTTGCGCACTCAAGTTCGAATCGCCATTCCAGCTTCTCATAGCTACCATTCTTTCAGCACAATGTACAGATGAGCGTGTAAATGCCGCCACGCCGAAACTGTTTCAGGAATTTCCTACCCCGCAAGACATGAGCCTTGCTAATCGTGAGGATCTTGAGAGCCTTATATATTCGACTGGGTTTTACAAGAACAAGGCGAAGAACATCATAGATATGACGAACGTGCTTGTGTCAGAGTATGGCGGTAGGGTGCCAGATACCATGGAAGAACTCTCTGGGTTGCCCGGAGTTGGAAGAAAGACTGCGAATGTCGTGCTGTCAGTTGCATTTTCCAAGCCTGGTTTGCCGGTAGATACGCACGTCCTGCGCCTTTCGCTCCGTTTGGGTCTTACTAAGGAGAAAGATCCTGTCAAGGTTGAGCGCGACCTGATGTCTTGGATGCCGGAAGCGGAGGCGGGCGGCTTCTCGCTGCGCCTGATACTACATGGTCGACAAGTGTGCTCTGCTCGCAAGCCAAAATGCGACCAGTGCGTGCTAGAGGATCTCTGTCCTTCCTCTACGCTTGCCTGACCTTGGAAATCGAGCGTAGGGCTGACTTGAGGGAGCGTTCCGCTTGGTAGAGATCGTGAGCGTAACCGTCAAGCTTCTCCTTTGCAAGGGACTCTGCAATCTTGGAGATCCGGTCGGTAATCTCCTCGATAGCTGTTCCCAACGAGGAGAGCTCTGCTTGATAGTGAGACCTCGAGTTGAAGTTGTTCATAACCCGCTCCTTGGGAATTTGCCTATATCGGTGCCAACATAGTTGAACTTCGCCAAACACCGAACGGAATTTGCTTGGAAAAGGGCTTGCAATACGTCGGCAATTCCATTGCGCCTATCTGATATTCCTCCAGGTTTTCTCGGTCTCGCCACAAAGGTGCAACAGATGTAGTATTGCGATTAGAGCACTGAAGACGCTTGCTTTGCAGCTGTCACTAGCGGTTCTGCAACTAAAGGCACTGCGTGGTCTGCCCTGTTGGGACTGACCTTGGAAGGTGTGAAAATGGACCAGAGCATTCGACTCGGCAGGATCGCCGGAATCCCGGTGGGTATCAACTGGAGCGTCCTAGTCATCTTCTTCCTCATTGTGTGGGAGCTTGCAGAGCTGATATTGCCTGGATACTACCCACATAGCACCACCGGCATCTACTGGCTCGCCGGAGTATTCATTACGCTCCTCTTTTTCGCATCTCTGCTGGCCCATGAAGCATCTCATTCAGTAGTTGCCAAGCGCAACGGGATCGGGGTCAGGCGCATCACACTTTGGCTCTTTGGTGGTGTGTCAGAGCTCGAAAGCGAAGCCCTGACTGCGGGGGCAGATTTCTGGATCGCAGTCATAGGGCCTATCGTGAGTTTCGCATGTGCAGGGCTTTTTGGCGGGCTTAGGCTTCTCCTCCTCGAAACAAATTCTGGAGGAGTCCTTGTGCCTGCATTTGGCTGGCTCGCATGGATGAACCTGCTGCTCGGCGTATTCAATATTCTGCCAGGAGCACCGCTGGATGGAGGCAGGGTGCTGCGTGCGTTCATCTGGTATCGAACTGGGGATCGCCTTCATGCAGCCACTGTTGCTGCATATTTCGGTCAGGGTTTAGGTTATCTTCTCATCGGTTTTGGCATAGTTGAATTTCTTGCCGGGGGGCTTGGAGGATTGTGGTTCGTGTTTCTAGGCTGGTTCCTGCTCTCCGCTGCAAGGGCTGAGGAAAATTCGACCGTGATGCGGTCTTCGCTAAACGGTGTTCATGTCCGCGACATCATGACCTCTAATCCAACCACCTTTGCATCGGTTATGACCGCTCAGGATCTGTTGAACATGGAGGAGCTGCAGGGCTACAGGTTTGGATCGTTTCCACTGGTCGGGCCTGATGGAAGGCTTGAAGGTTTGGCGACCATGGGAAGGATAAGCCGGATTGCGCCGGAGCAGCGCTCGAAAACACTACTTAGGGACCTTGCATGTCCGCTTGCTGAAATCCCAGTGGGTTCACCGGATGAGCCGATACCGGACTTGCTTCAAAGGATGGAGGCCGCGCCGGATGGTCGGGCCTTTGTGATGGATTCAACTGGTCGTCTTGTCGGGATTGTCTCACCCAGCGATATTGCACGTTATGTTCAGCTTCTAATGCTGCGGTCGCAAGGTCGGATCGCGCGGCAGAGATAGTGCTGTAAAGGGTGCTGTGGCTGTTATGCCAGGATGCCCTCTTTCAGAGTGGGTGGCAGCTCTCAGGGGGCAATGAGGTGGGTGCGGTTGCCAGACCAAAGTAAAATGAAGCAATTATGCTGAAAAAACTCGACCTCCGTGCAAGTTCTGGTGACTATCTAAATTTTTTGCCGCGGCCAAAGGTCACCAAGGAGCTGCCTGTGGACTCGGTTCGCAGCATTATTTCCAGGGTGCGCCAAGACGGTGATCGTGCCCTAATCGAGCTGACAGAGATTTTCGACAAGGTGCGCCTCGCAACGGTTGCGGTTGATGCAGCAGAGATAGAGGGTGCTTATAACAGGATTGATCCAGGCTTGCGAAGTGCGCTGGAGTTTGCGGCTGAATCGATCAGGGGCTATCACAGGCTGGAGTTCGAGCCGGACAAGGTTTTTGAAGCAAACGGTTTGAGAGTAAGCCAGAAGACGGTACCGGTGGATGTGGCCGGGTGCTACGTTCCGGGTGGAAAGGCCCGCTATCCATCATCGGTTCTCATGACTGCTATTCCTGCCAAAGTAGCTGGAGTCAAAACTGTCATTCTGTGTGTGCCACCAGGGCCAAACGGAAAGGTAGATGACGCCACTTTGGCTGCAGCATGGATTGCCGGAGTGGATCATCTCTACTGCGTCGGAGGAGCCCAGGCGGTTGCAGCCATGGCATATGGGACTGAGACGATCAGAAGGGCCGATGTGATCGTAGGTCCGGGAAACATCTATGTGTCTGTGGCAAAACGAGAGGTAGCTCAGGACGTAGGTGTCCCTTCCTCATTTGCTGGTCCTTCGGAAGTCGTGGTGATATCTGATGCCACCGTTGAGCCCGAGTGGGCCGCTGTGGACGTGGTCGTGCAAGCCGAGCATGGGCCGGATGGTTTGGCCTGGTTCATCTCCTGGGACGAGGCTTTGATTGATGAAGTATCGGAAAAGGTGGAGGCGATCGTCAACGCGTCTCCGCGAAGACGAGAGATAGAGGCCACTCTGGGCGAAGGTGGATACGCCGTTCTGGTACGAGATGGCATTCAAGCGATGGACGTTGCGAATGCAATCGCGCCTGAGCATTTGGAGATCCTTTGTGACTCCAATCTGGAGCTCGCCAAATACGTAAAGAATGCTGGAGCAGTATTTCTGGGAAGGTACTCCCCGGCCAGTCTCGGTGATTATGTAGCTGGTCCAAGCCACGTTCTTCCGACCTATGGCTCGGCCCGCTACGGGTCCGCTTTGAGAGTTGGCGATTTTATCAAGCACATTCACGTGGTGGAGGCGACTCAAGATGGAATTGACGTCGTGGCACCATACGTTGGCGCCATTTCTCGGGCTGAGGGTTTAGACGCGCATGAAATGAGTGTCGAGATGAGGAGATCAAATGCCTAGCGTGCGGAGTGATCTCGCGCTTTTTGGCGGGTACCATTCTCCCCAAATTGATGTTGAAGTGAGACTCAACACCAATGAATCACCATTGAGCCCATCCAAGGATTTCATGCAGGAGCTTTCTGTAAAGCTTTCGAAGCTCTCCCTTAATCGGTATCCGGATCGTACCGCCACTGCGCTAAGGGAGGCCCTTGCAGAGTTCCACAAGGTTGAGCCAGAGGAGATCTTCATTGCAAATGGCTCCAATGAGGTGATTTCAACGCTTCTGCTTGCATACGGAGGACCCGGGAGAAAGGCGATGACGTTTGAACCAACTTATGCGATGTATGCACAGGTTGCTAAGGTCACCTCAACCGAGCTTGTCGAGATTGATCGCGAGCAAGACTTTCAACTCGATGTCTCCAAAGTTCTTGAAGCGAATCGGGTACACCGGCCGGACATAGTGTTTTTCTGCTCGCCCAACAACCCAACTGGTCTTGACGAGGATCCCAAGCTTATAAGTGAGCTGGCCCAGGATCCGAATCCACTAATAATAGTCGATGAGGCATATGGCCAATTTGCATCGTTCGATGCGATGGAGTTGGCATCGAGATTCGCGAACATCGTTGTTGTGAAGACATTTTCAAAGGTCTGGTCGCTAGCTGGTCTGAGGCTTGGGTACCTAATTGGGCCGAAAGACATAATTGCCAATCTATGGGCAGCGTGTCTTCCGTATCATATTGATTCCATGAAACAGATTGCGGGGTTGTTGGCCATCCAAAAGTTTGACGCAATGCAGTCAACCTTGGATATGATTCTTGCCGGGCGCAAGCAGATCGAAGCCGGATTTGACGAGCTTAACATCGAATATTGGAAGTCATCTGCGAACTTTGTGCTTTTCAAAGCTGCGAGCGGCAAGGGGGATGACCTCTGGAAGGCGCTGGTGGACCGTTCTGTTCTGGTTCGAAATTGCTCAGGTTGGCCACGTTTGGCGGATTGCCTGAGAGTGACGGTGGGGACGAGCGCGGAGAATGACAGGTTTCTGAAGGCATTGTCTGAAGCAATAATTGAGCTAAGGAGCTAGGTTGTCTGGAGCGAATAGAAGTGCTGCGGTCGAACGAAATACCGCTGAAACCAAGATAAACGTTTCATGGAATCTTGATGGTTCTGGAACGCACTCGATTTCAACTGGACTCCCATTCTTTGATCACATGCTGGCCCAGCTTGCCAAGCATTCAAGGTCGGATTTGAAAATCGAGGTGCTCGGAGATTTGGATGTGGACGCGCACCACTCTGTGGAAGATACTGGAATCGCGCTCGGCCAGGCGCTTCTGGTGGCTCTTGGAAACAAAGTCGGAATTCGACGCTTTGCATCGCTATCTTTGCCGCTTGACGAAGCTCTGGTATCTATTGCAATAGACCTTTCGGGCAGGCCTTTCTTGGAGTTTCGCGGAGAGTTGAGTGACGGAAACCTTCTGGGGAATCCAGGGTTTGACCCCCAGCTAACTGAGGAATTCTTGAGGGCCTTCGTGGCTTCTGCCGGAATCAGTGCTCATGTGGACATAGTGAGAGGCAAGAACTCACATCACATGGTGGAGGCCACTTTCAAGTGCCTGGCCAGGTGTCTTAGAGATGCGGTTGCCATCGAGGGTGATTCGCTCCCTTCTACGAAAGGAACCTTGTAAAGGCTCGTTTGGCGAGGACGCCCAGCGTTTCATTTGCTGGCCGTGAACTCGACAGTTAGTCGAAGCCGTTCTAGGTTCTAAGCCAACTGAGGCTCTGGTCTTGGAAGCCGCCGGGTACGTTGGGTGAAAGCCACCAGAGTCGGTATCGTGTAGAGATCGGTTCGTGAAAATCGAGCCAATTGTTAGGAAGCCAGTTGATAGTTGTAATTGATTACGGCATTGGAAATCTTGGCTCTGCCCATAAAGCTCTGGTGAAGATAGGAGCTGAAGCGGAGTTGGTTGCCGAACCGAGAGACCTGTCTGGTGTGGACGGTATCATTTTGCCAGGAGTAGGTTCATTTGGAGCATGTGTTACTGCGCTACGCTCAACAGGGCTTGAATCCATGGTGCTCGGAGCCGTTGATGAAAGAGTTCCCCTCCTTGGTATTTGTGTGGGAATGCAGATGCTCTATGAGGGGTCCGAAGAGTCACCCGAGATTCCAGGCCTTGGGTTGTTGGAGGGTAGAGTAAGAAGGCTCACAGGGGCACCTAAGATCCCACATATGTCCTGGAATCAGATAGCTTATGTGAACGCTGGATCGGAAAGCCCCTTGTTCGACGGGCTGCAGGAACACTCCTGGTTCTATTTTGTGCATTCATTTGCAGCGGAGGTAACGGCTGACAGCATCGCAGTTTGCGATTATGGGAAAGGCTTCACCGCTGCGGTGTCTAGGGGCAATATCTTTGGGACTCAATTCCATCCAGAGAAGTCGTCTGTAAAGGGCCTATCGATGCTTGAGAATTTCGTCAAGTTTTGCGCTCAGAAGGCCAGCTGCTAGATGGAGTTCATTCCTGCAATAGATCTAATCGATGGCCAATGTGTGAGGCTGATTCAGGGAGATTTCGATCGCCAGCTTAGCTATGGCGATCCGTTTGCCACTGCAAAAGAGATTGAGGCTCAGGGTGCAGGATGGCTGCACCTGGTCGATCTAGATGCCGCCCGGGGTCGGAAAGGTCCCAATAGGGAGGTTATCAAGAGGCTCTGCGGCGCGGTTGGAATTATGGTCGAAGTGGGAGGTGGGATCAGGTCGGTTGACGATGCCTCGGAACTGATTGAAGCCGGAGCCAGTCGGGTGATAATCGGGACGAAGGCAGTCGAGGATCCCAGCATCGTAAATGATATAGCGCGTCGCCATCCCGGGAAGGTAGCCGTTGGCCTTGACTATCGCCGAATCGATGGGAGGCGTGAGGTTGCGCTGAAGGGTTGGATTGAGGGTTCTGGCGTAGAGGTCTTTGAAATACTTCCAGAGCTAGTCGAACGGGGTGCGACGGCAGTTGTGGCAACCGACATATCTCGCGATGGGACATTCGCTGGTCCCGATATCGAGACTCTCCAGCAGCTAGTTGAGTATTCGAGCAGCTCAGGAATTGACATCATCGCTTCGGGAGGGGTTTCCGGCGTAAACGACCTGGTTAGTCTGAGGAATATCACCTACGGGGGAGTTTCACTCCAAGGTGTGATTTCAGGTCGTGCTATCCACGACGGCAGGCTGGATATAAGGGAGGCTGTGGCAATTTGCAGAGTGTCAGAATAATTCCTTGCCTGGATGTGGATGAGGGCCGTGTAGTAAAAGGTGTGAATTTTCTTGATCTTCGCGATGCTGGAGATCCCGTAGAGTTGGCAGAGTACTACGACAGGTCCGGTGCTGACGAACTCGTCTTTTTGGATATAACCGCCTCCTCGGATGGTAGGGAGATTATGGCGGATGTCGTTTCTGCGACAGCGCAGAAAGTCTTCATTCCATTCACCGTCGGAGGAGGGATACGCAACAACGATGATGCCAGGATGATGTTGCGTGCCGGGGCGGACAAGGTCTCAGTAAACTCTGCTGCGATTGCAAACCCTCAGCTGATCAGCAATCTTGCTCAGGAATTTGGGTCCCAGTGCGTGGTAGTTGCGATCGACGCGAAAGCCTCAGACAACCTGGGATATGAGGTCTATTCTCACGGGGGAAGGGTTGCCGCGGGGATCAATGTGATTGAATGGGCCAAGAATGCGGAGTCGCTAGGAGCCGGTGAGATACTTCTCACCTCAATGGATCGTGACGGGACAAAGGATGGCTTTGACATATCGCTCACGAGGTCTGTAGCTGATTCGGTTTCGGTTCCGCTAATCGCAAGCGGGGGAGTAGGAGCGATTTCGCATTTCGTGGAAGGAGCGGTGCTAGGGCATGCTGATGCACTGTTGGCCGCTTCGGTCTTCCACTTTGGAGAGATCTCCGTCGAAGCAGTGAAAAATGAGCTCCTGCGTTCTGGAGTGTCGGTTAGGCCATATGGTTTATAGTTGGATTATTTTCGGAGTTAGGTAGATAGAGATGATCTCCTCAAATGAACGTCTTCCCATAACGATGCTCACCGACCGGGTGCTGGTTGAGATTCCCTCAAACGACGGAGAGCGCCATTCCAGGGCGGGAATACTAATACCTGCTACGGCGCAGGTTGCCAAGCGATTGGTGTGGGCGGAAGTAGTTGCAGTGGGTCCGAACGTCAGGGCGATACAACCTGGTAACAAGGTGCTGTTCTCACCAGAAGATCGCTACGAAGTTGAGGTTCAGGGCGAGGACTATCTTATTCTGCGGGAACGGGACATTCATGCGGTGGCTTCATCGACCGTGGAAACGGAAACTGGGTTGTACCTATGATATCTGAGAACGTTAACCAAAGGATCTCAGCTGCAGACCTGATATCGCAGGTCAAGTTTTCCTCCGACGGGCTAGTTCCCGCGATTGTCCAAGACCGGGTTTCGGGTTCGGTACTTATGATGGCTTGGATGAGCAAGGAAACCCTGGCGATGACCATCGAGACTGGACGCACGTGGTTTTGGTCAAGATCTCGGAAGGAGCTTTGGGCTAAGGGAGAGACCTCGGGCGACCTTCAGATAGTTCTGGATATCGCTATTGACTGCGATGGCGACACTTTGTTGATTGAAGTGGAGCAGAGGGGTAATGGAGCCTGCCACACGGGAAATTTCAGCTGCTTCTACCGGGGGATTGCAGACAGGATAGGTGAAGGCTGATAGATGGTTGCCAGCAGTTTTGCGGATTTCGTTGAGGCATCGAAAGCCTCTTTGGGCTTCCGGCTTATACCGGTGTACAAGGAATATCTGGCAGACACTATCACCCCCGTCTCTGCGTTCCTGGCTCTCGTTGGCTATGACGGTGAGGGCTTCCTGCTGGAGTCGGTGGAGAAGGGCGAGAGGTGGTCGCGATTTTCGTTTGTTGGTCGCAACACTCTCGCCGAGATTTCGCTCACCTCCGGCACGGTGGAGGTGAGCTCCGAGAGAGCGATTCCTTTTCTATCGAATTCCGAAGGGTTCCTCTCGGCGCTTGAGTCTATTCTGTCGAACCTGACAGCTTCAGACATGGAGGGCATCACGCCTCTACATGCGGGTTTCGTCGGTTATATGGGATATGACGTTATAAGAGAGATCGAGGATCTGCCCGAAGCGCCGCCAGACGATTGTGCTCTGCCCGACGCGATCATGAGAATGATTGGAGAGTTGGCAGTTTTCGATCATTGGAAGCAGAAGATAATACTGATCTCAAATGTCTTGGTCGAGCCTGGCGTCGCCGAAGAAGAGCTTCACCGGAGGTTTGAAGAGGGTGTCGCGAAGGTTGACGCGATGTCGGCGGAGCTGAGTGGCTGCAAAATGGCTACTTTGAATTTGAGCTTGGATCCTGACGCTGGTCCTGCGGCTGCAACAAGCTCTCTCACTTCTCAAGAGTATGCAATGGCGGTCAAGGTGGCCCAGGAGTATATTGCCGCCGGCGACATTTTTCAGGTGGTTCTGTCCAAGAGGTTCTCTTTCCAGCTTGGAGCCCACCCACTCGACTTCTATCGCGTTCTCAGGCAGCTTAATCCTTCTCCCTATATGTATCTGTTAAGGTTCGGATCGATAACGGTGGCAGGTTCATCTCCGGAACCAATGGTCAAGATAGCTGGTGACAGGATTATCTCTCGGCCGATAGCAGGGACCAGACCAAGGGGATCTTCTTATGCGGAAGACCAAGCGTTGGCTGCTGAGCTTCTTGAGCACCCCAAAGAGGTGGCAGAGCACATCATGCTTGTAGATCTTGCGCGTAACGATGTTGGTCGGGTGGCGGAATTCAGCACTGAGGTCATGGACGAGCTGATGGTGTTAGAGCGCTATTCACATGTAATGCATATGACCTCTCAGGTTTCTGCCCGGAAGAGGCCTGATTGCACTGCCATAGATGTTCTGAGAGCAACCTTGCCGGCAGGAACAGTCTCTGGTGCTCCCAAGGTGAGGGCTATGGAGATTATCAATGAGCTTGAACCGGTGAAACGAGGACCATATGCTGGCTTGGTGGGATACCTGGACTTCTCGGGCAATCTGGACGCAGCAATAGCCATCAGGACACTATTCTGCGACGCCGAAGGAAAGTCATTTGTCCAGGCGGGAGCTGGTATCGTAGCGGATTCCGACCCGATTCTCGAGGATTTGGAGTGTTCGAACAAAGCTCGAGCCCTATTGATTGCTGTAACCGCGGCTCGCGCCTTTGGGGATTGGTCCAGATCCGAGGAAGGCCCAGAAGCTCTGGGGGGCCGGCGTAGCTGAATCTGCTGTAAGGATGTGGACATGAATTCTGCGATTTGGGTAAGAGAGTCGGACGTATTGACCTGCAGCGGTGAGCAGGCGGCATGGTACCTCAATGGGCAATTGTCCGTAAACGTGGACTCACTGGAGATCGGCGGCACCAGGAGAGCCTTGCTTCTTGAGCCTGACGGCTCCTTGGTGGTGCCAGCAGGTGTGACAAGAAAAGGGGAGGAAGAGTTCGCGCTATTTGCTCCGGGTGGGTGTTCGGTAGATGCAGTTGCCAGGCTCGAGCGTTTCAAGCTTAGGACAAAGGTGGATTTCAAGCTGTCGGCCGGAAGCGTCATATCTTTCGCGCACTTCGAGGGTACAGATGGGGCTGGACTCCGACAGGAGGTTCGTTCCTTGATATCAGACGCTGTCAGCGCAGATTCCTTTGATTTGGCTGGCATAACCATCGGCGAACTCTACTCTCGGTTCAATCGTGCTGACATCGAGGCGCTGCTGGGTGCGACTGGGCATCTGGATGTCACGGATGCGTCAAGAATACTTGCAGCTCAGCCAGAGTGGGGTCATGAGATCTCTGGCGGCATGAATCCAACTGAACTGGGAGAGGCATTCATAAGGGCTCGTGCCGACTTCCAGAAGGGCTGCTACACGGGGCAGGAGCTCATTGAAAGGGTCGATTCTCGGGGCTACAAGACTCCGAGGCGTTTCGCCAGCTTTCTTGTCACTGGCGATCCGGTGGCGCTCAATGAATTTTCGCGCGGGGTCGTGGAGGAGGCGGGCAGGCCTGTATTCACGGTGACGTCTTACAGCTACTTTGCTGCCAGAGGATGTGGAATCGGACTCGGCTTCTCCCACCGGGCGGGAGGTGAGTTCAGGTCGCGAGTGGCGCTGGACTCGGTTATGGTGCATGCTCTTGAGATTGGGGAGCTATATGGGGCGGTTCAGAGTCTTGGCTGAGCCATCCAGGTGGGCGAAATGCAAATGAAGCTGCCAACTTTCTTTCATGGCCAATAACATCTATTGGTAGATGTCCACCTACCTTGACAAGATTGTTGCTGATCATCGAGAGCTCGCTCAGTCGGATTCGAGAAAGACCGACGATTTGAGAAGCTGTGCCCTCGACATGGGTCCATGTCTGGGATTCAGAAGCGCGTTGTTGGGGGGCGGGGTTTCGATCATTGCAGAGATCAAGAGGCGCTCGCCATCGAAAGGAGATCTCAATTCCCAACTTGATCCCCAGGCGCAAGCAAAGGAATATGAGTTGTATGGTGCAAGCTGTATCAGCGTCCTGACAGATGAGACGTACTTTGGAGGATCTATCGAGGATCTCAGGCTAGTGCGGAAAAGCGTGCGAATCCCTGTCCTGAGGAAGGATTTCACGGTCTGCGCAAATGATGTCCTGGATGCAAGGATTAACGGGGCTGACGCAATTCTGCTAATCGCTTCTGCGCTGTCACAACAAGAACTGGCTGATCTGCATGGTCTTGCAAGAGAAGTGGGACTTGACGCCTTGGTGGAGATTCATGACGAGGAGGAGCTTCACCGAGCAAAGGCGGTTGGCGCCAATTTGATCGGGGTAAATCAGCGAAACCTCTTTACATTCGAGGTGGACTCGATCAAGGCGGTCAAAATGGCGGAGCTTTTCGGCCCAGGTGTGGTCAAGGTATGCGAGTCGGGCATATCATCCCCAGAGCAGATTCAGGCAATTTCAAAGGCAGGCTATGAAGCAGCCTTGATAGGCGAGATGCTCGTCACGTCGATGGATCCAGGTCACACCCTCTCCGAGTTGTTGCGTGCTGGTCAGGGCGAGCTTTAGATGTTCGTAAAGATCTGCGGGATCACCAACGTTGGAGATGCATTACTGTCGGTCGCGCTCGGCGCTGACGCAGTAGGATTCGTCTTTGCTCCTTCTGTAAGACAAGTTGGTAAGGAGCAGGTTAAAGAAATTGTGATGCAGCTTCCCTCTGAGATCCTCACAATAGGTGTATTCGTAAATGAGCGGCCCGAATCGGTGGTGAGGATGGTTCACGAAATAGGGCTTTCTGGCGCACAGCTTCACGGTTCTGAAGGTCCAAGCAGCGTTGAATACATCTCGGAGCGAGTCCCGCTCGTTCTGAAGGGATTCTCCGGTGAAGCGCCATCGCTAGCAAGGTTTTCCCAGTTCAAGGCGAGTGCTATTTTGGTAGATTCTGCCAGTCCGGGTTCAGGTACAAGCTTTGATTGGCGAGAGATTGAAGGACTTTCGTCGAGGGTGCGCCTAATCTTGGCAGGTGGGCTGAGGCCCGACAATGTCGAAAAAGCGATTCACACAGTCAGGCCTTTCGGTGTGGATGTCTCCTCGGGAGTGGAGGCCAGGCCTGGAAAGAAGGACCCAGCGAAGCTGAGGGCGTTCATTGCCAGGGCTCGGAGTGCATTCGCCGCAATTCATCGTGGTGTGGAGTCGGGTTCAGACCCTGATGCTAATCCTTTCGTGCGAGACCTGATCGCTCAAAGGAGTGCAATTCTGGAAAGGGAGACCGACAGGGTGTTTGATTGGGAGGAAGAACTTTGAGCATTATGAGACCACCTTCAGCGTCGGGGCGCTTTGGTGAATTTGGTGGGCGTTACGTGCCGGAATCACTCATACCGGCTTGTTATGAACTAGAGGAGGTCTTCACTCGCGCCTGGTCTGACCCAGAATTCTTGAAGGAGTACAAGTCGATCCTGACTGAATATGGGGGCAGACCCACACCGATCACCGAGCTGCGCCGTTTTTCGGAGCGCTTTGGCATCAGGGTTCTCCTCAAGCGTGAAGATCTGGCTCACACGGGTAGCCACAAGATCAACAATGTGATTGGACAGGCGCTACTAACCAAGAGAATGGGTAAAAAGAGACTCATCGCGGAGACTGGCGCAGGCCAGCACGGCGTTGCGACGGCAACCGCGGCTGCACTTCTTGGTCTGGAATGCGTCGTCTACATGGGGGAGGTTGACGTAGCAAGGCAGGCTCTCAACGTTTTTCGAATGAAGCTCCTTGGAGCATCGGTTGTGTCAGTGTCTTCAGGTTCCCGAACACTCAAAGATGCGATAAATGAGGCAATGCGGGAGTGGGTTGCCACGGTGGATACGACTCACTACTGCATTGGCTCAGTTGTAGGCCCCCATCCATACCCCTTCATGGTCAGGGAGTTTCAGAGAATTGTTGGTGATGAGGCGCTCGCACAGACAAAGGAGCTGCTCGGCGGGGAGGTGCCTGATTATGTGGTGGCGTGTGTAGGTGGAGGATCAAACGCGGCTGGCACCTTTGCGGGTTTTGCGGATACCTCTGCAAAGCTTGTAGGGGTTGAGCCTGAGGGAGGTGCGGCGATCAACCGTGGCAGCCCTGGAGTTGTGCACGGGTCAAGGTCAAACCTGCTCCAGGACGATGTAGGACAGGTTCTCGAAGCCCATTCGATTTCTGCAGGACTTGACTATCCAGGAGTTGGCCCTGAGCACTCATATTTAGCCTCAATAGGGAGGGCTCATTACTCCACCGCAAACGATGAGGAGGTGCTTAGCGCTTTGCAGCTCTTATCGCGGCTGGAGGGAATCATTCCCGCTTTGGAACCCGCTCATGCCATCGCATACGTCATTCGGGAGGCCGGTAGGGAAATACCGCTTGGATCGACTGTTCTTGTCACCTTGTCCGGCCGAGGCGATAAGGATGCCGAGTCTGTAGCGCAAATACTGGGAGATAATGTCTAGTGGAATCACGACCTATGGGTGTTTTGGAAGAAGCGCTGTCCAAGAAGAAAAGCGCAGGGCGGAAGTTGCTGGTTCCGTACGTGTGCGGAGGGCTCGAGGGGTGGGTCGAGACAATTCATGCGATAACAGAGGCCGGGGCAGATGCTATCGAGGTTGGCATTCCATTTTCTGATCCGATTATGGATGGGCCAGTGATTCAAGAGGCCTCGCAGAAAGCACTTGAGGCAGGGGTTACCCCGGCGAGCATCTTTACAGAGATTCGCCGCGCGGGATTTTCGGTGCCAATCGCGGCGATGACTTACTACAACATCGTTCATCATGCTGGCCACGAGCGGTTTGCAAAAGTTCTCGCGGATTGCGGTGTCGCAGCATCGATAATCCCGGATTTGCAGCTGGATGAGGCGGCAGATTGGATTCGCAACGCTGACGAGAATGCCGTGGAAAACGTTCTGCTTGCGGCACCTTCGACGCACGAAGATCGCCTCAGGCGTATAGCAGAGAATTCTCGTGGATTTGTTTACGGGATAGGATTGATGGGTGTTACCGGAGAGCGGACCTCTCTTGCTGACTCCGCATCGGAGATAGCTCGAAGGCTCAAGGCATGCACAGACAAGCCTGTCCTCATAGGGATTGGCGTGTCCAATGCAGAGCAAGCGGCGGCGGTTTCGAGAGTCTCCGATGGTGTAATAGTTGGTTCAGCGCTCGTAAGAAGACTGCTCCAAGGCGGTGGTTCCCAAGTTGCGTTCGACTTCATCAGAGAACTGCGTGACGGTCTTGATTCAGTTTAGGCTTGTGGTATCAGGCTCTTACAACGACGGATTTCGGGTCTGATTCTTTGCGCCAGTCTGAGCTTTCAGACATTAGTGCTAGCTGGTTCCTGCTCCTTGCTAG
>JAJZBG010000092.1 GCA_021799035.1 Actinomycetes bacterium | reverse complement strand
GCAGCAATACGGGGAGTTATCTTACGGGCAAGTGATTCAGATATCGATTCACTCTTTGAACTTCTGGAGTCTTTCCGAGAAGCCGCCAGCGAGGAAGACAGCTTACGTGCTGGGGGAGACTTTCATCTTGAACTCGCCCAGCTGAGTGGGAACAGGTTCTTTGTGGATTCGATTCAAGGCGTGATGACAAGGCTTGCCCGAACCAGGTGGCTCGAGGTTCGAACGCAAGAGGCGCGTGAACAGGCATGGCTCGAACACCATGAGATTCTAGAGAAGATCGGAGAGCGCGACGTAACTGCTGTCGAGCTTGTTTCGACTCACATTAGAGAGACCAATGAGCGACTGCTCGATCATCTGGCCAAAGAGAGGCGCCGGTTCCGGGGTAGTGGGTTGTCAATAGTGGATGATTCACAAATCCTTGCTTGATATCTAATTGTCACAAAATGCCATGACAAACGAGTACTGCAAACACTGATGGAGGAGAAATTGAAGAAAAGAAGATTGAACCTTATTGACAAGATCTGGGAATCACATCTGATCGACTCGAATGCGTCAGGGGACCTTTTGTACATCGACATGCAGCTTTTCAACGAAGTGACTTCTCCTCAGGCGTTTGAGAATATCAGAGCGAAGGGACGACAGGTAAGGAGACCGGAGCTCTGCCTCGCCACTGCAGATCATGATGTGCCAACTGGCCCTGGCCATCCTGTTCCTATAGATGACGTCGCTGCCACTCAGATAGCCGTCCAAAAGGAGCAGTGTTCAAGGTTTGGCATCGAATTGCACAGCATGTTCAGCCGGGGAAACGGTATTACCCATGTAATTGGGCCCGAGAAGGGAGTCACGCAGCCCGGCATGACGATCGTTTGCGGCGACAGTCACACTGCAACCCATGGCGCATTTGGGGCCGTAGCTTTCGGGATCGGAACAAGTCAGGTGGAGCACGTCTTGGCCACCCAGACTCTGAGACTCAGTCGTCCCAAAACTATGTCGGTCACTCTCAAAGGGGTTCCTGGCAAAGGTGCTTCTGCAAAAGATCTCGCGCTAGCGATCATAGCTAAGTTGGGCCACGGTGGCGGGACTGGTCATCTCATCGAGTTTCGTGGAGATGCAGTTAGAAACCTCTCGATGGAAGGCCGGATGACTCTCTGCAATATGGCTATCGAAACCGGAGCCCGGTCAGGACTTATAGCTCCAGACGAGACAACCCTGGCTTATCTCAAAGGAAAAGAGTGTGCTCCCAAAGGCGAGCTCTGGGAGTTAGCATCAGCGTTTTGGGGTGATCTTGGCTCAGATGATGGAGTGAACTTCGATAGCGAAGTGGAAATAGATGTCGATGGCATACGTCCAATGGTTACTTGGGGTACCAACCCGTCTCAATCGGTGCCGGTCGGATCCCTGGTTCCGGAACCTTCCAGTTTCTCTTCCGCCAGGGAAAGGGACGCAGCGGTCACAGCTCTGCGCTACATGGGTCTGAGGCCTAGTACGAGAACCTCTGAAATCCCAATCAATGTGGTATTCATCGGATCGTGCACCAACGGCAGACTCGAAGACCTTGCCGCAGCCGCCGAAATCGCAAAAGGCCGAAAGGTGGCCGATGGCGTAAGAGCGCTTGTGGTGCCCGGCTCTCAGGACACAAAGGCTGCTGCCGAAGCGATGGGCCTGGATGAGATCTTCATTCGATCTGGTTTCGAGTGGCGTTCACCAGGTTGTTCGATGTGCGTAGGGATGAACGGAGACGTGGTTCCTGCGGGACAGCACAGTGTCTCGACTTCGAACCGCAATTTTGAAGGACGCCAAGGTGCGGGTTCAAGGACACATTTAGCTTCTCCCGAGACCGCGGCGGCAAGTGCAATCGCGGGAAGAATCTGTTCGGCAGCTGAGTTGTCCGAGATTGAGAAAGGCTAGGTTCGGCAAATGGAAAGAGTTGTAAAGGTACGAGGTCGCATTATCCCGATAAGGCGCTCGAACATAGATACTGACCAGATAATACCGGCGCATTGGATGAAACGAGTTGAGCGGAGCGGCTACCAAGACGGCCTCTTTGAGAATTGGCGAACAGATCCTGAGTTCGTGTTGAACGATGCCAATAGGGCCGGAGCTACCGTGCTGCTAGCAGGAGAGAACTTTGGCTGCGGATCTTCTCGCGAACACGCAGTATGGGCTCTGAGAGACTACCGAATCCAAGCGGTAATAGCTCCCAGCATCGCTGACATTCATAGAGGAAATCTTCCTCAGGAAGGATTAGTCCCCGTGGAGCTTGACAAGAGTTATGTGGACAGGCTTTTCGAAGTTGCAGAGGAAGATCCTGAGGTGGATGTGCAGATTGACATTTTGCATCGAACTCTGACTTGTGCGTCTGCGAATCTGTTTGACAAAGAGTTCCACCTCGACGATGCATCTCACTTCACGCTCGTAAACGGCTTAGATCCAATCGATCAGACTCTTTTACTCAAAAACGAGATCTTGAGCTACGAATCTCATCGCAATCCGTGGCTACCCATGATTGGTTAGAACGTCTGTAAATGGCCTTAGAAATTTCATGGCAGCTCGAGCCAAGTGGGCCCTATGCGGGAGGTGGGGTGAAGATAGTGGAGTAACTGTGCAATGGGAATGAGGGACCGAGGTTCTGTTCCCGTCTAGCCCCGCGGACTCGGGAAAGCTTCGACGTTCCATGAGGCACCAGAGTCATTCGAGAGTGCGATTACCGCTCCATTCAGAGTCCAGGGAACGGCTACGGCTTCCTCGGCGGTTATGTAATCCACGCGTCCCCATCCCTCGATCCCTCCCCCTTTTTGTTCAGAAGTGAACTTTGGTTGGGACCAGTTCTGGCCAGCGTCATGAGTTACCAGCATCCCGCCGCGGGCTTCTCCAAGCACCCAGGTGTTTTCATTGGCTGCTGCCAAATCACCTACATAACCGAGTTTTGAGTGAATCTGTGACGGATTGCTCCAGGTTGAGCCGGAATCGGTTGAGTGGTACGCAAACTTCGATTGCATTCCTGCTCCGGGCGGAGCGCCACAAACAAGCGCCAACCCCGACGATGACCATGCTGACACGGATCCAAAGACTGCTCCCGTCCATGTACATGGGGTTGCGACAGGCTGCCATGGCCCGTCACTAAGTGATCTCCAAAGCACGATTTGCCCGGTATCGAAGTTGGTAGGGCGTGCCAGGATGTAGGCACTTGAACCATGTGTTTCAAGCTCCGAACCAAGGGAGACGTTCGGAACTCCATTAACTCGAGAGAAGGCACTTCCATCGCTGGCAACTTCATATAGAGCCTCGTCTTGACAGCTATTCGGGTTGCCGCAAGTGCTCACCATCGCATACGTAGATCCTTTCGCGGCTTGAATGTCGTATATCACTCCAGGCGACGCCCTTTTCACCCAGGTGGCTCCACCATCGGTGGTCACATAAAAGGAACCTCCGAAGAGGAATCCAACCAAAGGACTAATGAACCTCACTTGGTCTACAGAGCTGGCATAGTTGATTCCTGGCGTAGGTATCGCCGTCCAGGTCTTACCGCCATTAGTGCTGTGAGCCAACACTCCAGGGCCATAGCCTGTCATGGATGCTTTGGCTGCCGGCCCCCATGCCCATCCGACCGATGGCGAAGAAAAGGAGACCGATTGCGGATCAAAGGCTGGCCTTCCTGGAAGAGACTGGATTGCTGTCGTCGATGTAGTAGGCGCAACCGTCGAAGTGGTAGGCGTGATTGTGGTTGAGGTAGGCAGGCTAGTGGAACTAGATGCCGAACCAGTTGTTCCACAAGCACATACCACAAGTCCCGAAATCAAACAAAGGATCGCAGTCTGTCTGTCGGGTGCCAATAAATGCTTCACCCGTCTCATTTTAGCGAAGTTCGAAAAACGATTCTAAACACCCGGAACTGCGGGAATAGAAATTCACCTTAAAGAAGAAGGTAACAGATCAAATATTGTGGTGTCTCAAAATATGACTTTGCGGTAGCTACGGAGACCCTAGTGGGCTCGACCAAGTTTCTGGACGTGGTGATACCCTTAAGGGGTGCTCAACAAAGGAGTCCTGTCGTCTATTCTCGTTTTGGGTTTGAGTGTCGCCAGTTGCGGTGGTTCGAGTGCTGTCGGTCAACCAGCGCCTAACGGACGGTCGGTCACGACAAGCAGCGCTACTAGTCCATCGACAAGCTTAGGGAACGCTAGCAGCGTATCTTCTTCGATGTCCAGCGCCGCCGCCATGACTACCGTGGTGACATATCAACCGTTTGTCGCAAACCAGGTTGACCCGGCGCTGGATGTAACGGGCTCCTACCAGGCGACGAGCTGCTACAGATATGGTGGTGGAGCAGCTGGACGCTACTACTTCCGATGCTTTATAAAGTCGAGGGTCTACGATCCTTGCTTTTCCAATGTGGGAAATGCCTTCGAAGGGGTTGTGGGCCTTTCCTCCGCTCTGGTATGTCCCCGAAATCCGACAGACAACAAAGTCGTGGAACTCCAAATTGCTCACTCAACGAATATCAACACTGATTCCAAGCCTTGGACATCAGCGCGTCCATGGGCATTCCAGCTGTCGAACGGCACGGTGTGTTTATTCGTGAATGCTGCATGGGGTGGTCTAGGTCCATATGACTGCCAAGCTGCAACTCCTACCACAGTGCTAGCAGATTGCCGAGTACCGCAAATGACCAGTCCGCTATGGACGACGACATGCCAAGACAAGAAGAGTTCCGGCAATCCTTTCACTTCTGC
>JAJZBG010000091.1 GCA_021799035.1 Actinomycetes bacterium | reverse complement strand
CTAAGAGTTCAGTGAAGTTGCCTGCGCCATTTGAATCGCCTTTAGGTTTCCAGACTGTGTTGCCCAAAATTTGTAGCAATTATGAGTTCTGGATTAGTCGCCGGAAGTCAGGCTCGTCGTCCTTGTCTTGACGATGTTTCTGCTCAACAGAGATCAGGGTTCCACAATGCGGGCAGGCATATTCCCAGAGTTCGAAGTCGAGTCTGTTCCCGCCCTTTCTAAGTCCAATGAGAGGTCCAGCGGCTGCCAAAGGTCGGTGCCAAAGGAGAAGGTAGGATTTCACGGGCTCTTCGACAGGAGCAATCGACTTCAAGCAATCACCGCAATAAAGCCAGCCTCTTGCTTCCCGAAGTGCGCCTGACGGGATACTCGAATCATCATCGAGGAGGGATCCCGCGTCAACGGGCAGGGGAAGGCGCGAGAAGCCTGCGTCGATCCGCTTCTGACGCATAGTCTGGCGCAAAAGCTTGGTCTCTTCGAAATCTACTGTTCCATCGTCGTTGAGCGCTGTTCCGTAAAGAAGGCGAGCCCAATCTGGTGAGACGAGGCGTTGGCGCACATCGGCAGCCACCCTATCAGGATTCCGCTTCAGCGGATCACCGATTCCACCGCCACCGTGGGGAATCGCTCCAAAGACATCGCCTGGCACCATCGTAAATGAGCATTTGGCAGGCAAGATTTCTAGAGCTTCACCGTTTAGTTGATCGAAATGCTGGGGAAGCTTGCCGGAACTCCACGATCCAGCGAGGTCGGTGCTGCGCTTCAAAAGAACAGTGGCGCCACCCCCTGGGTAGCCTCCGAGAAGACCTCCAGTGGCTGATATGCTTACACCCCAGGTGTTGGGTGTGATGTCCATTTCTTCCGCATGGTGAAGAGTGAAGGCAACTTCGCCTGACACACCTCCTCGCCACTCGCCGGCACCTCCGGAGTCGCATGTCCGGCGTCGGTAGAGGTATAGCAGGGGGAAGTTCCCTTCGATCGACTCGATATTTGCCACGTTGGCTTGCGGAGCAGTGAGTTTTCCGCCGACATCGAATCCGTCGCCGAATGCTCTAGCGCCGCAGCCTTGCACGTCTGAACTCAAAAGCATCGTAGCGAAGGGCTGATCTTGATCATCCTTGCCAAATATGTTGTAGACGAACGGTGAACCTGACCAGCCGGCCATGGCATCTACGTAGTAGCGCTCGCTTGCGGCTAGGAGCTTTCCGAGAGCAAGTGCGGCTGCGTTGGTAGTGCAGTGGGTGGAGTGGACGACGCCGAAGCCGACGGGGGCCGGGAATAGGGCGTTGTGCACCGTTCCCTCCTCGACCACAGTGTCGACTAATCGAAGCACACCTGCATTCCAAGGAATTTCTGGGCAAAGGTAGGGGAAAAGGGCCGAAAACGCACCAGCTAATGCTCCTGCATAAGCGGTGTTTATGAAACCCGGAGCTTGCGGGCTTGTTCCGGCAAAGTCGAGGAGGATTCGTCCGCCATTCTTCACCGCCCGGCATCTAACGGTGTAGAGCTCTTCGGAAAGTCCGTCGTGGTCCATGTGGTCCTCTCCGTAAGCCTCTCCGTCGGGCAGCTCCTCAAGTTTTCGCAGGAAAAGCATTTCTGCGTAGTCAAGGTTGTCTTCGAACGCGTTTATGATCGTCTCAACTCCGTAGCGAGTGATGAGTTCAAAAAGCCTTGATCTGGCAACGTTAGCGCAGGCGATCTGAGCTCGAAGATCGAGTTCAACTAAATCGGGGAGCCGAGAGTTTGTGAGATAGGTTGCAGCAGCTTCCGGCTGAAGGGCTCCTTCACGCACGATTTTCAGCATGCGGTAGCGGGGTGCTTCGTCGAAGACCGAACGAGCAAGAGGATTCCAGCTCCCGGGTCTCGGTCCCCCTACGTCAACTTGATGAATTACCGAGGCAGTCCAGGCAATTCTTCGTCCTTCCCAAAACACTGGCTGTATCACGCAGACGTCGTTCTGATGGGCAGCGCCCATCCAAGGATCGTTGGTGAGGTACATGTCTCCGCTTTGGATGTTTTCTTCGCCAAGAAGGTTGATTGCGTTCTCGACGATCACCGAGATCGCGCTTACGTGAGCAATAATGTAGGGACCTACTGTCACTACTTCTCCATCGGCGTTCAAGAGCGCGACGTTGAAATCGTTTCCCTCCGTGGCAACTGGAGAGCCTGAGACGTTCACGATGGTCTTGCCTTGCTCGTCGTTGATCTGCCAGAGCCTGTGGCGAAGCACTTCGAAGGTTATGGGATCGTTGCGTGGCTTGAAACGACTTGAGGAGCTGGTACTCATTGCGCGGATCCTCCGGTTGTGGATAGTGGGAACGTTACGACGAACTGGCCATACTCGCCGACGTCCAGGATTTGTTCGTCATGGAGAGGAATTGTCATTCCATAAGAGACAATCAGAGCAGGGCCCATCAACCGATGGCCGCTTTGGAGCAGCTCTGCCTTATAGACGGGGGTTGGTTCCAGACGCCGAGTCGCCATGCGGTAGATTTCCTTGCTTTCAAGGAATGCCGACTCGAGATCTTTTCCGTTTGATTCGCGTTTCCGTGGGGTCACCTCCATCGGAGTTGGAGCAGAGGAGTCCACCCTGAGGCTTATCCACTCAATACGTGCGCTAGGTGAGCTAGCCCCTTTGCCGTAGCGAAAATCGTACTGTTCTTCGAACGAGATAACCAGCGAAGTTAAATCTTCGGCTCGCAGCGGGAGCTGCTTCGGCAAGGGGACAGTCAGTTCGTGGATCTGATTGCGGTATCGCAAATCTGCACTGATCACAATTTCTGCCAAGGAAGGATCGCCGCCATCTTCTTGCACCATGGTTGTGGTGCGAGACGTCATCTCTTCAACGATCTGGTTCAGCCCCGCTAGGAAGTCGCTACAGATTGTGCCATCAGCTTTTCTGAGCTCTTGCGGAAAAGAGTGGACAAGACTATGGCGGAACTCAGATTGGCCAATTCCCGCTGCTGAGAATACAGTGGCTTCGCCGGGTACGATCACGCGGCGAACGCCAATGTCGGGTCCAAATGCGGTGCAATGAGTAGGCCCGCAGCCACCGAATGAAACCATGGCGAAGTCTCTCGGGTCGTGGCCTCGCTGGACAGTAGTTCTTCTGATCAAGTCGGCCATGCGGGCATTCACGATCTCATACACGCCTGCAGCGGCCTCGATCACACTTATCCCGAGAGGTTTTGCAATCTGTGACTCCATTGCCTCCAGTGCGCGCTCCCGCGAGACTGCCATGTGCCCCCCAAGAAAGTGGTCGGCATCAATGTAGCCTAGGATCACATCGGCATCAGTGACAGTCGGTATAGTTCCACCCCGGTTGTAGCAGACCGGTCCCGGTTGAGACCCCATGCTTTGTGGTCCGACATTGAGAGTCCCAATTTCGTTGAGCCACACTGCACTTCCGCCACCTGCACCCACAGTCACGATCTCTACCGTTGGAATAGCTACCATCTGGCGCTCGATAACCGTCTTAGGAACTGTGAGAGGGCTTCCATTGAGGATAAGGCCGACATCGAAACTCGTTCCGCCCATGTCCGTCGTTATCAGGTTGGTTTCACCCGTTATAGCGCCAAGGTTCTGGCTCGCAATGACCCCTCCGACTGGTCCGGAGAAGAGGGTCGTGATTGGGATTCGCTCAATCTCGTGAGCTGGCGCGAGTCCTCCTACGGACTGCATGATCAGTGGTTCTGTGGAGAAGCCCGCGGCAGTGAGATGACTGCGGATTCCTTTGGCGTATCTCTCGAACACCGGACCGAGGTAGGCGTTAATCAACGTAGTGTTTGCCCGCTCGTATTCCCGGATTATTGGTACCAGCTCAGAGGAGGTGACCACAAAGAGATCGGGATAGCGTTTACGGGCTATTTCGGCCGCCCTGCGCTCGTGGTTGGGATTTCGAAAAGACCACAGAAAACATATAGCGAGGACTTCAATTCCCAAGTCAACCAGCTCGTCGAGCGCGTTCTCGACGCTGGAGTCTTGGATTGGCACGATGACATCTCCATGGGCATCGATTCTTTCGACGACTCCGCGTACTCTTTCTACTGGCACAATGGGTGCCGGTGGATCAGCATGTCTGTAGTCATAGAGCTGTGCTTCATCGAGACCGATGGTGCGTCCCAGAACCCTGGCTATTGCCAGAGTGTCCTCGAAACCGGTTGTTGTCAGAACCCCTGCGCAGCCCCCCTTTCGCTCGATCATGGCATTGGTGGTGACTGTAGTGCCATTATTAAGCATCGCTGCGCCCGACAGCACCTCTTGAAGATCGAAGCCGGCGAGATTTGCGGTTGCCTCAATAGCGCGGATGATTCCAACGGGCGGGTTATCTGGAGTTGACGGCGCTTTGCCTATATACGGATTTCCCTTATCATCCCAGATCACCGCGTCCACGAAGGTTCCGCCGGTATCCGTTGCCACAATGAATTTACCCACTATTTGTCAACCCCTCATGAACATTTGAGACTTCGCTGAGAGAGCTTTAACCTGGATCGCACATCGTATTGTCCGTAAAGAGCAATTGCGCTACAAGCGCTTGTGAAGCAGGAAGGTCCCGCGGGCAAAATGCGTTCCCATACGGATTTTGCCGTGATGCCCTCTTTCTCTCGGCCAATGTCTGGCGTCAGTGTGGAACCTTCGACAGCATTGATGCGATCAGCCAATCCCCCTTAACGAACCTATTCTTTCTCAATCCCCAGCTCCTGTAAAGATAGCCTGTCACTGTTCGAAAAGCTGCTTGTCGAGAAAGGGCTGGCTTGACGGAGCATTCCTTGCTAAGAAATGCACCTTCCCAGTAGATGTCAACTATTTTGGAGCTTCCCTTTATTAGGGTAGACGGCAGTCCTCGCATACGCTAAGT
>JAJZBG010000090.1 GCA_021799035.1 Actinomycetes bacterium | reverse complement strand
AGCTCTCAAGCATATCTTTGACCTAGGTGATAACTCACTTTCGCGTCAAAGCTCTCCACTTGGGATTTACCAATCTAATGCTTGAGGTGAACCGGTGAGTCACTTTAGGGAAAGAAAAATTGGGAAATTTTTCAGACCTTTTTCCGATTCACCAAAATAATAACAATCGATCGTCTGGCCAATATTCCCTGTCTGAAGACAATTTCTTGAGTCAGGCAACAATAACCATCGACCCTGGCCACAGCACTATCCCGGGATGAATGGGGCTTAGCACTCCAAATTCACACTTGAAGGAAGCGCTTAAACCCAGACCGATACACTCCGCTTGATCGCGATTATTTCACGGCAGGCTCGGCAAAGGAGCTCTGGGATCCATCATTCTGCCACTAGAGCTTCTGTCATATTGGCCTGGTCGGCTCCTGACGGACGGGAACCGGGGAGTATCACCCTGAAACAAGAACCTCTGCCTTCCTCCGATTCGACCGCCACCAAGCCGCCATGGGCCTTGACGACGGAATCAACTACTGATAGGCCCAGTCCAAAGCCACCGTGCTCAAATCCACGGTTGTCATCAACTCTGTAGAATCGGTCAAAGAGGTGCTCCAATGACTCGCTTTTGATACCCGGGCCATTGTCTTCCACTTCAATGACAACCTGCTCATGCGCTGAAACGTCTTCCGAATGGTTTTCGATCCCGACCCTGACAACAATCTTTGCTTCAACCGGAGTATGAAAGATCGCATTGTTCACCAAATTGCTGACAACCTGCCGCAGGTAGTCCTCGTCACCAAGGGTATAAACCGGCTGGGACCAGCTGCCATTTTCAGCAAAGCCAAGAGGTTCCAGGCGTATGTCTCTTCCAGGCTGCACTATCTTCGCGTCCTGAACGTTGTCCGCCACCAACGCAAGAACGTCGACACGGCTAAACTTCAAGGGCTTGCGTTGGTCAAGATTTGCGAGGAGGAGAAGCTCCTCCACCAGACCAGACATCCTCTTGGACTCCTGCTGAATCCGCCTAGCTGAGCGCTCAGCAAGACTGCGGTCCACTTCCATGCCCTTTTGAAGCAACTCGGAGTAGCCCATGATCGAAGTAAGCGGAGTCCTGAGCTCATGGCCGGCGTCCGCAACGAATCGACGTAGCTGCTCCTGAGAACGGATCGATTTCCTTTCACTAGCCTGGACCTGGGTGAATGCCTGCTGAATCTTCTCAAGCATCTCATTGAAGGCAGTACCGAGCTTCTGAATCTCTGTTGCAGCAGAGTCCGTCTCTATTCTCAGTGAAAGGTCTCCTTGCGCAATCGCATCAGCAGCGGATTCCATGTGATCCAAAGGCCGCATCCCGAATCTGACTACCAGGTAGGTCATGGCGACGAGAATCGTGAGCACGATCAAGCCGACTACCAAATCCAGAAACTTAAGGTGGGACATCGTGGAGCTGAATTCATCGAGTGACACTGCGGCCAGCACTGATCCACTGTTGTTTGGAAGCGCCGCCAACTCAGCTCGGAATCCAGCAGCGCTGCCTTTCGACGGCAAAGAAAAATAAGTCTTACCTGCTGCCAGGGCTTGTGCAGACGACAACGACGGAATGGTTGGCTCTTTCACGGAACCAAGTTGGCTATACCTCACAAACTCAACCTGAGCGTTAGAGCCATAAACCACGAGCAATACAGGTGAAGGAGCTTGAATCCCCGACTGAGTCCCTCTTGCCAGCGGCCCCCCCTGACCCGGGAAACGTTCTTGACGCATCGCAATCCGTGAAGTGCTCGTCAAGACACTGTTTATCTGCCGGTCAATTCTTGAGGAAAGGAAGGACTGCATGCTGACGATTCCAATTATGTCGGATACTGCTAACCCGGCAATCACCAGCAACGAGACACCTAGAATTATCCTTCCCTTGAGGGAGGACAATAGTCCTGAACGCAATTTAGCGATTCGCGACGACCGTGGCGACAATTCCATCACCTGAAAAACTCGAGCTATTTGGGCAATCTCAGGCTATAACCGATCCCTCGAACGGTATGCAGCAGCTGTGGCTCGGTGAAATCGATCTTTCTTCTGAGAAAACTGACGTATGACTCGACCACACCATCGCTTCCGTCAAAATCGTACCCCCATACTTTAGAAAGGATCTGCGCTTTGCTGACTACAACGTTCGAATTCTCCATCAGATACGCGAGAAGGTTGAACTCGGTGGGCGTAAGGTCTACATCAACCTCCCCTCGCCTCACCATGTGCATGGACTCATCCAAAACCAGATCGCCAAACTGCAGTATCGGACTCCCCGCTGAAACGGTTGATCCCTTGTAGCGCCTCAAAATCGCCTTGACTCTTTCGGCAAGTTCCTCCAGGGAGAATGGCTTAGTGATGTAATCGTCTGCTCCAAGCGACAAGCCCTTTATCTTGTCCTGTGTTTCGTTTCTCGCCGTCAGAAACAAGACCGGCAGGTCCCTTCCCGACTTTCGCAGCCGATCAATCACCTGAAAGCCATCTACGTCAGGCATCATGAGATCCAGTACAACAAGGCTGTAGTTTGCAGTTGTGGCCTTGAACAAGGCCTCCGCGCCGTTTGAAGCGACATCGACGTGATAGCCAATCAGTGACAGTCCCTGCTGGATCAACTCCGTGATCGCAGGATTGTCATCTACGGCTAGGATAAGTTCCTTTTCGGCGGATACGCTCACGCAACACCCCGTATCTAGTCGCTACCACCACGTATCGTCATCCAGCCACCATCAAGGCCAGTATATGCATCGTGTGAACCTGTTATGAGACAAGGCTAGAGCAGATTTCTGTAACCAACCTGCAAAAATCCTTAGAAATCGGCTGTTCTCAGGTTTGCCTAGCAGCCTGCCCACTACCGAACGGAGCCAAGTCCGAGGTTGGCAAGTCCAACCTCAAACCTCCATGGGGCATCTTTTGCCTTCGAAATTCCCACCCTCGTGGAGCAGACAATAGGAGCATCCTCAAGAGATAGAGACTTCCTGCTATCGAGCAGTCTCCAGCACCCTGCCCCAAGCAAATCCACTCCATCGTCACTCAACTCGGCACCCAGGCCCTTTCCCACACGGCCAGGCCCTTGAACGACTTGCCCCCTCAGATCCGCAGCCCCAGAAGAGACGTTGGTTAACGCTACGATGATTCCAGAACGCACAAGAACTGCCTGCCCAACTCCGCGCTCGCCCGTCACGACATTTATACAGTTGTGAACCCCGTAGCTCAAATAAACATAAAGCGTCCCGCCGTCGGCAAACATCGACGAGTTCCTTCTTGAAAGGCCTTTGAAAGCATGTGAGGCCTCATCATCTCGACCTCCATATGCCTCCACCTCGGTGATTACCAGCCCTAAGTCACCTTTTGCGACAAGCATTCCAAGTAGCTTTGGCGCCACAACAACGGACTCCTGCCTCAGTAACGACCTATCGGGCGCCCCACAACTAAAAAGCTGGCTCGGCAACGCAAACACTTTTCAAACTCTCTTGCTTGTCAATCTGCACAACAACATGCAGATTCAAGACTATATAGTCGATCCGCCTTTCACATTCACAAAAGCGGCTAGCTTCAACGCCTCATCTCCTGCCGCCCAAGTCGAATCCGCCTCATTGCAACGGCTCCCCGAATCCATATATTGGAGCCCCATTGTATTCGAGAGAGTGCGAGGCCAGGAAGGGGCCATTGACGGTTACTCCGAGATATCCCGGATCCCCTGGTCCAGAGTCCCCTTCAATGGTCAGGAGACTGCCATCACCCCAAGCTTGAACCACGACTCCCATATGAACTGACGTGGATGCTGACTGTGGACCAGTCCCGTAGAAGACAAAGTCTCCTTCCGCCGGCACATCATTCGGGGCAAGCACCCGTTGATGCGCAGCTACCCAATCATAGAGAGCACCAGTGAATCCGTCAGTTGGAGCTGGTATGCCTGCTCTGGTCCACGTCCACCCAGCAAAAAGCGAACACCATTCCTCGCAAGGACCGTAAGGGTTGCAGAATGACCCAGGAGAGCTGGTGGGCCCTATCTGCGACTCGGCAGCTAGTACTATGGCACTTGACTGTTGGATGACTCTTTCGCCGGCATTAGGCTGAAAATTGTAGTCGAACGAATCTGGAGAAAGCAGATAGTACCCGCTTCCACTCGGTGATGCCACCACCGCAGATATGGGGACTGAAGGCACTTCTCCGCCCATAGAACCGTAGAAAGTGGCGTCTCCGAAGGTGAAGATCCCTCCGTCAGCCGCCACCAGCCAGTAACCCCTCCCATCGGGAGCTGATGCCATTCCTACCACCGATGCGTTCAGAGACTTCCCGCCCATAGAGCCATAGAAAGTAGCGTCCCCAAAGGTGAAAATCCCTCCGTCAGCCGCCACCAGCCAGTACCCTTTGCCATCAGGGGTAGCGGCCATTGCGACGACAGCTCCAGCCAGATACTTCCCGCCCATGGAGCCATAGAAAGTAGCGTCCCCAAAGGTGAAGATCCCTCCGTCTGTTGCGACAAGCCAGTACCCTTTGCCATCTGGGGTAGCGGCCATGCCGACTATCGGCCCAGCCAGATACTTCCCGCCCATGGAGCCATAGAAAGTAGCGTCCCCAAAGGTGAAGATCCCTCCGTCAGCGGCCACCAGCCAGTACCCTTTGCCATCTGGGGTAGCAGCAATACCGACAATCGGAGCATAGAGCTGGGTGCCAGCGGCAGAGCCGTAATTCACTGCATCTCCATAACAAAATACCTCTCCAGTAGCTGTAACCAGCCAGTACCCTTTGCCATCAGGTGTCGTGGCCATGGCAACCACAAGTGATTTCGGAGCTACCGGCTGGTCTGCAGCAAACAGAGACACCCCACCAAAACCCACTACCGGGGGCGAGGAGTACGAAACGGAACGTGCGGATGGAAGCTTGGGCAATGGTTCAACATGACTCACTTGACCCT
>JAJZBG010000032.1 GCA_021799035.1 Actinomycetes bacterium | reverse complement strand
TGACGGTGCAAACCGGCTTTGCGGTGGTGCATTCATTCACTTACACAAAACAGTGATCAATGAATCACGAAACGGCAGCCTGTTCAGCAGCCTTTTTGGGAGCCATACTTAAGCCCAAATTACCTAGCCCCCTGTTCAAAGTGGATCTTTTTGAAATACGCTAGAGAAATGGCTACTTCAATTCTTGGAACCTCAGTTTTGCGCGTGGAAGACCCTCAACTCCTCACTGGCAACGGAACTTTCATCGAAAATGAGCCTGGATTTGCTCATGCAGTATTTCTGAGATCTCCATTTGCGCATGCAAGAGTCATCTCGATCGACACTTCCGAAGCAGTAAAGATGCCCGGAGTGATTGCAGTATTCACAGCGAATGACCTAAACATTCCACCCCATCATGCCTTTTTCGCACTGAACGACGCCTGCAAGCGGCCCCCACTAGCTACAGGCAAAGTGCGTTTTGTCGGCGATGCCGTGGCAGTTGTCATAGCCGAAACGAAGGCACAGGGTGTTGATGCAACTGAGGTCATAACAGTCGACTATGATCCGCTTCCTGCTGTCACCGACCCTGAAAAAGCCCTCGAACCAGGAGCTCCGCTTCAGTTTGAAGAACTCGGCACTAATCTTGCAGCAGGATCGAGAGAACGAGACCCTGAATCAGCGCTCGAAGGAGCAGAGATAGTCGTCCGCGGGAGATTCGTCAACCAAAGGGTTGCCGTTGCCCCCATGGAAGGAAATGCAATTGCTGTGACTCCGCAGCCGGATGGCGACCGAGACATGACCATTCGCGTTTCAACCCAGATGCCGCACAATTTCGCAAAAGCAATTTCGAAAGTTTTGAACCTGGACCCCGACCGTTTACATGTCATTGCACCTCACGTGGGAGGGGCTTTCGGGGGAAAGGCTGGGATAACCGCCGAACACTCCGTCGTGATCGCGTCAGCCATGAAGCTCAACAGGCCTGTTAAGTGGACAGAGACTCGATCGGAAAACATGATTTCGCTCCCCCATGGACGCGGACAGGTTCAGTACGTCGAAATGGGATTCTCAACAGACGGAAGGATCACTGGTCTCCGCTGCCGCATGGTTGGAGATGCCGGAGCTTATGCAGGTTTTGGCGGCGGTCTCGTCATGGGATCTACAAAACTGATGAGCCAAGGAGTATACGAGATACCAAAGATCGCCTACGATGTCGCTGTAGCCCTCACCAACACGACTCCCGTTGGAGCATTTCGTGGCGCTGGCCGCCCGGAAGCAGCAGCGTTCCTCGAGCGAATTATGGATATCGCCGCTGACAAACTCGCGATTGACCCAGTTGATTTGCGCAAAAGAAACCTTATTCCGAGTTCCGCGTTTCCCAAGAAGACGCTACCGGGAGCAATATATGATTCCGGTAACTTCGAAACCACCCTTGACGTTGCCCTCGAGCATGCCCGCTACGCAGATCTGCGAGCGGAACAGGCTGACCGCATAGCCAAAGGGAGCACAAAGCTTCTTGGCATAGGGGTATCCACTTATGTCGAAATCACCGCGGGTGGCGGAACGTCGGAGTATTCATCTGTTCAAATCTTTCCTGACGGAACAGCATCGATCAAGGTCGGAACCTCCGCTCATGGCCAGGGACATGCAACGGCCTTCTCAATGATAGTTTCGGACAGGTTCGGAATACCACTGGACAAGATCAAATTCATACAATCGGACACGGCGCAGATTCCGACTGGTGGAGGGACGGGCGGGTCTAGGTCACTGCAGATCGGCGGCTCAGCGGTGGCACGAGCAAGCGAGACGCTCTTTCAAAAAGCCAAGGAGCTCGCTGCAAGCTATCTGGAAGCTAGCTCAGAAGATATGATCTCATCGGACGGTGGTCTCGCAGTAGCGGGTGTGCCTTCGTCGCGGATCGCATGGGGAGATCTTGCTGTACTTGCAGATCAACAGGGTGAGCCTCTTGTGGCAAGCCTAGATTTCGTCCAAAAAGGCGCAACATTTCCTTTTGGCGCCCATGTGAGTGTCGTCGAAGTTGATGTCGAGACGGGTAAAGTTACTCCTTTGCGCCACATAGCCGTCGACGACTGCGGAAAAATCATCAATCCACTGCTAGTCCACGGACAACAACACGGAGGAATTGCGCAGGGTATCGCACAGGTGCTGTGGGAGCAATTCGTATATGACGAGTACGGCAATCCGCTAACAAGCACGCTGGCGGATTATGGCATGCCAAGCGCAGCCGAGCTACCCTCATTTGAGGTATTCAACACTGAAACGCCCACAACTCTTAACCCTCTGGGCGCAAAGGGGATCGGCGAGTCAGGCACGATTGGAGCGATGCCAGCCGTCCACAATGCCGTAATAGACGCTCTTTCTCATCTTGGCATCACTCACATCGACATGCCTTGCACGCCAGACAGAGTGTGGGCGGCGATCGAAGCTGCATCTACAGGCAAGACGCCGGGGATCTGGTCCGAACCACCTGGATTCTTCGAAGAACTCCCCATAAGAGAGAATGCACCGAGGCCTGAGGCAGCTGATGTCGATATCTAGAAGTTGATGCGGACAGCGGATGTGCCTCCTGAAGCGCTAAACGAAAGGCTCGTCCAGGGACAGAATCTCAGGCGGCACACAATAGGACCTCCTCACATCCACCGCACGGTATCTAGCGGTTGACGGTATCCATGGATGCGTAGCGATCGCCAGCTGTTGCTCCCTTGGGAAATGCAGCCTCAATGAGGGCGAGCTCCTCAGAGTCAAGAGTGACCGAGATTGCCCCGATGTTCTCCTCCAAACGGCTGATCTTGCGTGTGCCAGGAATTGCCACAATGTGGTCAGACTGCCTAAGAACCCAAGCCAGAGCTAGCTGGGCAGGAGCAACCGCCTTTTTGTTGGCCAGCTCAACCAAGCTATCCGCCATAGCCAGATTCTTCTGAAAGTTTTCGCCCTGAAAACGCGGATATCTGCGACGTGCGTCCCTGTCATCCAGCCCCTCAAGGCTACGAATCGCTCCAGTGAGGAAGCCTCTGCCCAGTGGCGAATAAGCCACGAAGCCAATACCTAGTTCCTTGACAGTTTGGAGGATCTCGTCTTCAGGATCTCTGCTCCAGAGAGAGTACTCGGTTTGGAGGGCTGTAATGGGAAAGGTAGCGTGGGCTCTTCTGATGGTAGCTGGGGCAGCTTCTGACATTCCCAAATACCGTACTTTTCCAGCTTCAACAAGCTCGGACATCGCACCAATTGTCTCTTCAATTGGGACTTTGGTGTCTACTCGATGCTGATAATAGAGATCGATTACGTCAACTCCCAGTCGTCTCAAAGACGCGTCGCACGACTTTCGCACGTACTCAGGATCACCTTTGACTCCAAGGAACTCGCCATTCTCGCCCCTGGCATTCCCGAACTTGGTCGCGAGAACAACTGCTTCGCGCCTCTTCGCGATGGCCTTGCCTACCAGCACTTCGTTGGTGAAAGGACCGTACATGTCCGCCGTGTCCAAGAAGTTCACGCCGAGATCGAGTGCTCTGTTTATTACCTTGACAGCCTCAGCGCTGTCCGATGGACCGTAGAACTCGCTCATACCCATGCAACCAAGGCCCAAAGCAGAGACTCTCAAACCCAATGACCCCAGCTGACGCTCTTCCATATCACACTCCTTGAACTATAAAGACTCGGAATTCCGCGCAATCCATCCCGCCGAACTATTTGTTGTCTACCACGATTTTCTTCTAGTCAACCACCCCGTGCGTTGCGCGCCTACAGAGGGAACCTGTCGGCCTGTCGTCAGATCGAGCAGGATTCGTCGGTGCATGACTCAGCCGAAGCATCACCCAAAACATTCAGAGGGGAGGACTCATCAGCTACTTTGTTGAGCACCTCAAGAAAGGTCTCAGCCTCCTGGGCTCCGGAGACTCCATATTTGGAATCAAACACGAAAAAAGGAACCCCGTTGATACCGTATTTGGCTGCCAATGCCTCGTCATTCCTCACATCGTCAGCCATGAGGTCGCTCGCGCACATCGAACGTATCTCATCTACTTCGATACCGACTTCAGCACCCAAACTGACCAGAACTTCCTCGTCAGAAATATCGAGCGAATCCGTGAAGTAGGACTTCAACAGCCGCTCCTTCATCTGGTTGCCCCGGCCTTTTCGACTTGCCAGCTGCAATAGCCGGTGGGCATCAAAACTATTGGTTGGCTTCACAGTGTCCATGTGATACTCGAGGCCCTCGGCCATAGCCAAGTCCGTCACGCGCCTCATCGACTCCAAGGCTTGTTCCCTATTCATCCGATACTTCTTAGAGAGCCTCGTTGCCATATCTTCGCCAGCTTTCTTCGGAGCTGACGGATCAAGTTCAAATGAACGCCAAACTATCCTGACCGCGTCTCTACCGACAAATTGACCGAGAGCCGTTTCGAATCGGCGCTTGCCTATATAACACCACGGACAGACCACATCCGACCAGATCTCTACTTGCATGACATCCTCTATCCAAACCGATCCTTCCAGACATGCCCCTGTCAATCAATGAATTCCCATCCCAGCTTCCACACTAGCGCCAAAGGTCAATCCGCAACTGTCGGCCAGACGCCTTCCAATCCCCCGCAATTTTCTCGCTAAACTTGGCAACAGCCGAGGAGAAAGGAAGTCATGGCCAACGCACAGGCAGGGATATTCGCAATGGGAAGCTCCTCCCACATCTACCTCGAGTTCAGCCTTCTCAAAGAGGATGAAGGCATTGATCTGGTTGAGGCGATCGCCAGCCTAGAGATGCCGCAGGCTACCGTGGCTGGAAGCAACCTGGTAGTTGGAGTCCGACCAACGCTCTGGAGAACCCTTTCCCCTCATGACACCCCGTCCATGTTATTCGATTTTTCAGAATCGCTGACGGGTCCCGATGGCTTTGAAATGCCAGCCACTCAGCGAGATCTCTTTGTGTGGATTGCAAGCGGGTCACAAGGCCAGGTATTCGATGTCGCCGAAACAGTTGTCGAGACCGTGACGCCTTTTGCTGTCTTGAACGAAGAGATAACCGGGTGGCATTATCGACAGAACAGAGACCTGATCGGTTTCGTTGACGGAACCGCAAATCCGATCTTATCGGAAGCTCCAAGCGTCGCTTTGATCCCTCAGGGGAGCCCGGGCGAATGCGGGAGCGTTTTGCTTTTCCAAAGATGGCGCCACAGCCTCCCTGAATTCAATGAGCTTTCTGTCACGGAACAGGAGATGGTAATCGGGCGCACCAAAATCGACAGCGAGGAGTTCGAAGAAGAGCTGCTTCCACCGAGCTCCCACGTTGCCCGCACGACACTCATGGAGAACGATGAGGAGCTTCCGATATTTCGTCGAAATACCTCCTACGGCTCCCCACGTGAAAACGGCACGGTTTTCGTAGGCTTCAGCAAAGACCAGCCGAGACTCCATGCCATGCTCCAAAGGATGGCTGGCATTCCTGATGGCATCAGAGATGCGCTTACCTATTACTCAACTCCCCTGAGCGGCTCCTATTATTTCGTGCCATCCGTGGAAGCATTGGGGAGCTTCATCGACGCAGCACAAGATCGATAGAATCTCATCGCCGCCATTCCCACTCTGAGCACAAACATTCCATCCTAGCGTGGTAATTACATATCAAAAGTGCGACTGGCCTAGTCTGCTCGCGCCAGCGGCTCACATTTCTAGGAAGCCACAGACTGGGAGATGACCAGTTGATAATGTGTTCGTGATGTGGAGATAACTAAGGTTCGACAAGCATTGCCAGCTCTCAATCATCGAAAGGAAGCGGCATATGCCAGAATGGCTGAGATCATCGATCCGGCCACCCGAGATCTCAAAACCAACGAATCGATGTTTAGTGATTGCCATAACAACATGACTCACGAGAAGCCCAATGGATACTGACCCATCTAAACAAAGCGGCTACAAGTTCACGTTCGGCGGTTCTGGCTTCTCAAATCATGCGATACCTTCCTGGTCTGCGTGGACATCATTGCTGGGAGTTGCGGCATCAATATCAGTCTTTTCACTGCATTCGGCTGGAGAAATAACCAGGGCTGCGACTGCAGAACTGCTGGCCCTCTCTCTAAGCGTCGCCCTGATCTCTTCAGCCGCAGGCAATCTCCTTGCGCTAGCGCTGAGAGAAGCTCTGTCTGACAACCCCTCAAAGTACTGGCGGAGAATCTCCAACAAAACCGCCATTTTGTATCTGGCTTCAAGCACGGTTCTACTGGGAATAGGCACCGCACTGAGTTCTGGCCGGACGACGCTCGGCATCGAAGCTACGATCGGCACCGGCTTGTCTTTCCTGTATATCTGTCAGATAACAACGATATGCACAATGAAAAGGATTGCCGAAAGGATCGCCCTTGGCTTTCTTTTGGCGGCAACCTACTCCGTCGCGAGTCTTCAACAAGGCTTCACCTCGGCGTCAATCGCAGATGTTGGAATACACCTGGCCATCTTTGGAATTACCGGGCTGGTGATGAGCCTGCTGTCAAGCTCTATCCACGACGAAATGCGTAAGAAGTCCGAGCATGCAGAGAATATGGCTGCAGAGGCAAAGCTTTGGATAGATATAGCGAGAAAGGCCCATCAGATTGCTGAAATTGAGGATCCTTCCGAGATTCAGCGCGTGGTCGTAGATGCCACGGTGACTCTCGGTTACGAAGTGTCGGCCATCTCAATCCTGCAGAAAGAGCGCGGCTTGCTGAAATACGTTCACCCAAGCCCAGCAATGCCAGGAGACCTTGTCGAACGCGATCTGCCGATCAGCGGTATATCTCGCCTTGTCCTTTCCAACAGGAACACTCAAATCATCGACTACCAGAGCTACCCGTACGCAGTTCCGAGCATTCACGCACTTGGCCTACGGACAACGATAGGTGTGCCGATGTGGAACGGCGGCGACATTGTGGCTGTCCTAATTGCAGGGAGCCTAAAAGAGCGGAATATACTCGCCGAGGAGCTCACCGCACTGGAACTGTTGGCTGCCGTGGCTAGCGCAACTCTTGAGAGCCGATATCTGACAAGCTCGCTTCTTGCTCAGATCGCCCGCTACAACACGGTTATCGAGAACTCGCCCAATCCAACTATCGTCCTTGATCAGAGCGAACGTGTTGTCCTTGCAAACAAGAGAGTGGACCTCTTGTTTGGATATGAGAGGCAAGATCTGATTGGAATGAGCATTTCCAGTATCGTCGAAAATCCCAAGCCCCTTCAAGATCTGCTCAATGGTCCTCAACCCGCCAAGCCGCACTCAGATCATTTCCAAACAGTTGCATTACGTAGTGACGGTTCGCGCGTAGACGTTGAACTGACTGCTGCCCGAGAACAGAGTTCTTCGGACCAGCGCCTTCTGACGGTCAACTTCCAGGACATTACTCAGCAAAAGGAGCTATTTGCCCAACTTCTAGATCGCGCAAATCATGACCCCGTCACAGGCCTGGCAAACCGCATATACCTGCTCGAAGAACTTCGCAAATCCGTTGTGAGATACAACCGCACCAAGTCTCCCTTGGCCCTGATCCTGTTCGAATTAGACAGCTACAAGAATATCCGCCCAGAGAGAGGAACGCCTGACAGGGAAAAGACCATGGTGTCCATCTTGCACAATCTTGAAGGCCACATAAGAGAAACCGACCTGATCGCAAGAATTGGGGAAGATCGCTTCGCAGTTCTCGCAGAGGAGACTTCTGTAGCTCGCACGCTTAGTTATGCCCGACAACTCCTTAGCCTAGCCACGACTCCGGTCGATGTTGAAGGAAAAGAGACAACTGCAAATGCCACCTTCGGTGTTTCCTTCGCAAAACCGGGAATCAGTGCTGAGGCCCTACTTCAGCGGGCCAACAGCGCTTTGCTCAAGGGCCTGACGTCAAACAACTCGAAGATCATATTCTCTGATCAGGGACTAAAGACTTCAGCCCAAACCCGTCTTCAATTAGAAGATGATTTGAGCCGAGCGCTGAGAGAACAACAATTCGCGCTTGAATTCCAACCAATAATCGACTTTAGATCTCGTCAAATCGTGTCAGCAGAAGCCCTGATCCGATGGAACCATCCGGAACGAGGCTGGATCCCCCCTCACAGCTTCATTCCAGTTGCAGAGGAAACCGGAGTCATCGTTCCAATCGGCAAATGGGTGATTCGCAAAGCATTGGGCCAGCTAGGGAAATGGCGAACGGAGGGAGTCATTGACGACAGCTTCACTTTGCATCTAAACGTATCCAGAGTCCAGTTGAGTTCCGACCAGATAATCAGAGACGTCGCCATAGCCCTTGAGGATTTCAGAATACCCAGCAGCCAAATTTCAATCGAGGTAACCGAATCGACGTTCCTGGCTGATTCCACTACCGCGAATCAGATCGTGACCAAGCTTTCAGAGCTCGGAATCCTAATTGCGATCGACGACTTCGGAACGGGCTACTCATCGCTCAGCATGCTCACATCTCTGCCAGTCAATATTGTAAAGATCGACAAGTCCTTCGTCGATCAGCTGGGAACCAGGAGCGAATGCACAGTCGAAGCCATCGTAAACATGGCCAATCGCCTTGGGCTCACTCTCGTTGCTGAAGGCATTGAGTCGAAAAACCAAGCCGACACGCTGCTTGAAATGGGCTGCAACTACGGGCAGGGATTCCTGTTTGGCCAACCTGCTTCAAGCAGCGATTTTCCAAAACTGATCAGAAAACACAACACTCGACAGGTATTTTGAACTGTAAAACGATACCTGCCTTTCTCAGCAAACCTGGGAATCATTCTTCTCTCAAACACGTCCAGCAGAATTTTTTCACCTGTTTCACAATGGCACACTTCAAAAAAGATTTGACCTGGCGTCCAACAGACTGTTTTCCACCGTGGTGCCTACAACAAGTGCAAACTAAAGGCAGCTAGAAATCCAAATGCATGGACACTAAATTCCCCTCTAAGCAGAACACGTTCCACAGCCGCCGAGATAGCGGCAACCTGCAAACCCGAGAATAATGTGGCCTATGGGCGCGCTTGCTTGCCAGCCCGTGTCCAGCGCCTGAACGCCACCATCGACCAAACGAGTTCGACAATTCCAAAAGGCCACACACCCGAGATGAAGCCGTACAGGGAGCTCAGAATGCAGCATATCCCAAAGGCGAGAACAAAATGGCGATGACGACTTTCCAGCGCATAAAAGACCATCATCATGGTTAACACTGAAACGCCGTAAACAGTCACCACCATGGCAGTTCTCAATTTCTCTTCCTCGGTGTAGGTTTCCAAACTAGTCAACCTCAATTTCGGCCAGTCACCGATTTAAACGCTTCCAAAGATCGAACAACTGACGTGGGAGCCTTCGATGCTCCCCATCGGCTTGATTTTGCAGCCAATTTGAATGAGACTGGGCGGTACAAATTTGTGAAATTGGCATTTTCAGTCTGAGGGGGACCTGAACCATGAGCGAACCACGAATCCTTGTCGATTCATATTTGGAATGGGCGAACAACGAAGGCGTTCCCGTAAATGAAGGGTTCGGCTTCGACCTGCTGCACATGGACGTGAAGCCCTGGCCCAGGCTCGGAGTCAACGGTGCAATTGCACTCGTAGCTGGACGTGGCGACTTTCTCGATGCCTGGGTCATCGAAATTCCGCCTGGCGGATCTACTGAACCTCAGCGGCACCTGTATGAAGAAGTCGTGTACGTCTTGGACGGGCACGGAAGCACCACCATAATCGGGCCAGAGAACAATCACCACTCGTTCGAATGGGGACCCAAGAGCCTCTTTGCCATTCCCTTGAATGCTAGCTACCGGCACTTCAACACCAGCGGAAACCGACCGGTGCGTCTCGCATCAGTCACCAACCTACCGATGGTGATGAAGATGTTTCGCAACATGGATTTCATCTTTTCAAACTCTTTCAGTTTCCAAGAGCGGATGGGAGAACCACGGTTCTTCGAAGGTGAAGGGGAATTCATCCCAGTTCGGCCCGGTCGTAATATGTGGGAAACGAATTTCGTCCCAGATCTCAGCGTGTTTGAACTGCGCCAATGGAAAGAGCGCGGCGCTGGCGGATCAAGCATGATGTTTGCGATGGCCGACGAAACCATGCATGTCCATTGCTCGGAAATGCCAGTGGGCACTTACAAGAAAGCCCACCGTCATGGTGCAGACTTCCATATATTTCCAGTGTCCGGCCACGGATACTCACTCTTCTGGTACGAGCACGACGCCGATTTTGTTCGCTTTGACTGGAAGCACGGCAGCCTTTACGCTCCAGCGGAAATGCAATTTCACCAACACTTCAACACCAGCCCGGAACCTGCTCGGTATCTAGCAATAGCTTTTGGCGGGCTCAGGTACCCCTTCAGTGAGGACAAGCGCAAACAGTATCTACAAATGGACATAAGCATAAAAGACGGCGGAAGACAGGTGGAGTATGAAGACCAGGACCACAGGATCCACCCGATGTACATAGAAGCACTGAGAGAGGCTGGCATAGGGCAGAACATGGCGGATATATTTGCTCCGTAAGTCTTGTGATTTATGGCTGCCGCACGCTTGCACTATCGCGCCGGACAGCAAAGGTTGGCACAACTCCGATCCGATGCTGTAGTGGAGCTGGAATCCTTCCGACATTGCTGGGGAAATTGCTGGTTGATGGTTCGGTGAGGCGTTTCAGTTCCCACAAAACAAGACAGAGACAGCAGCGAATTTAGATCTTTCTGCCTCGGATCTCTGCTCGGCGTGCCACGGCAACGGCAGGATATCTGGGATCCGCCTGCGCAATCCGTGTAGTATCACTGTAAATTCCATCATTGGTGTCCATCAACCAAGAAGCCGCCGTCATATAGGAGGATTGGAAACATGCCAAGGATTCTCAGCAATGAGATCATTGAAGAAGTGCTCACAATGCCGGCGTGCATCGAGGCAATGGAAGAGGCCTATATAGCCTGGGCAAACAACCAGGCTATAACCAGGCCAAGGTCGGATACTTACATGCCGATCGGAAACAGCACTTATTACGTGTTGAAGACAATGGACGGAATACTTGGTTCGCAGAATATTGGATCGATACGCCTCAACTCCGACTTGATCCAATGGTCAACAAAAGACGGAGTCACCAAGAAGACCAAGCTCCGTTCGGCACCCGGCGAACGCTATAACGGCATGGTCCTTCTTTTCAGCACTCTTACCGGAGAAATAAAGGCGATGTTCCCTGACGGCTATATCCAAAAGATGCGTGTAGCAGCTACAGGTGCTCTGAGCGTCAAATACATGGCCAGATCCGATGCTGACGTCCTAGGACTCGTGGGGACAGGATGGCAAGCTTCTGGTGCGATTGAAGCCGTCCATGCAGTCAGGCCCTTAAAAGCTGCGAAAATCTTCAGCCCCAACAGCGAGCACCGCGAAGAGTTTGCCAGAACCTATCGAAAGAAGCTGGGCATTCCGGTAGAAGCAGTTGATTCCGCAGAAGACGCAGTCAGAGGAGCTTCAATTGTGTCGACAGCGACAAATTCTCTCACGAGGGTGATAGAGGCTGCCTGGCTGGAGCCAGGATGCCATGTCTTCTGCGTGAAGTACTCTGAGCTTGGCGACGCAGTACGAGCGAAAGCAGACAGAGTGATCGTAAATGTGCACTATGCAACGCCGGACAACCACATCCCGGGCATCGGACGAGTCTCAGGAACTGACCCAATCGACCTCCTTGAACAGGGAATACAGAAGGAGGAGCTCTCTGAATCAGAAGATGAGTGGGCTTCAACTCTTCCGGAGCTGTGGGAAGTGGTGAATGGATCTGCAATCGGACGCAAAGACGACAGCGAGATAACCCTCTTCGTCAACAACAACGGCATCGGACTTCAGTTCTCTGCCGCAGGTGCAGCGGCGTTGAGGATGGCTGAGGAGAAGAACCTTGGCACAGACCTTCCAATCGACTGGTTTGTGCAAACCGTTCATCCTTAGAACTCCGATAACCTGCAGAGCTGCCGCCAAGCACAGGGAAACGAGACTTGTGTCGCATGGGCCACGCTCTTCATCGCCTCTTAGCCAAAGGCTGAAAGATGCGAATAGCTCTTTTGGTGTTCAGTGGCCACGAGAGCCCTGATGATAAACGATAACTGGCTGTTTATGTACTCTTTGACGTCAAAAAGAGAGTTCAGATACCAGTGCTTGAGAGCCCACATGTGAGCCAGCATCGTAAGGGTCGCTGATGCAACAGCCGGCTCCACGGGAGCAAACTTTCCTGACCGCATACCATCTTTGATGCAATCTGAAAAGTACGAGTTGGTCTCAACTTCAAGCTGCATCAGCCTCTCCCGGCCTTCTCGTGAAATGCTCTTCGTCTCCTGGTACGCGAGAAGAGCTGCTGTTCTATGAGCATCAACGACCATGCAGTAAGCCCTGAATCCCGCAGCAAGCCGTTCGACAGGATCTTCAATGCCTTCCATTGCCGCAGGAACTTCATGCCTGTACGACTCTATGATGTCGTTCACAACCAGCAGAAGAATGTCCTCTTTCGTGTTCACGTACTGGTATATGGTTCCTACACTGACACCCGCCTCTTTGGCCAGATCGGTAATGAGCATCTTCTGAAATCCCTGCTGCGACAATAACTTTGTTGCAGCCGTGAGAATCTGCCCGAGCCGCCATTCAATGCGAGCCGCGCGCACTGCTTCGATTCCTTCGAGATTCCCGTTTGGACTATCCGACTGACTCATCCCCGATTCACCTCAAATACACCCGCCGTCCATGCAACAAAGCTCTGCCAACTGTCCAGCTATGTCGCGAGCCTGGCTCATCACTCTACAAAGCCTTCCCCACAGCATCTGCGATAGCGATTATCTGCCCTGTCCCCATCATCAGCTGCGTCATCTTCGCGTCACGCATCAAACGCTCGACAGGATAGTCCTTTACAAACCCATATCCTCCGAAGACTTGAATCGCATCGATGGCAACCTCTACAGCCATCTTCGACGAAAACCATTTGGCACTTAGCTCCAGTAGCGTCTCATCTGTCGAAGCTCCGTCTTTCCTGTCGAATCGATCAGCCGCCGCATAGGTCAGCTGCCGCGCCGCCTCAAGATTCACGGCCATAGTGCCCAAAATGGTTCTGGTGCTCTCAAAATCCATGATTGGAACACCGAACTGATGCCTCTCGGCGGCATAGGACCTGGCATGGCTCAAAGCTGATGCACCAATGCCGTTTGCCTGTGCTGCGATGGCGATCTGCCCGACAGAACTGAGTGCCCTAGACGCGCGGCCCCCAGGCACACCTGCAACAATCATTGCCTCTTGGTCAACCAACATATTTTGAAACGTCACTGACCTCAAAGGCGCTCCGCGCAATCCCAAATCTGACTCGAGAGAGCCAAGCTCGACCTGACCACTTTTTGCATCATCCACCTCAACGGCAAGCAAGTATGAACCTCGCTTAATTTCCACCTCTAGGAGAACAACTCGCGCAGCGCCCACCTCGTAACACGGTATCCAGTGGGCTGTGCCATTTAGCAGGACCCCTTCGCTTGAAATCGACGCAACGATGCCGCCGTGACTCTCACTCGGATCAGCCGACCAGACAAGGAGCTTCTCTCCCCGAGAGACCTCTGGAAGAAGACGGGATTTCACTTGCTCGTTTGAACTTGCAGCTATTGCCTCCACCCCCGCAAGGTTCATAGCAAGAATCGAAGCAACAGCGCCACTCCCCTTTGCCACTTCCTCCACGAGAAGCACTGCATCAGCGACGGAGGCGCCACCACCCCCATAGACAGATGGAATGGTTGATGCGTGCATGCCAGAGTCTACGAGCGACCGGTAGACCTCCGGAGAGATTCTCGCTTCTTCGTCAATCATCCTGCCGTTTGGCTCGATCTTCCCCGCAACTAAAGCGCGTACGGTCTCTAACAGCAGCGCCCTTTCTTCTTCCGACATCGAACTTTCAGTGGCCATTTTCCAGATTCCAAACTCCAGAGATCCGAGGTCGTCTTATCGACCAATTTGACATCGCACTTCCATACCCTTCACTGATCATTCTCTCACCGCGCCAGCACATTCATCAGACCTCGATAGCTTTCCAGATCGCCCGCTGCAATCGAAGGAACCACTATGGGGACAATCCCGAGTTCGGCAAGCTTGGAGAGCTTCTCGCGGCACTCCTCGGCGTTCCCAAGTATTGCTACGTCTTCCACAAATTCCGATGGAAGCCTTCGAGCAACCGAGCTCAGGTCTTCGTCGGGTGCATAGGAGAGGCCGCCGAATCCGAATGAGGCTATCCAGTTCCTGTACTGCTCTATTCGGAGGTATGACGCCATTTCCTTACGAATGCGCGTTTCAGAAGCACCTCGAGCATCCGCGACTGCAACCCGGACAAAGCACGCAATGACGAATGGCTTGGATGGGCTCTGGTTTTGCAGCAGACCCTGCGCCTTGGATCGCGGCAAAAAATTCAGTATCATCCCGTCTGCATCCTCAAGAGCCAGCTTTCGCATTCCCTCGCCAAGTGCCGCGAGAAACACTTTAGGCCGCTCAGATGGAACAACGTCAAGGCGAAAACCAACTGACGAATGCACCACACCTGCAAGGTTGGTTCTGTTCCCCTCCAGGACTTCGTTGATGATCGCCAAGGTATCCTTTGCCCGACTTAGCGGACGTCCGAAGTCCCGGCCATGCCACTGCTCCATTATGGTCCGAGTTGACACACCAATGCCCAGAGTTACTCTTCCAGGAGCCAAATCAGATAAGGAAGCGGCGCTCATGGCCAACGACACCGGAGTTCGGCTGTCCAGTGGCACAATCGCGGTGCCTACGCTAATCTGCTCAGTTGTCGCAGCCAGCGCTGCCGCGACCGAGATGGCATCAAAGGTGCTGACCTCGGGAGTCCAGACAGAAGAGTACCCGAGCCTCTCGGCTTCAAGACCTAGTCGGACGGCATCTTTGGCTCCGCAAGCTCGAAATGGCAACAGAATGCCAAGACCGTTCATGACCCCTCGACCCGCTTGACCTCTACGGCCGCCGTTCTGGGAGATTCGCCACCGCTCACGTGCAATCCTCTGGCAAACAGCCTTGATGAGTGGCATCTCGCAACTGCCGAGGGTCTCTCGCTCTCATATGCGTTGAACGCGCCGTTATAGTCTCGCAAAATCTACTGCACCCAGTTCTTTCATGATTGCATTCTTCTGAATCTGGTTTGTTCCTTCAAATATCTGAAGAATCTTGGCGTCCCTGTAGCAGCGCTGAAGCGGCGCATCAACCTCGACGGATGCACGGCCCGCAATTTCCAGGGCCTCGCTCGCAACTTTCATAGCTGCTTCACTGCAAAACGCCTTGGTGCTTGCTGCCTCCCACATAGAAGGCAGCTCTCCGGTGGTGTCGGCTCGAGTCGTTACCTCATAGAGAAGGCTTCTGGCGGCCATCACCTCCATTAACAGCTCAGCTATTCGATGGCCTTTCGCCTGATGGCTCGTTAGCTCCATCATTTCTCTCTCCGTGGGAGCAACGGCTTTCATCAAGTGCTCAAAAGCGCCACGCGCTACCCCCACGCTCACGGCTCCTATGAGTGGACGGCTCCACCGCAGCGTGCTCAGCGCCAAGCCAACTCCTTCACCTACCGCACCTATGGTGGAAGCGCCAGGAACCCGAACATCATCGAGTACAACGTCTCCAGTGGGAGAGGCACGCAATCCCATTTTGTGTTCGTACCTGGCAATCGAAAGACCAGAGGCGTCAGCGGGAACTACAAACGCGCTAATCGATTTTGAACTTCTCTCCGCTCTGGTCCGCGCGAATACCAGATACCTTGTCGCTATTCCTGCATTTGATATGAATCTCTTGGAGCCGCGAATCCGGTATTCGCTGCCTTCGTGGTGCGCAGTCGTCTTCATTGAAAGGATGTCCGACCCTGCTTCCGCCTCGGTCAACCCCCAGCCCCAGATCGTTCCTTCTCGCATCTCGTCTAGAAGCTGCGCAGCCAAAGGCGAACCCGATAGCAGGATTGTATGCCCTACGGTGAGCTGGCTTTGGACCAGAACAGCAGTAGAGGTGCACTTGGCAGCCAATGCCTCGATCCATCTGCACTGAGTCGTCAAGCTGGCTTCTGCCCCTTGGGATCCATGAACAGCCTTCCACACGCTGTGCTCGCTTAGAAGAGAGATGACCTTTGGATCGAACTTCTCCATTCGATCCATCTTTTCCGGATATTCTTCCAAGAGCGCCGCAAATCGCTCAGCTTCGGGAAGAGCGTTTTGCATTGGATTCCTCTGGCCGCTGTTCTCTCGATGCGGACCCATTGATCTAGCTTCCTTCCTCTAGAACACACTTGTGGGTCGATGCCAGTCGACCTTTCGAGTTGCCGGTCTTTTGCCTACCCTGGGAGATTGTGTGGTTTCCAAACACGGTCTTCATCGCTCAGCAATTCTGGTGTCAGGCCCCGATCCGAATTGCTGCGACCTTGACGCCGATTTCCATTCAGACCGGCCTCTCAGAACCATTTCGAGATCAGGCGACTCAATCGCTCGGTCCTGACGACCCAGTCCAGCGGAACATACAACATCGCAAATCAAGCACACTGACTCAAGCTCCACCATGGCGGTCCACCCTCGAAGCCGAATTCGATCATTCCAATTTGCCACTGACATTGGTTCACTACCACAAGCCCAGCCCCTCAACGCGGTACGGCAACTAAACCGCGGAAGACAACCATGACGGAGGCTGACCCCCATGACTCTCTTCGACGAGGAGCTGAGCCTGTGGTGCCTGTGTGAGACCATAGGCATTTGCCCTCCGGACCGGACAGACCGGAACAGCCCAGCCCGGCTTACCGACCCTTCCAGTTTGGAGGACGCTTGGCGTTGAACGCAGCGTGGAACTCTGCGTAGTCCTCGCTGTTCATCAGCAGAGCCTGAACCATAGCTTCTAGCTCCAAGGCTCCAGAGAGAGGCATGTCAAGTTCACGCGAGAGAAGCGACTTCGTCTGTGCATATGCAAACGACGGTCCCGTTGCAATCCTCTTGGCGAGGGCATTGACAGTGTCTTCCAGTTCGTTGTCATCTACTAGTTGCGACGCTAAGCCGAAGCGATCCGCGGTCTCGGCGTCAATTGTGTCTCCGAGCATGAGAAGCTGAGTGGCTCGGCCGAGGCCCACGATTCTGGGCAGCAAGTAGGCAGACCCCATGTCTGCGCCTGCCAGTCCGACTTTCGTGAACAGAAATGCAAACTTTGCTGAACGCGACAGAATCCTAAAATCTGACGCAAGGGCTACAACGGATCCGGCTCCTGCAGCTATTCCCTGGATCTGCGCAATGATTGGAATCGGGCACTCCCTCATTGCTTTCACTACGCTTCCGGTCATGCGAGTGAAGTCAAGGAGCTCGTCCGGTCGCATCTTAAGGAGTTCGCCGATGATCTCGTTAACGTCGCCGCCCGAAGAGAATGCCCTCCCCTCGCCGCGGATGACGATTACGCGCACGTCTCCACGCAAAGGTAGCTCGTGAAGGAAATCGCGCAGGTCCGCGTAGCTCCAGAACGTAAGTGCGTTCAACTTGTCAGGACGGTTCAGAGTGATTGTGGCTATCTGGTCCTTGATGTCCAGCTGGAAGTGCTCTGATTTGTCTGTAAAAGGTATTGTTCCTCTAAACAAAGCCATTCTGGTGATGCCTCCTTGAATTGATATTGATATTTGCCTTTACTTACTTGTCGGTGGTCTAAAAAGTGATCGTCCTATGATTGTGCGCTGCACCTCTGAAGCCCCCTCGTATATTCGGGTCGCTCGGACCTCTCGGTAAAGATGTTCCAGCAGGTGGCCCCGCACTAGGCCACGAGCTCCGTGAAGCTGGACAGCCGTGTCAATGACAAACTGGGCCGTCTCGGTGGCATACAGTTTCGCCATTGCAGAGCGCTTGGTGATCTCATATGCTGACGCGCCGCTGTCATAAGCTGAAGCTGCGGCGTAGACGAGCAGCCTTGATGCCTCTAGCTGCGTTGCCATATTTGCAAGCGCATGCGCTACGGCCTGCTGATCAGCAAGATACCCTCCAAACGCCTCTCGAGAGGCCGTGTAGGCTACCGCCGCATCAAGCGCTGCCTGGCCCATCCCTACGGCAAAAGCTCCAACGCTGGGACGAAACAAGTCAAGGGTCCTCATGGCGACTCGGAATCCACGATCGACCTCGCCTAGTACCTCTCCTCGGTCGACCCGGACGGCGTCGAAGGTTACCGTTCCGATCGGATGTGGTGCGACCAGGTCGATGTGCTCTCCCCCCACCCCTTCGCGTTTCGCCGGCACCGCAAATGCAGTGACTCCTCGAGCCCCCGCTCCGGGCGTCGTTCGAGCGAAGACTGTATAGATGTCAGCCTCTGGAGCGTTGGAAATCCATATCTTCTCTCCATAAAGACGCCAACCATCTCCTTCTGGCTCAGCTTGAAGCTCGAGAGCCGCTGCATCCGAACCGGCTCCAGTCTCGCTGAGAGCAAATGCAGCCACTGCAGTTCCAGCGGCAACTTGGGGTATCCACTCCTCCACAATCTCCTGACTGCCAGATTGCAGGATCGGATATGCACCTAATCCTTGCAGCGCTAATGCTGTCTCGGCCTCAGTGCTGACCGAGGCCAGAGACTCTCGGAGAATGCACAGCTCCATGGCTGCCGCTTCCCGGCTCTGCTCCCCTGAGCTTGACTTCGGGAAGAGGCCCTGCAGCAAGCCGCGTCGCCCCATCGCTTCCAGCAAAGGGCGGTTTACGGAGCCCGGATCTCCGGCCTCCGCCAAAGGAACTAATTCTGTCCTGGCAATCTCGCGAACCTCTTCCATCCGCTGCTGCTGCTTTTCAGTCAGCGCAAAGGACCCGCTCGAAGAACCAGGGGTATTGTGAGAGTTTGAACTCATGCGCCCTGGCCTTTCAACCCGCCATCGTCAGTCCGCCACTGACGCTTATAACCTGGCCTGTTACATACGATGCCTGCTCAGAGGCTAAGAAGGTTACAACGTTGGCTATTTCGACTGGGTCGCCGAGACGACGGAACGGAATGGCGCGGACGAGTGCTTCCTGGATCTTTTCCGGTTGCATGCGCAGAAGCGGTGTATCGGTCGGCCCGGGGGCAACACAGTTTACGTTTATATTGTGGCGGGCCATCTCCCTAGCAAGCGATTTGGAGAACGCAATCACTCCGCCTTTCGATGCTGCGTAGACGGTCTCCCCTAAGCTTCCCACTCGGCCTGCATCGCTGGATACATTTACAACCCAACCGCGCTTGCCGCTCTCTACAAGAGGCGGAAGGAAAGTGTGGCACATGTTGATGTTTCCCATCAGGTTCAGCGCCACCACTTTGTCAATGAAATCTGGCTCGTTCGTCAGGAAGGGTGCGCCTACGTTCCACCCCGCGCCGTTGACTATTATGTCACACATCCCAAGGCCAGCTTCGACCTCGGGTCTAAGACTCTGGATACTCTGGCGACTGGTGACATCCACCGCAAAGGCTTTGGCCACACCGCCGCTCTGGTTGATAGTCTCAGCAGTCTCTTTGGCAGCATCCAGATTGATGTCAACAACCGCAACCTCGGCGCCAGAGCTTGCCATCACAATTGCGATCTGGCGGGAAATCCCAGATCCAGAACCGGTAACAACCGCCCGGTGCCCGCTTAGGTCAATGTTCATCTCTTCTTTCTACCTTTCCGAAACGAATGCCCTCAGACGCTCATGGGCCTCATTTGAGACATGCAACGCCTTCTGTTCAAACAACTCGCCGGCGTACCCATCGCCGGTTCCATAGCGATTGATGCAGCGCTTTATCGCAGGCTGTGCCGGCCCGGCGACCTCAAGAAGCATCTTTGTCACCTCGGCCAGGCGAGAATCAAGATCCTTTTCGTGGGCGCACCACTCGACTATCCCCATGCTGTGCGCCTCAGCCCCATCAATCAGCTCGCCCGTAAGGATCAAACGAAGCGACCGACCCCTTCCGACCAAGCGAGTCAGGCGCTGGGTGCCTCCGCCGGCTGGAAGAAGCCCGATTCGAACCTCCGGAAAGCCAATGCGAGCCGTTGTTGCCGCCAACCGGAGATCGCAGGCCAGTGCAAACTCGAGTCCACCTCCAGTCACCGCGCCTGTGAGAACGGCCAAAGTTGGCATGGGAAGCTGCTCCCAGGCAAAATACGCATTCTGGATTCGCCTTGCGAATCCGTCCAAACTCGTAAAATCATTTGCCTCAAGAGCGGAGACCATAGCCTTGATATCCCCTCCAGCCGAAAAGTGCCTTCCCGCACCCCTGACGACGACCAAGGCAGGATTGAGTTCCTTTATCTCTGCCAGCATCTGGTCAAAGTCATCGAGAAAGGCGTTGTCGACAGCATTGACCGGTGGACGGTCAAGCAGCAGAGTTGCGACTTGGTGTTTCACGTCTAGTTTCAGCAATCTCCTTAGACCTCCCCTCTCTTGAATACTCATTCGGAACGATTGAATCGTCATTCAACAGTAGCAACCGAGACCTCAGAGTACTAAATCGGTCTTATCTAAAATTCTTCAGATTCGAAGCCCAGCCATTTTTCTTGTAGGACATGCCGTCCTCGCGCTGAGAAAAGTCTCCCCCTTTTTGCTGATTTGCCCCTGTTCTTGCAAAGCTGATTTGTGCGACCTGGCTATTCAGCTGCCACCCGTTCTGCCACCTGCTGGCGAAGCTGGAATCTCTTCACCTTTCCTGTGGCTGTTTTGGGCAGCTGTTCTACAAAAAAGATCTCCCTAGGTCGCTTGAAAGCTGCCATCTTGGTTCTGCAATGCTGCTCTAGCGCTGAGACATCAAGTATCTTCCCTGATTTTGGAACAACAAACGCCACCGCTGTCTCAAGCCCCGTTATGGTTCTGGCACCCACGACCGCCGCCTCAAGGACGTCTGGATGCTCGGTGAGGACGGACTCCACCTCAGCCGGAGAGACCCAGATGCCCCCTATCTTGATCATGTCGTTGTCACGGCCAAGAAAGTGATAGTAGCCATCCTGAGTCCTGGTGTAAACATCGCCCGTCCGCAGCCATTCACCGACAAATGCCTTCTTGGCTGACTCATACCGGCACCAATACCCTGTTGCTATTGAGTCGCCTTTGATGTGGAGATAACCTGGTGTCTCTGGGCTGCTCACTTCGACACCGTCGCCATCGATAAGCTTCACGTCATAGCCATCCACCGGCCTTCCAGACGTCCCCGGGTGCTCCTCACCCACCCTGTTGCACATGAACATGTGCAACGCCTCAGTGGACCCGACACCGTCAAGGACCGGTACCTTGTAAAGCTCAGTGAAACGCCTGTGTATCTCTGCTGGCAATGCTTCACCCGACACAACGACAAGCCGCAGCGACGACATCACGTCCGGCGGGATCTGGCTGTCCATCATTGACGCAAGAAGCCCTGGACTGCCATAGAAGATAGTTGGCCGGTATCGCTCCAAAGCATCAGCGACAGATTTCGGAGTAGCCCACGCTGGATTCAGTATGCTGGTCGCTGCCACTGAAAATGGGAATGTAAGGGAATTTCCAAGCCCGAATGCGAAGAAAAGCTTCGCTGCAGAGAGACAGCGGTCGTCGGGCTGGATCTTTATTACGGAAGTGCCATAGTTGACCGCTGTAATTTCGAGAGCCTTCTGCCTGTGCATTACTCCTTTGGGAGAACCGGTCGTGCCGGAACTGTAAAGCCAGAAACCAGGCGAATCCGCTCCCGTTCTCGCCGTTGGAGCTTCTCCAACGTCGTCAAAATCCGACCAAGAATATACGCCGATCTCTGTCTCGCCGCGAATTATCTTTCGCGTCTCTTCATCTGGCTCGCCGACGATGACCGCTCTTCGAAGATCGGACGCAATAGTTCTAATTGTTGGGAGCCACTTTGCATAAGCAGCAGACATCACAACAACGGCTGCCCTTGAGTCGTCAATGACGAATCCCAGCTCCTCGCCATTCAACATCGTTGACAGCGGAATCGGGACGATGCCTGATCTCATGCTCCCTAGAAACCAAGCAGGAAAGGCAGCCTCGTCGTTGAGCACAAGTGCAACTCGGTCCTCTTGACGCACCTGTAGGACTGACAAAGCATGCTGAACACGAAAAAGCTCTCGTTGAATGTCGGCGTAGGTGTATGTCTCATCACCGGACAGAACAGCGACCTTTCCACCATTTCCTGCCTCTATGTGGCGGTCCACCAGCCAGTTAGCAGCATTGTAAAGCTCTTGCATCGACCTTCCTATCTCCCGATACTTCCCGCCTAGCAGGCGTCTGGAACACGAAAGCCATTGAACTTCGTGGGTGCTGCCTTTCAGCCGAAGGTGTCCGGTTCATGAAGTTGCTACCGACGCTGGCTTCCCACCTTGACCCGGAGAATTCCAACTCTTGCGCCGACGCACTGGCCCCCTAGTTCAGTCGCTTGATGACCCTCTTTTGTCACATTCATCGTCGAAAACGCCATAACTCGCAAAGACCTTTATGTTTGCCAACATTACAGACCTTTTGACAAAAGTTCAAAATGACACCTAGAACCACATTGTGGGAAAAGATGCGAACTACCTGCTAGACATGGTCGTACGTACACGTAAGAAATTTCTGTTCTTGTGACATCTGACTCACTATGTGATCCTTGAAGGCACCGCGGTTTCGCGGTGAGAAATAATTGAGGACTCGACGCATCCCGAGCCTAGCCAGAGCTATGGCAGGGTCAGACTACAAACGCGACTGTCGATGCTGCAGGAGAGTTGATCCAAGTCTGGAATCCGCCATCGAGATTCGCGACGTCATAGCCGTGCCCCCTCAGTAGCGACGCCGCAGTGTGCCCTCGAATCCCCACCTGGCAGTAGATCACGATTTCCTCGTCCGGCAACTCCGACAAACGATCCCTAAGCTCGTCTACTGGGATATTGATGGAGTCTGGGATGTGGCCGCGAGAGTACTCCTCCTCTGTTCGCACATCCACCAACGCCACTCCCCTCTCAAGGTAGGAGTCAAGTTCATCCCACTGAACGCTCTTGCTGAAGCCACTTGTCAAGTTCTCAGCTATATAGCCGAGCATGTTTATGGGATCCTTGGCAGATCCGAATGGCGGCGCATAGGCAAGCTCCAGATCTGCCAAATCTTGAGCACGAAGGCCCGCCCTCATCGCCGTCGCAATAACGTCTATACGCTTGTCCACTCCTTTGCGCCCGACAGCCTGGGCTCCAAGAATCAGATGAGTATTGGGATCTACAAGCACTTTTATCGCCATGCTCTTCGCTCCAGGATAATATCCCGCGTGCGAGCTCGGGTGTGCATGTATTGGCAAATAGTCGCGACCAGCTGCCCGCAGCCTCTTCTCATTCCATCCCGTCGTAGCGACGGTTAGGTCGAAGACCTTGACAATTGCAGTTCCTATTGCTGGGACCCATCGAGTCTCCCTACCCATTATGTGGTCTGCCACTATCCGCCCCTGGCGGTTGGCAATGTTGGCCAACGGGACGAGGGACGTCGTTCCGTCTACCGCATCAACCTTCTCGGCGGCATCACCAATCGCGTAGATCTCGGGATCACTCGTTTGATTGTACGAGTTCGTAGAGATCCCTCCATGCGGCCCGACTTCAAGCCCTGCCATCTTCGCCAGCCTCGTGTCAGGCCTCACTCCAATCGCGAGGATCACCAACTCCGCCGGGACTATATCGCCTCTGCTCAGTTCAACGGAGTCTTTGTTGATCGCGGCAACAGCTTGACCAAGGTGAAGTTCAACCCTGTTTCGCCTGAGCTCATTTGCCACCAATACCGCCATCTCGGCATCGAGGGGAGAGAGGACCTGATCGAGGGCCTCAACCAGAGACGTCTCAATGCCACGATGACGCAGATTCTCAGCTGTTTCGATTCCTATGAACCCACCGCCGATGACAACGGCACTCTTTGGGCCATCATCCACAGCGTCGACAATTCTCGACACGTCCTCCACCGTTCTCAGCGTCAGTGCCCTTTCTATTCCAGGGATCGGAGGAACCACAGGCTGCGCCCCCGGGCTTAAAATGAGCTGATCATAAGCAAGCGTGTATTCCGTACCTTCCTTTATGTCAGCTACTCGCACCGTCTTGGCGTTGCGATCTATTCCCACCACCTCGCTAAGTACGCGAACATCAAGTTTGAATCGCAGATTCAGACTCTCCGCGGTCTGCAAAAGCAGATCCTGCTTTCTCGATATCACTCCTCCGATATGATACGGAAGGCCACAGTTGGCATAAGAGACGTACGAGCTCTTTTCCAAAACAATGATCGACGCCTTTGGGTCAAGCCTGCGGAGCCTAGTAGCCGCAGACATCCCGCCGGCTACACCACCTATGATGACAATCTGTCGCATTACCTTCCCTATCTCTGCGCTTCCGGCCTATGGCAACCTGCAATTCAATCCAGACTCGGGCTTCTCCAGGTCAGCCAAGAAGACTGGCCATAATGAGTCATCTGCACCACAAGACCCTCACTGCCAGCCAACAAAGCCCGAGCCATATTGACAGCTGGGTATCCGTATACCTCCTAGGGTATATTATAACTAGCAACTCCGGTCAATATGCAATCTGGCTCGCCGACGACTGGTCCTGCATTACGCGAAACCGACCGTGAAGAAAAGCGCAAAAATAAAGGGGTTGAAGCCGGCTCGCCTCACGCTGCCGGTTTCAACCCCAAAACCTGCCAAGCCGACGTAGCGGCTTGAACAGCTCATCAATCAGATCAAGTTAAGAAAGCGATGAAGGGTACTTCAGCTTGGTCACCTTGAACGAATTGGACTGGCTTTCCCACTGAGTCATCACCAGAGACGTGAGGCTTATTCCACGATGGTTTGTGGGAGAGAAGTTATACACTCCGTTGGCACCCTGGAAGCCTTGAATAGTCTCGATGTACTTCTTCAGCTGCGTCGCAGTCGCGTTGACACCAAGGTGCCGAAGAGCAGCGGCAACTATCATTACTGGATCCCAGCCCAGAGACTCGTCGGGTCCGGCTGATACGCCTTGCTTTTTCATCTCGGTCTCGAAGGCCTTGGTCATCGTGGCAGCGCTTCCGGTGAGAGCCGAACTTCCGATTTCAAAGCGCTCGTTTGCGAAATAGAGCTGGCTAGGCAGCGAACTGCCGAATCGCTTGAGAACTGTTGGCTCCGCGTTTCCGTAGCCGGTGATTACCGGAATGTTGACCATTCCAGCCTGCTGGTAGTCCTGGTAAAAGGTTGTGGTAGGCGTTCCAGTGCTCCATTCGAAAACAGCCTGGGGATGCGACGCCTTCAGCACCGCAAGCTCGGCGGAAACCGAGATCGCAGACGGATCGAATGTCTCGTGGGCAACGACGTGGATGCTGTTGAGCGCAGGAAGCTTCAGTGCATTCTGAAGTGAGCTCCAGCCAACCGTCCCGCTGGTATCCGTTGTCGTCAGTGCGGCGATCTTCGTCCATCCCTGATCTTTGGCAAAAACCATCGAAGCTGTAATCAGCTGCTGAAGAGAGTTCGAGTCAGCAAATATGTAGCTGTGTGGCGGTCCAGAGTTCACAGGAGATAGATTCCAAATCAGCGGCCCAGACGAAGTAACCAACTTGTCGACCCCAGCTACAGTTGAGCCTATTGTTCCAGCAAGTATGATAGGTACCTTCGAGGCAATCAGGTTAGAAGCCAGGGACACCGCTGTAACGGGATTGCTCTGGTTATCCTGAACAGAAATCTGAAGCGGATGACCGTCGATACCCCCGGTCGAGTTCACATAATCCTGCGCTCCCTTCAGCGCTGCCTCTTCTGCGGCACCGACTGATGCGGCGCTACCCGTGGCCGAGACAATTGCATGGAGCACATATGGCGAAAGCGCCTTTGTTGTTGATGTAGCCGATTTCGTGGAAGAAGCCGTAGCTGAGCTTCCACACGCCGCGGCGGTCAAACCAAGCGCCACTAGCCCGGCCGCAGCCTTGACCATTGATGCCCGTTTCCGACCCCCGAAAACAAGTTGCCGTTTCCCAATCCTCATCGGGACTATCCTCCCCCAGTTCTTGCAGGTCCAAAGGAACTGCGAAGTTTGCTTACATGATGCATTGATTCCAACGGAAAAGAGCCGCTCGCTGTCAGAGGGCCGTCCATCCGAGGAATCATTCAATAGGTTCCCAGCTATCCAGATTCAAATGATTGCATGCGGGACATCGCAATCTCGGCAGGATGTGCCGACAATCCTGAATCTTTTGAGATCTCAAAGCTCAAGAGCAGAGACCCAAAAGGCTACAGAGCCATCGACGTTATGAAGGCGCATCAGAAACTGGTTAGGACCTGACTGGTTGACCATGAGCGCCGACACTGTACGCGCAGCGACATGCTGCTCCATGTTGAACGATCACCCCTGGAAGCAGGCTTTCCACCTCCTGCGCCAGCCTACCGCACAGGACAATCCGGTATTCGCCCCCAACTCCTACGTCATGGCAACTCCGGAACGCTATTTCCCACAAATTCAAAACCTGGCCATATGCGGATAAAATAGGTAGCCACTCACTCCCGCGCAGATCTTGCGACAAAATCGCAGGCTAAGCGGCTCGACATTGCCACCTCCCCCTCCCTAGTTTTGGCAACTAGTAAGCCCCCCGTTTGAACCGTTGAATGCGTATGCTATATGGGGCGAGTAGATGCGTCAACTCACCTAGCCAGATTTTCGAGCAGCCGCTCCAGAATACCTAGGCATTTCTAGGTACTCCTTTTCTTTTCGCTCTCCAGCCGCTGAGTCTCCCCTGGCGTATCCATAAAGCCGGGACTCGACGAATCGACAACCATACGGTTGTCTCCCACAACGGGGTTGCCCCCGCGTGGTCTGCTTGGAGTCCTGCCATGAGCGGTAACAGTTCCATCAACGCGGCGTGCTCGGACAGCGGACTTGCCGACGCACTCACCTCCGGTCCTGTTTTCCAGTTGGCGTTGGAACCTCGCGTCGAGGATCTTCTTCACTTCCCGGTACGGAGTGAACTGGCCGATCTCGCGATCATCGGTCCTCGACTTGATGTTCATGGCCGCCACGTGGTCTGCATCGCCCCGCCATGTGCAATCCCAATGTGGATTGCGGCAGTGAAACGTGTCCCCGTGCCGGTTGTCCGAAGAGACATACCCGCATGCTGGATCGGGGCACGTTTGGCTGGTGTAGGCCGCATTGACGGTTTTCACGTCGGAACTTCCGACGTACGCATGTACCGTGATGCGTTCTTCATTCTCCGAGCGCACCCATGCAGCGCACACCCGAGAGATCTTCTTGGCCTTGGCCTTCCCGCGGAGATGGGAGAGGTCCTCGATGATGATCGTGTGTGGACGCTGCGTAGGGGACCGAGGGACGCTGCCCAGTCGCCTCGTCCGGTTCCCTTCTCCGTAGACGACCTCTTTGATCGCTGCACCCGAGATGGTCTTGAGATGGGCCTTGGACCGCCGGAGTCCGGCCTCCTGCTTCTTCGTGCCAAGGTTGTTCCGAGCGATGCGCCTGGCCCGCTTGGAGCCGGCGTCCTTCTTCGACAGCGCCCGGAGCCGGTTCCTGGCTTTACCGACTTTGTTCCGACGTTCGGTCATGGCAACGAGGGCCGTGCCGTAACCGGTACCGTGGTGGACTCCGGCGTCGTCGGTGCACACTTCGGTGATGCCCCAATCGAGCGCCACGGCTGGACCGGTGGCAGGCGCAAGTGCGGCTACATCGTAGACGACATGAATGAAGGCGCGATGGTGCTCGTCATCGAGCACTACCCGGATGTTCCCCGATATGCGGGAGACGCCGGCCATCGGGAGAATGATGCGGCGGCGTGGTCTGCTCCCCACGATCCTGACGTACTGACGGAGCGCAGGAGATCCGCCCGGTTGCTCTACGTTCGGCGCTGAGTACAGCGTCGAGTCGAGGGCCATCGAACGGGCAGTGCTCACCGTCGGCCAGGTGCCTGCGAGAGCCGAGCGGATCGTGCGGTGCAGGTAGGAGGCGACGGCGACCCTGGTCTCTTGAGCCACGGTGACGGCCTTGATCATTGGCACGCCGGCGCCCATGATCTCTCCGATAGCCGCGTACCGGGCCAAGCAGGCGTAGGCGTGTGGCGAGCATCCTCGTCGGTGAACCTTTTCCGGATTCGGGCCTTGAGGTCCGACGTGGCAATACGGGACTCGATATGGCGAACGCAGGTCTCCACGGCATCGAAGGCCGCCTGGTCGACCAAATGGACATTGATGGCGTCCGGGTACCAGCCTTGTCTTTTCGCATGGTCACGGAAGCTCTGCTTGCGGTCCAACAGGTAGAACACCGCCGGCGAGCGCAGGCGGTTGACGAAACGCCGTTTGATACCCGCGTAGGACTCGATCACCGAGCGCAATTCGGCGTACTTGGCCCTGTTGATGGGAAGGGTGGCCAGACCGACGGTGCGTTTCACCGCCGACACCGTTGCACGGAGGCGTAGCACTTGGTCATGGGGCTACCTCTTGGGCGACTTCTCTGAGCTGGTCCATGACCTTACGATTCTTGTGGCTCCTGGAGCCGTAGAGTCGAGCCGAGAATACGGTCACGATCTCGATGACGTCACTTGCCAGGTCCTCTTCGTAAGTAGAGTCCCCGCTGGCGTTGATGATCACCACCTCGCAGAGAAGTGCTCACAGAGGCTGAAGATCAACTCCGCCCCGAACCGCAGGAGGCGGTCCTTGTGGTTGAGCACCAGTCGTCCGACGCCCCCGGAGCAGATCCGTGCGCTGAGCTGGCGCAGGCCACGCTTTTGATAGTTGAGACCTGAGCCGATGTCGGTGATGACCTCGTAGGTCCATCCCTGCGCAGCACAGAAGCTCTCCAGCAGCGCTACCTGGCGGGTCGATCATCCTTTTGGCCGTTGGTCGAGACTCGCGCGTAGGCGATGGTCGCCCTCGACGAAGGTGCCTTGTGCGGGGCTAGATGGCGGAGCTTGGAGAGGTCGTAACGCCGCCTTCCCCCCGGCGTTCGCTCGGCCGGGTCGATGCGTCCCTCGAGCTCCCACCGGCGCAGGGTGTCGGGATGCACGCCCATCTCACGGGCGGCAACTCCAATCGATACCAACGTTGGCATATTAGTGTCATACCACTGATTACCGCTGTTTACCAATTTTTGGTGAAGCAGTCGCTACCCCGACTAAGAGATCGGATTACCGTCGCTTACATCGCTGTTCATGAACTGCGCCCATAATGAATACAATCTGATCATCTATTTCGCGTTTGGACCTGTCGTCTCTTTTCGCTCAACGAGTTTCCTGCCACCTAATTGGCGGATCTGATTTCGCTTTCATGCCAAGAATGAGAAATACTACGAAATATTTTTCGCCATTGCTTGACTGAACATCACTCTAGAATTTATCTTTGTCCTAGATGTGAAATCTGACACATTGAAGTCCGGG